>CAYZGA010000018.1:0-25116 GCA_964477945.1 uncultured Halobacteriales archaeon
AGAACGGGTTCGGCGTCGCCGCCGAGAACGCCGTCCGTGTCGGACGGGCGGTTATCGAGGCCGAACTCGACCGGTCCGCGTGAGCGCACGGGTCACGACCGGTCGGGTCGCATCGGTGCAGTCGACACCCGCTACCGCCGGAGAATCCAGGAGGTGGGCGAGGGAATCCCGGGGAGTCGGCCCTTTTCGACAGTGTCCTCGGCGGTCGAATCCTCGGTCGGAACGGCGCTGACACGCTGGAAGACGGCAACCGGGTCACGGGTGCGCCGCCAGTGCCACCAGGTCCGGGCGACGGTCCAGAGTTTGCGCGGGCGCGACAGCGTCGGTCGCGCCGAGAGCACGTCGAACTCGCGGTTGCGGATCAGCCGGTGGTGTTCGGCGTACAGCACCGCCGCGAGCACGACACCGAACTGGCAGTCCTCGGGGAGATACTCGATGCCGCGGACGCCGGTCCGGTAGCGTTCCTCGGCGCGGCGCAACTCGGCGGCAACTGCCTCCCGGAGCGCCGGCGTGACCCGCTCGTTGCGGATATCGTCGACGCTCACGTCGTGTCGTCTCAGCGTCTCCAGCGGCAGGTACACCCGGTCCAGGTCGTGTATGTCCTCGCGCACGTCCCGGATGAAGTTCGTCAACTGGAACGCCTCGCCGAGCGCCATCGCGTGTGGCCGGACCTGCTCGTCGTCGACACCCATGACGGCGCTCATCATGTTCCCCACCGCCGCCGCCGAACCGCGCATGTACGCCTCGACATCCTCGTAGGTCTCGTAGCGGTCGGTGTCGATATCGGTCACCATCGCGTCGATAAAGGCGTTCACCTCCTCGTCCGGGATGCCGGCCTCCTCGCGGACATCGGCAAACGCCTCGACGACAGGGTCGTCGGCCTCGCGCTCGCCGAGTGCCGCCTCGCGGAGCAGTTCGAGGCGGGCCTCCTGCTCGTCCGGCGTGTACCCCCGTTCACCGTCGACCACCTCGTCGGCGATGCGAAAGAACCCGTACAGGACGTACGTCTGCTCACGAACCCGCTCGGGTAGGAGTCTGGTCGCGTAGTAGAACGTCCGCCCGGTGTCGCGGTGTATCGTCTTGCCCCGGTTGCGCTGCGGCCTGTTCACACGATGTAGTTAGTCTGGATTCTCATAAAGGTGGTACCTTTCGTGTCGGTGTATCCGTACTCCGACAGGTTCTGTTCTGTTGTCCAACCTACCAGTACGTGACGGCGCGCCCGCCCCGGGTCTGCTCCGGTCTCTCCCGGCAGTCAGTCCGCGGTTCTGCGCGGGCGCTCCGGGTGGTCTGGCGGGCCCCGGGACGACTACCGAACTCGACAGGTCGCCGGCGAGTCGGCCGGACTGGACGGGTTGTGAACGCGACGCTTACAAGTCTCGCTGGCGTAGATGTCGGTGATGAGTCGCTCCGGCGAGTTCTGTCCACGCTGTGGCGAGACCGTCGAGGAGCGGGTGTCGGGTCCGACGGCGCGTGACCGTGCGCTGTGTACCGACTGCTACCTCGACGAGTACGACCTCGTGGACGCGCCCGAACGTGTCGAGGTGCAGGTGTGTAGCCGGTGCGGGGCGGTCCAGCGCGGGAACGGGTGGGTCGACGTCGGCGCGGAGGACTACACCGACATCGCAGTCGACGCAGTCCGGGAGGCGCTCGGTGTCCACGTCGACGCGACGGAGGTCTCTTGGCAGGTTGCCCCGGAGCAGATCGACGAGACGACCATCCGGATGCACTGCCAGTTCACCGGTCGCCTCCGCGGTCGGCCCCTCGCCGAGGAGGTGGTCGTGCCGGTGAAGATCGGACGGGGAACCTGCACGCGGTGTGGTCGCATCGCGGGTGGGTCCTACGCGAGTGTGGTGCAGGTGCGCGCTCACGGTCGGAACCCCGACGAGTCCGAGTGCGACCGCGCGACCGAGATAGCAAACGAACTGGTCGCCACACACGAGGCCGACGGCGACCGCGAGGCCTTCGTCACGGAGGTGGCCCCCGTCGAAGGGGGGCTGGACATCCGGCTCTCGACCACACAGCTCGGCGCGCAGGTGGCCCGCCGGACGGTCACGGCCCTCGGGGGGTCCTACACCGACCACGAGACGCTGGTCACCGAGGACGAGGACGGCAACGGGGTCTACCGGATGACCTACGCCGTCCGTCTCCCGCCGTACCGGCCGGGGGCGGTTATCGACCCCGGGAACGGCGAGGGACCGGTGCTCGTGCAGAACGCACACGACCGCATCACCGGGGTGTACCTGCACACGGGCGACCCCTACGAGACCGCCTTCGGTGACGGCGAACTGGCCGACGCCCGCCGACTCGGCCACCGCGAGGACGCACAGGAGACGACGGTGGTGGCCGTCGAGGACGACCACGCCGTCCAGTTGCTCGACCCCGAGACCTACGAGACCGTCACCGTCGCGCGCCCGCCGTTTTTCGACCCCGACGCGGACACCGTGCCCGTGCTCCGGGCCGAGGGGACTGTCCACATCCTGCCCGACGGGGACGCTGCGGAGACGGACCCACAGCACTGACCCGGGGGTGCACGGGCGAGGCCGGCGAGAGTCACAACACCGTTGACCCCGGCGGTCCTACGGCGGGGCATGCAGGAGACACGCATCCGGGTACTGGAGGCGCTCGCCGACGGGCCGGTGGCCGGGCCGGCGGTCGCGGACCGTCTCGACATCTCGCGCGCGGCGGTCTGGAAGCACGTCGAGGCGCTCCGCGAGGCCGGGTTCGAGATATCGGGCGGTGACGACGGGTACGAACTCCTGTCGGTCCCGGAGTTCGGTCCGGCCGTCGCGTTCGGTCTCGACGCGCCGTTCGAGGTCGAGTACCACGACAGCATCGACAGCACGAACCGCCGCGCCCGGGACCTGGCAGACGAGGGTCGCGACCACGTCGCCGTGGTGGCCGACGAGCAGACGGGTGGCCGTGGCCGACTCGACCGGACCTGGAGTTCGCCAAGTGGCGGGGTCTGGCTGTCGGTACTTCTCCGCCCCGACGTGCCGGCGGCACACGCGCCGGTCTACACGCTCGCCGCGGCCGTCGCGACGACACGCGCGGTCCGGGAGGCCGGTGTGGACGCGCGTATCAAGTGGCCGAACGACGTGCTCGTCGGCGAGCAGAAACTCGCCGGGATTCTCACCGAGATGGAGGGCGAGGCCGACCGGGTCGGGTGGCTGGTCGTCGGGGTCGGACTCAACGCCAACGTCGACCCCGGCCAGGTGCCCGACGACCGCGCGACGAGTCTGCGGGCCGAGCGCGGCGACGTCGACCGCCGCCGCCTGACACAGCGGCTCCTCGAGGAACTGCACAGTCTCCACCGGAACCAGGACGCGGTGTTGCCGGCCTGGCGCGAGCACGCCGACACACTCGGCCGGCGTGTCCGCGTCGAGACTGGCGGTCGCACCGTCGTCGGCGAGGCTGTCGACGTGCGGTTCCCCGGTACGCTCCGGGTCGACACCGGCGACGGCGTCGAGACGGTGGCGGCCGGCGACTGCGAGCATCTCCGACCGACCGGGTAACTGTCGGTCTGCCTGCGCGACACCCGGACGCCGGTCCACACCACAGCGGGTCATTAGCCCACCAGATAAGTGTGACGGGCGTGTACCGGCGGCATGCGCGAGATTCTCGACGCGGTTGCGGCCGGGGAGCTGAGTCCGGCGGCCGCCGAGGCGGAGTTGCGGGGGTACGCGACGGGCGAGGCCGGCCGGTTCGACGCCGCCCGGGTGCGCCGCAGTGGCGTCCCGGAGGCGATTCTGGGTGCCGACAAGACCCCCGCCGAGGTTGCCGCCCTGGCAGAGACGAGCCTCGACACGACGGGACGAGCCATCGCGACGCGGCTCGACGAGACACAGGTCGAACTGACCCGGGAGCGACTCGCGGCAGCCGACACCCGGGTCCACGAGCGGGCGGGCGTGCTCGTCGCCCGCGGCGAGTCGTTCGAACCGCCGGACCTGGACGCACGGGTCGGTGTCGTCACCGCCGGAACCGGGGACGCCGTTCCGGCCACCGAGGCGGCGGTGCTGGCCCGCGAGATGGGTGCAACCGTCGAGCGCGTCGACGACATCGGTGTCGCCAGCGTCGCCCGGGCGGTCGACCAGCTCCCGGTGCTGCGCTCGCAGGACGTGCTGGTCGTGGCGGCCGGCCGCGAAGGTGCACTCCCGACTGTCCTGGCCGGACTCGTCGACGTGCCTCTGATCGGCGTGCCGGTCTCGACCGGGTACGGCCACGGCGGCGACGGCGAGGCGGCACTCGCCGGGATGCTCCAGTCCTGTACCGCTCTCTCCGTGGTCAACATCGACGCCGGGTTCACCGCCGGCGTCCAGGCCGGCCTGCTCGCCCGTCGACTGGACGCCGCACGAACGGAGGCCGGACGATGACCGACCGGGTCCCGTCGGACCACCCGGTCGTGGACTCGCACCGGGTCGAACTGTCCGCGGTCGGGTCGACGAACCGACCGCAACTGGTCCTCCCGGCGGTGTTGTCCTGTGATGCCGGTGACCTGGTGTGGCTGTCCCTCGCCGGCACCGGCACCCACGCCGAGGTCGTCCCGACACTGTCGGGCGAGACCGCCGTCCGGGCCGCCTACGCCAACCGGAAACTGACCCGGGACCGGACGGGCGAGGACCTGCTCGGGAGCTGGCTCGACGAGAGAGGGTTCGGTCCCGGGACGACACTCGTGCTCGATGTGCTCACCGAGGGGTACGCGTACGGGCTCCGCGAGCCCGGCGCGCGGGTCGTCTACGACCCGGTCGACCGCCCGGACTCCTCGCTCGCCGATATCGCCGAGTCACTCGGGGAGTAACCCCGATATCCGTACCCTTATACCGACAGCAGGCGAACCGCGTTCGTGAGCGAACGGAACAACGTCCTGCTGGTGGTTCTCGATTCCGTTCGGGCGAAAAACACCAGTCTCCACGGCTACGACCGGGAGACGACGCCGTTTCTCTCCGCGTTCGGTGACCGCTCGACGGTGTACACGCAGGCCCGCGCCCCGGGTATCCACAGCATCGCGAGCCACGTGAGCATCTTCACCGGGGCTCACGTCGAGGAACACCGGGCGACGAGACACATCGCACAGGTCGACCCGAGTCGAACCATCTGGCGAGAACTCGAGACGGAGTTCGACTACAGCACCGGGCTGTTCACGAACAACCGCATCGTGTCGAACGCCTCGAATCTCGCCGACGCGTTCGAACACGTCCACGAACCGGACTACCCGCTGACCGCGCGCCTGGAGAACGTCGTCGACGGGACGGTGCTCAAGCGTGCCTACTTTCGCGGATACGACGGTCTCGCCAGGCTCTCGGAGCGACTCGGCACAGACGAGCCGTCGAGCGAACGGGCGGGACCGTCGGATACATCGGTGAGCGCGCGGAGCGACGCGGGGAGACGGGACGGCGTGGACGCCTCCGGGGGCGCGGGACCGCTCGGAGAGCTCCGGACGAGGCTGAGCGCGGGTATCGAACGGGTCGCGGAGACAACCGGGTTCGGGGCGGATTCGGGGTACAAGACCCTGTACGGCGGTAACTTCACCGACGCCTTTCTGTCGTGGGCAGACCGACAGACCGGCCCCTGGGCGGCGTGTATCAACCTGATGGACGCACACTCGCCGTACGAGCCGACCGCCGAGTTCGACCACTGGGCCGACGGGACCAACTGGCGGGCACAGACGGAGAAACCGAGCGCCCGAGAGACACTCGGCGGTCGTGGCTGGGACCACCTGGCGGCGCTCGAACCACTGTACGACGGTGCCATCCGGCAGACCGACGCTATCCTCCGTGACCTGGTTGCCGACCTGGAACGTCGAGGAGAGCTCTCGGAGACGCTGCTGGTGATCACGAGCGACCACGGCGAGGCCTTTGGCGAGCGGAGTCGCCTGGCTCCCGGTGTCCGTCTCCGGGACCACAAGTGGGGCATCCCCGAGGTGCTCACACACGTCCCGCTGGTCGTCAGCCATCCCGACCAGCAGGGCGGGCAACTCGTCGAGGAGGTCGTGTCCCTGACCGACACGCCCGCTCTGTTGCGGACGGCCGCCACGGGTGAGACCGGGTCGGACCCGCTCCAGGGGCGGGAAACCGTTCTGTCGTCGACGTTCATGCTCCCCGAGGAGAAGGTCGCAAAGTACAGCTCTGTCGAGGACATCGAGCGGTACGTTGGCCCCTGGCGGGCGGTGTACGAGACACAGGACGGAACCGTCCGCAAGTTCGCCCGGAGCGGTCAGCACGCGCTCACGCTCGATATCGAGGGTCCCGGTGCGGTGACCGAGGTTGCACGCGACGACGACGGCAGGGTCGCAAAGGCCTACGACGAACTGACAGACGCCGACCTCCTGACCCGGCAGACCGCCGAGATAGACGAGGACCTCGAACAGCAACTCGAGGACCTGGGATACATCCGGTGAACGGGCCGGCACTGTCCCCGGTCGGCCCCAGAGGCGGATTCTGTGGGAGCGCTACCAGCAGATAGAGAAACTGTGCTGGGGGGTGGTCCCGGTCAGCAGGACGCCACGGCGGGTCCCCGCCCACCCGGAATCAGTCGGTGAGGGCCGGTTCGATGTCGTTGCCGGTTGGCCCGTGCGAGGTTGAGAGACTATGACGTGGCAGACCCGCTGTGTCTCGTCCGGGACGACCGCTCTACGGACAGGCGCGCAACACGCGTGCGCTCGAGTTGGACGAACAGACCCTGCACGTCGAAAATAGAGACACGCCTGTCGTCAGAGCCGGTGAAATTAAACGCGCTTGGGTAGGTCTGAACGGGGTCACTGTCGAGGTGGTCGAACAGCGCCTGCACGTCGATTATGTTGAACGAGCCATCGCCGTTGATATCCTCGTAACGACCGTCGGCATCTGGGTCGAGAGGTCTGTTCTCGTTTTCGGGGAGCGGGTCCGGGAACTCGACGCTCAGCGCCACACTACGCGTTGCGTTCTCGGTGCTGACGATTACCTCCGTTCCATCGTCGTCGCCGTCGGCCTGGTAAGTCAGGTTGAGAACTTCGAACTCACCGGGACCAAGTTGGACCTCCTCGGCGGCGACCGGTTCACCGCCGCCGACACTCAGAGTCACTGTCTGTGTCGCCGGTTCGTCACCAGTGTTTATTACACCCGTGAGAACGCGTACCTCCTGATTCTCAAGCACGTCTGTCTCGCTGGACGCCTCACCGACAGTCAGGTTGAAAAACGCCGGACCGAGAACTTGGAGCGACGTCGTGCTGGTGTCGTCCGGGGTGGTCACAGCCCCGAAGTACTCGCTCGCGTCGCCCGCTGTGGTTTCGGTGGAGACGGTCTCGACTGTCGTGCTGTTCGCACCGAGTGAGACGTTGACCGCAGCACTCTCGTTGAGTCCAGGAACGCTGAACCCGATCTGTTGCTCGGCGGCGACGTCACCGGCGTTCGTTATCTCCGCGGTGAGCGTGAGTGACTCGCCCTCGTCGACGGGGCTGTTGCTCTCGAGACTGTCGACTCTGAACGCCGCCGGTTCGAGTACCGTCACACTCACTTGCTCGGTGACGACACTGCCGTCGGCCCGGACAACCCGAACAGTCCCGCTGTACTCTCCCGGCGCGGTTGTCTCCGGAACGGCGACCGTCGTGGTCACGTTCTGCTCGGTGGTCGGGTCGACCACCCGCGAGGAGAGGTCAACCTGCGCGGCCGGAATGATGTCTGTCCCACCGCCGGCGGTCAGCTCGGAGATGCCGACAGTGACCGTCTCGTTGCCCGGTTGGACTGCGGGCGTCGTGTTGCTCACGCTCAGATTGAACGTGCCAGACGCGCCCTGTACGACCGTTGGCGACTCCGTCTGGTTCACCGAGAGCGGCGGTGTCTCCTCGACCGGCCACGAGACCGTTTCCAGTCGCGAGAGTGAGTCGTTCTGTGCGCTGATGGTCGCCGAGTAGGTGCCGTTCGCCCCGAGTGCGACAGTGCCGGCGTACACGCCGGGGCGTTGCTCCTCGAGGGAGCGAGTCGTTACTGTCCCGTCCGGGTCGGTGACGTTCGCTGTTACCGTCGCGTTGTCGATACCACCCCCGGGACCGGCCAGTGTTGCGGTGAGTACTGCCCGACCACCGGTGTAGTATCTCTCTCCGACGGTTCTCCCGTCCAGGGTTGCTTGAGCGTTGGCGGTGACCTCGGCACTGTACCCCGAACTGTTCGTGTTCGTGTTCTCCAGTTCGTACGTCCACTCTCCCGGCGACGGGTCGATGATCTGGTAGGTCACTGTATCCCCGGAAACGGAGATGTTGACGTCCGGGTCGGTGCCGTTCACCACGGACCCGTCGGGTCGGACCAGTGAGATTGCGTCGGTCTCTGCCGACACGGTGCCGATTGTCTCGGTCGATACGGCACGGTCCCGGGCCGCGCCCGTAAGATTGAGACCCTCTACCTGGAGAGCCGCTGCTACTTGTTGTACCGTCTCGTCGAGGTCGAACTGCGAGCTAGTGACCTCGTCGGGAGGCAGTGTTCCGGTCTCAGTGGCGATTGTCTCCGACGGTTTCGCTCGTCCGGGCGGAGTTCCCTCGTCGTACGTGATGGCATCGGGTGAGGTGGCCGAGACACCCTCTGCTGCTATCTCGAGGTCGTACTTCCCGGGCACGGACTGCTCCGGTGGTACGAATGTCACCACGTACCGACCAGCGACACTAAACGTATTATCTATTACAATATCCGATGGCGAGACAGGCTTGTCTCCGACGGTGATATCGTACGTCTCGGGTGGGTCGTCAAAGAGAATCGGGAGCTGATTACGTGTGAGTTGGAGCGTTGCCTGCACTGGATTAGGTGCGTCGACATTGCCCGCTGAATCGTTGACCTCCACAATGTTAATCTCTGCAGGGTCGTTCGATGATACCTCGAATATCTCGTAATCGAGGACCTGTTTCCCCTCGAGGTATCCGTCGCCGAGGTCGTCCGGATACAGCGACAGTGTGACGTTGACGTCCCAGTCAGTGGCAGTGTCGAGGTCCAGCGGAATTTCGACCGGCTCGTAGTTCGGGTTGAAATCCCCGGTGAAACGGCTGATGTCACCTGTCCCGATAAACGCGGACCGAACAGGCATACTCGTTCTGTCCCCCGATGCTGATGTGGCTGTTACATTTATCGCAAATTCGTGGGGTTGGAATTTCTCATTAGATAACTGTGCCACAATCGACTGTGGTTCCCCTGATAGACTGTGATCTGTCATAAAACAATCCTCAGAAACGTCGTACTGATCCCCACAGACGTCGGCGCCGATCTGTTTCTTGTCCGGAAATACTTCCCGTTGTTCTCGTGGCCGCTTCGAACTGTTGAGGTACCGCTCCAGCGACTCGTCCCCTGGGTCGTCACTCCATCTGTCCAACTGTGTCGGAACGGATCCCTTTCTACTCTTCGACCCCACGAGATCGGGATACCGGTAAAAATCCCCCTCGAACTCTCCCCAACCCTCGTCCCCGGACAAGAAGGTCACCTCGTACGTTCTGTCTGAGGGGATAGTACCTGACGCTACTGCCGGTTTCCACTGCTCGCCAGTCGATGTCGACGCACTCATCACGGGGTCCTCATACGATGCAACAGGACCCAGACTGGCTACCTCAGGTTCTCCTGCGTCGTTTGCTCCACAAAGCACGGAAGGACTTCCACCCTTGCCACAAAAATACTGTTGTTGATACAGGTATCGATTCTCGGAGTTATCATTCAGTAACAACTCCGTCGTGTGGTTGTGCGATGGTGCAAAGAAACTCGGGTGTGAGCCTTCACCGATGTACAGGGTCGGCCGGTTGTTGACTGTCTCTACGCGATCCCACCGTCGAATCTCCCCTCCCTTGTGCTGTTGTGCCGCAATCCACTCCGGGTCTCCGTTCTGATCAACCAGGACGAAAATTGGTTCCTGATCGCCAGTGTGACGCGCAACTTTTTGTTCCCTGGTTGCGTCATCAGGTTTCGGATCTTTTATATAGACCGCCCAGTAGCCGATTGCAGTGTACGTTTCGCCTTCGAATTTAACCCCTTCGTGAATACTCCCGTAGATTGTCTCCGGGTAGGCGTCCTCGACGACGTCCTCCTGATACGTTACGTCGTCTCCCCAGGTCGGGTCGACGTTGACCGATGCGGCGGTCGTTCGTATGGATTTCGAGCCGACCAACTCATCGACGGTGATACTGTAGTTCTCCGCGATATCGAACAGAGTCGCATCCTTGACTAGGTTGTCGTCGAGATCTAGAAGCCCCTTGTCAGAGAACAGTCTCGAGGCCTCGACGTAGGCCTCGTAGCGCGTCGGATAGAACTCCTCGTCCGGGTGGAAGTTATACACCGGCGCGAACTCCTGTAGCAACTCGTGTCGACTCTTGCCGTCCAGATAGGAGCCCTCCTCCTCGACGTTCACCTCGATGGTCCTCTCGACCTCGCCGTCGACGGTTGCCTCGATGGTGTAGGACCCGGGACTGGTCGGTCGGAAACTCGTGGCCCGGGCGTCGTGTGAAATCTTGTCGTCCAACTGTGTCGTGCTCTGGTGGAGCAACTGGTCGTCGTCGCCGTCGACAACCTCCCATTCGTACTCGTCGCCATCGTGGTCCTTTCGGAACCCGAGTGCGACCGTCTCCCCGACGTGTAGCCGTCGCACATCGGCACACAACTCACCCCAGTTGGGCTGTTTTGTCTCCTCCCCCTCGAACCCGGCACCGCTGTCGAAGTTGTTCGGTTTGGTCTGAATCTGCTCGACACACCACGTGCTGATATTCCGTGTGAAGGCGTCTGCACCGTCGAACATACTTCGCATATTAGTGACCGAGGAGGTGCTCCAATCGCCGATAGACTGATTGAACGACTCCGCATTCGAGAACATACTCCGCATAGTAGTGACGTTGGAGGTGTTCCAAGAATCAATAGACTGATTGAACGACGTCGCACCGGCGAACATCTGGGACATATCGACGACCGAGGAGGTGTTCCACTCGCCAATCGGCTGGTCGAACGACGACGCCAAACTGAATACGCCGGTCATATCGGTGACCGAGGAGGTATTCCACGAGCCGAGAGGCTGATCAAACGACGTCGCACCGGCGAACATCCCGCGCATATCGGTGACCGAGGAGGTATTCCACGAGCCGATAGAGCCATTGAACGAGTTCGCATTGAAGAACATCCGGGTTAGATTCGTGACGCTGGCCAACCGTGGTGTATCCGTTGCTCCGTACTCGAGATTGGTCGCGCCTGCGAACGCGCTCTCGAACGATTCCCAGTTGATCTTCCCCCACTGCTCGATTGTCTGGATTTTCGGCTGGTCAGATTGGGGTTGTCCGATAAGATTAGTTCGATACCGGAGATGTGGGAACTGACCGGTGATGTTCACGTAGTACGTGCCGGGTTGCTCGAAGCCGATGAGATAGTCTCCGGTAACCCCGGTTTCGTTGCCACCGGCACCCGACGACCCACCGCCGACTGGTTGCCAAGAGACGTTGTAGTCGAACTGTCCGCCACCGGTACTGATCAAGAACGACGTGTCGCCCGTCTCGCCCTGCTCGGTCGTATCGACTGTCAGGGAGAAGGCGTCCCTGCCGACGGTGATCTCGGTCGTGTCGCTGTCGTTGGCTGTGAACACGCCGTACTCGACGGTCCCTGTCTGCCGGGACGGGGTGTGCGTGAACTCGATGGTCGTCGACTCGTCACTGGACAGTGACACGCCGGGTTCTGTCGCGACCACGGTCCCGTCGGACTCGAGTGTCACGTCCTGCGTGCCGGGTTCGTTGCCGAGGTTGGTTATCTCTGCGGTCACGTCGACACTCCCGCCGGGGGCGACCGTGTCCGGCGCGTCGAGCGCGGTCACCCCGAAAAACGGCCCATCTCCGAGGATGGTGATGTTGGCGGCGAGTTCGTCCGCCACGACGGGCTGGTCACCCGCAAGGTCCTCGCCGACGCGGAACCCGGTCAGCACCTCGTCGCCCGGCTGGAAGTTCGCCCCGAAGAGAGTGTTCATATCACTAAAAGTTAACGAAAGGGCCTCCGAGACACTGGTCGACTCGCCGGGCCCGAGCGTCACCTCCTCTACGTCCGGAATAAACAGTTCCTCCCCGCCGATGTCGATAACGTACAGTACCTCCGTCGACACTGTCGAGGAACCCGTGTTCGTTACCTCGACGTTCCCGAAGGGACTCTCACCCAATCCGAGTGCGACTGGTTGCTCGAGGTTGCTCAACTCGAGGTCAGACTGCCGAGGACTCACATCCTCCGTCGCGCCCGGTCGGGGGTCGAACACCGTCCCACCAGTAGCAACATCAACGGTCGTCGTGTTCTGTACTGTCGGCGTCGAATCGCCTGCTGTCCCGGCAACAGCCCCTGTACACATCAAACAGAGACAGAATAAAAACCCGACCAGAACAGCACGCTGATTCATATGCCCTGATAGGAAACTACGAAAATAAAGGTTTCGCCAGTGACACCCGCGATGCACTCGTCCGCAGAGAGCGTCGCCACAGTTGGCCACTGTCGGTTGTGTGGACCTGCTCTCACCTCATGTTCTGCCAACGTGTGCAGTCGCCGACTGCGGCGAACACAGTGACTCGAGGTCCCGTTGCCGGGCGCGAGACTCCGGTCTGTCTCCACCAGTGGTTCGGACATCACAGCGTCGTCGAGCGTGTCACCTCCCCCCGGCCAGGTACGGCCGCACGCGACCGGAGACAACAGCCCTCACCTGTATCAGGCCGACTCCGCAGAATCGATATAGCGATATACAGTTTATCAATCGGTTTCCCGGCGAGCTCACAACAGCGAGTAGATATGTTTCTCGTAGAGAGATCGCACGCGGTCGCCCCAGTCGTGGGTGTAGGTGTCGATGACGTCCTGCGCGACGTCGCCGCGGAGGTACTTGACGACCCCGCGGTCCCCGGTGCGGTCCCGCAGGTGGGTCGTAAAGAAGTGCCGAAAGTAGTGTGGGGTGACGTTCTCCTCGGGACCGGCCCCCTGGCGGTACCAGCCCTCCTCGCGGGTGTGACGGGTGACGAGGTGGTGGACCATCTCGGGTGTGAGTCGCTCACCCCACCCGTTGCCGGTGCTGAGAAAGAGCGGGTCGGCCGGCGAGACGGGGTCGGGTCGGACCGCGAGCCACCGCTCCAGCACGCCGGCGAGTTCCCCGTCCACGGGGACGACGGTGGCGCGCTTTCGCTTGTTCGATGCCGTCCGGCGCTCGCCGTTGTACACCGCCGATGCGGCGGGCGTGCTGTCGACGTACAGCGAGTTCGGTCGGCCGTCGAGACGCGGCCGGTGTGGCGAGTCCATCTCGTTCTCGGTCAGGAACAGGTCTCGGGTGTCGAGATTGCAGAGTTCGCCCGCGCGGAGACCTGTCTTGAGCAGTGTCACGACGACGGCGCGGTCGAGTGGGTGGGTGACACCGGCCACGAACGAGCGCATCTCCGCGACTGTGATATCCCTGCGCTCGGGGTCGGTCGTGATCTCCTCGTCGAGTTCCTCGAGGACGACCGCCATCGGGTTCTCGTCGAAGGCGTCGACGCGGGTCATGTACTCGTAGAACCGGTGGAGGTATGCGGCGTACGTCGCGACGGTGCTCTCGCCGACCTCGCCGCGCAACCGGTGGACGTAAGCCATGCAGTCCCGGTGGTTCGCTGCCGCGAGGCCGAGGTCCCTGCTCTCGAGGTAGGCCCGGAACTCGCGCAGGACGCGCCCGTACGCCTCGCGCGTGCGTGGTGACTTTCCCTGGTACCTGATATCCTCGAGAAAGTACCCGACAGGGTCGTCTATGGTGGTGTTCGGCTCGCCGTCCCCGGGGTTTGTCTCGCTCACGACGACTCCCCCTCGTCGAGTACGTAGCCACCCCGACGACCGCTGTACCGCAACTCGTCGGCCGACTGCAACTGCTGGAGACTCCGGTCGAGACGCGTCTCGATATCGCCGGTCACCGCCGCGAGGAGCCCCTCCCAGGAGAGTGGCCCCTCGGCGGCGAGTTCCTCGCGAATGCGGTCGTCCAGCGAGCGGCCGTCCCGCCCGTCCCCCTCGGGGTCCGGGCCGGCGTCGGCACCGAACCCGCGCCGGCCGGCCTGAACCATCGTCCGGACGAACTCGCTGCGACTCATGCCGAGTTGCTCCGCGTGTTCGTCCCACTCGTCGCGCTGGTAGGCCGGAACGTAGGTCTGCACCACTGCCCGTGAGGTGTCTCGCTCTGTCTCGCCCATGTCTGGTCTCTCGTGGCCCGGCCTCATCAATCTGATGGCAGTAATCAATCTAAGGGTACTTAGATAAATTTCTAATGTCTCACAGCGACGAATCTCCCTGCCTGCGAGTACCGGTGGTATCAGAAATCTATCTAAGTCTGCCTCGGCGTCGTCAACCCGGACCCCTCCCTCGACGTTGCAGAACTCCGAGACGGACGTTCGCGGTTCCAGCCGTGAGACCGACTAGTCAGCGAACCGCGGTGTTGTCGCTTTTTCACTGTGGCGTCGAGTCCGGGGCACGGCGACACGTACTGGGCCCCACTGCCACTGTCGGCACCCCGGTTAGACCTGTCTCTGCCCGACAGAGGAGTGTTTTAAGTTAGGGTGGCTATCTATTTCCACGCTCGCGACATCGGAGCGCGTTCGGGGCCGACAGCGCGGACGGTCGGCGCTAGCTGTGGGTGGCGACCGCGGTTCGACATCCACCGTTCGGGTGACACGAGGTCACCCCTACCAGACCGGTTCGAGTCCGGCTGGTGTCGGGGATGCAGCGCGTGGTCGACAGGGAGTGTGACCCGGCCCGACTGCGTGAGCTCCCCGGCGCTCACGGCTACAGGTATGTGAGCCGACGGTCTCCGTCCGGAATCCGGTGACTCGCGGCCGACACCGGTCGAACCGAGCGTTACGCCCTCTCTGCTGGCTGGTCGCGTGCGGTCCTACTCGCGGCCAGACACTGCCGTTGTGTTCGCTCTGCAGTTGTACTGCCCACACCTGCGGAGAGAGCCAGGGCAGGTCGAACGGCTACACGAGACCGAATCTCCGGTCGGTTTCGCCGGTCGTCTGTATGCCGAGACCGCGGACTCCCGCCTCGCAACCGATGTAATCGACAGCGGAGTCCTGCCGTCGATCTTGCACCGTCTGCCCTGTTTGCTCCTGCGCGTCATTCGCGCCGGGTGCGAACTGTTCACCCGCCGTGACGAACCGCGAGAGGCGGACTGGCTCCTGTTCGTACCATACGACCCGGGGGGGTGACTGTTCCGACGGTCGACGACCACACCCGTGTCCGTGCCACGCTGTCGGCCCGCGCTGTATTCGGATGTGTACGGAGAGTAAGGGGTCCGGCGGGCGGCTACCTGACAGTCTGGGGGTCGCGTCGAGTAACAGAGTCCCTGGTTCACCGGTAAGCACACCGCGATTCGTGCTGGTCGGCTCCGCCTGCCGCCGTCGGTCTCTGACCGGTTGACACCGTCCCCGCGTGCGCTCCCGCCGGCACTGCTAGGGCGTGACAGTCGACCCCCCTCACTGACGACATCTGATCTGAGTTTGTACGTCGCCCGGTCCTCGCAACTGCTGTTGCTGTCGGGAGTCTGACCACGGTTCGTCTGAGTCTCACAACCACTTTCCTCACCCTCGCCCCCGTTGTAGCCCTCGATAAATCGTATGTCGCTATACGTAATGTTCGTCCCACGCCCGCTAGTTTGGCGGGCAACGATTCGAAACAACAGTCACTGAGTGCCGCCGGTGGCGACAGACCGGTCGGGGAATCGCGTGGTCCTCGCCGGTGTCTTCGGGGGGTTTTCTGTTCCACACGCGCGCCGGCTCACCACGACAGGGCTGAACTCTCTGCTCCGGGGTTCGAGCACCCGGGTTCGTGGTCTGCGCACTACCCGCGGACCGTCGCGGCGTGTCTGTCACAACTCGGCCGTTCCAAGCCACCACCCGGAGCAGCGAGTGTCACCTGTCGCCGGAGTCGCTGCACGCACCGACTGGCCGGGATGGCGTCGACCGGTCGAGAAACAGCAGCGCGTCGAACCCGGTGAGCGGCGTCCGGAGATACTGCTGTCCGGGGGCGTCGGGGTCGTACACCGTCCCGACCCACCGGATACGCTGTGGCGTGTGGAACCAGTCCTGTAGGCGCGGGTCCGCCCCCGCCGCCTGGATATCCAGCAGCCAGGGGCTGTCACCGACTGCGTCGAACCGGGCGGTCGCGCTGCCGTCCACCGGGGCCTCGAACGCGAACTGCCGCGGTTCACTGCTGTCCGTTGTCCTTGCCTCCACCGCCCGGAACCTGCCGCGCCCAACGTCGAACCCGACCGGCGTGTAGCGGTCGCCGAACTCGCGGGCGAGTTGCTCGCCCATCGTCACCGCGTCGGTCCAGACCTGTCCGTCGTCGAACGTGCCGCGTTTCACGTGGCTGTTGTGTGCCCAGACGGCGACCCGACCGTTCGGGTCCTGCTCGACACACCACCCGACGTTCGCCGCCATGTACCGGTCGCGTCGCGCCATCCCCTCGGGGTTCGGCCCTGCTGTCTCGTAGCGCACCCGTGACCAGTCGCAGGTCTGTTCGACGACACGACACAGGTGCTTCGCACGCGCCCACGCCCGTCTGCCGGCCGTGTCGACGTACGCCTCCTCTCTGTCGAGAAGTCGCTTCTCGATTGCGCGGGCAGCCGCCACTGCCTCGTCGAGCGCCCGTTTCCCGGCCGACCCGGACTCCGGAACGTCGACAGTAGCGAGTCGTGCGAGTGGGCCATCCTCCACGAACAACGGGTAGACCCGCTCGAAGTACGACCGAAGCGGATCGGCCGGTGCAGCCGGGCGACTCAGGTCGACCCCCCGCACACTGACCCGGTCCGCCGGCGGGCGGCCCTGATTGAACGAGCGGAGCCACACCAGCAGGTCCCGCACAGACTCGACCCGCCACATCCACTTCTCCAGTCCCGCGAGCGCGGTCTCGGGGTCACCCTCACCTCGCCTGACGTACGCGTCCAGCGCACACGCCGCCGACGTGTCAGCCTCGAACGCGACCGTCCGGACCCCGAACTCCCGGACGAGCAGTCCCACCAGCCCCGCTTTCAGCCGGAAACACTCCCGGGTCCCGTGTGTCGTCTCGCCGAGTCCGACGACCCGGTTCCCCCCTGTCGTCCCGTTCCGGTCGAGCAGTCCGGAGACCATCTCGACGAGCGTATCTTCGCCGGTCCGACTGTCGGTCGCTCTGCGCGCTGGCGGCACATCGAGCGTGTCTGCGGAAACTGTGTGCTCTCGTATCGCGTCGACACTGCCCGTCATGCTATCTCTCGGATACGTCGGCCCCGAGTATACTGTTTCTGGACTCGAACGGGTACGCGAAACCGGACAGACCACCTTGCCTGCACGCTAGACGGCCTGTCTCTGGAGTGCTCGTGCCACAGAGAGTGGCGGCCCCACAGCACCGGGTGTGCGCCTGACGAGTTCTCGATTGTGCGGGAAAGACTGCTCACCCTCTCTGCGTGAGGACACTGAGCCAAAAACAGCACCGGCACGAGATGTGGGGAATCAGTCGCCCGTCTGGAACCGGTCTGTCGCGGGACCTGGTGCCGGCACCCAGCCGCGTTCCACAGCCCCACGCTCTCTCAGGACTGACTCCGTGCAAACTCGTCGAGTTCCTCGGTGAAGAACGCCTTCAGAAACGCGGGCGTGAGCGGATACCCCTCGATCTCGACTCGCACCGTCACATCTCAGAGCGTATCGTATGTCCGCACGCCCTTTTTTATACACACCTGGTACCTCTTGTGCTCTGGCGACCGGAAAACGGCCTTTCGCTTCGAAAAGACGTACTCCAGAAACGGCTCGACAGTCTGCTCGACATCGGGTTCGACACTGTGCAGTCCGGTACACGCTGATCTGGTCGTCCGGGACCTTCGTCACCAACTGCTCGTACAGTTGCTCGACATCTACTCCGCTGGTCACGCGAACGAGTCCGTCCGAACGGGTCACCTCGCCGCCGTCCCAGTTGTTAAACAGGTGCTCCGCGCGCTTCCGTTCGGAGTCGTCCTCGTAGGAGACAACAAACAGACCGGACGGTCCACCCGCTCCATCGCGACCGGTCGCCGTGTCGGTTTCACCCGTGTCCTCCTCGGTGACACCGTCGCCGGCACACTGCCGGGAGAGGAGACAGTCACGGGGAATTCAGTCACCGGTGTTCGGGGTCGGTGTGGGGCTGGTCGAGGGGTCGGTGACCTGCGTGACGACCAACACGAGTCCGCCAACCCCGCCGATGGTGGCAACGACAAACGGGACGGCGAACCCGAACCCGACGAGAATCCCCGAGAACAGTGTCCCGAGGGCGACGCCGAGTCCAAATCCCATCGTCAACAGGGAGAGGGTCGACCCGGATTCACCTTCGCGGGCGAAGTCGCCGGCCAGCGCGAGCGACGGTGCGAAAACCGCCGCCACCGCGACCCCCTGGAGGAACCGCAGGAGTATCATCAGTTCCGGCGGTCCGACAGCCGACCCGAGCAGTGCCGTCGGCGCGAGCGAGACGAACCCCTGTGCGAGCGTCGTCGGCAACAGGAGCACGAACCCACCGACGAGAAACGGGCGGCGCCCGTACGTATCACTCAACCGGCCAAACGGGAGCTGGAAGATGACGTTCGCGAGCACTGTCGAACCGAACTGCACCGAGAACAGAAAGTTACCCTGGTCCAGTTGACCGTTAATAACGTTTGCCAGCGGTGCGTAGATGGCGATACCCAGTGCCATCACGACCGTTCCCAGTCCGAGCGCGAACACCGGGTCCAGACCCGGGCCGTCGGGATTGCGCACACGGATGGATATCTCCTCGCCGGCCGCGGCCTCGGCCTCGTCGGGGTCGGTGATGAGTAGCGTGATCAGGCCGAAACTCAGGACCGCTCCGGTGACAGCCACCAGAAAGGCGGCGTCGAACCCCGAGACGGTCGCCCCGGCCACGCGGTACGGGCCAGCCGCCACGACACCACCGGCCACCAGCGGTCCGGTTCCGAACCCGAGTAGCCGGAAGGTATTGAACAGCCCGAAGTTGCTCCCGCGGTTGTCGGGTGCGGAGTACTCGTTGACCAGCGCGACGGTCATCGGAATGGTGAACGCGGCACCGACACCCTGGAGTGCCCGCATCGCCAGCACGGCGACGTAACTGCGAAAGAAGATGTAGCCGGCACTGCCGACGGCGACGATGCCGAGTCCGACCAGCAGGAACCGCTTGCGCTTGCCGGTCCGGTCGGACCACCGACCGGTAAACGGCTGACCGAGGCTGTTTAGAAATCCGAACAGCGAGAGCACGATTCCGATGAGCAACTCCGGCTGGAGGGTGAACCCGATACCGCCGGCCCGGACTGTCGTCCCGACGAACCCGGGCAGGACGACGACCTGCCCGATGTACAGCGGCAGAACGACGACCAGAAACGAGTTCGCGAGCGCGCTGACCATCCGCGCCAGCGCCAGTGCCAGAATCCGTCTATCGAGCGCCAGTCCCATCTACCAGTACACGGGGACCCGGAAGATTGAATCTTGTTGTTCGCCCGCGGAGCCACCGCCGTCACGCTCCGGCGGACCCCAACCGCGAGGACGCCGTCGAACTGGCCGGCGAGACACGCCTGTCTGCCGCCGCTGTGGCCGTCGCGACGGCCCGCGGAGTCCGCGTGGCCACCGGCATGTCGGCCCGGTTCCGCACCCGTGCGGCACTGGCGACGGGTGGCTAGAATTGGATATCTGTCACAGAGAGGTCCCTGTCCGACGCGAGGAGTTCCTCCCTGAGTATGTTCGTCTCACCGGGACCGACCATCCGTGTCACGACACTCGCTGCACCGGGGGCCTGCATGAACCCGTGACCGCTGAACCCACATACGTGGACGATATTCCCCGTCTGTTCGATTACCGGGACTCTGCTCGGTGTCAGAGCGTAGTAGCCCGACCGCACCTCGTCGACGGGGGTGTCCGCTATCTGCTCGTAGGCCGCGGAGCCGTACTGTTTCAACAGACGACTGTACGACTCGTCTGCCCGCTCGTGGTCGAACTCGCCGCCGGCGTAGAGGGTGTTGTCGTTACCGGGTAGCATGTAGAACCCGGTGTCGATATCGACCACCAGCGGCATGTCCGGGTCGACCGCTCTGTCCAAGACGGCCAACCTCCGTCTGCTCGGTTCGACGGGCAGTGTCTCGCCCGTGAACTGTGCGATCTCGTCGGCCCAGACACCGGCGGCGTTGATGACAGTGTCGGCGTACTCCGTCGACCGAGTCGTCTCTACCCTGCACCGGGTGCCCGTGTCTTCGAGAGCGGTAACCGCCTCACCTGTCCGTATGCGAACTCCGGTGCGCTCACACAGGTGCCTGATACTGTCGATCGTCGCTGTCGAGTCCGAAACGGCCGATACCGGCGAGAACAGTCCGGTCCGGTACTCGCGTATCCCCTCGGTTGTGAACTCCCCCGGGTCGACCGGTCGTCGTATCTCTGCCGGAAACCCATTAGATATCTGCCGTTTCTGTTCTCTCTGCAGGACACTGGACATCTCGTCGTCGTTCGTGAGAAACAGGTATCCGTTTCTCCGGAACCCGGTGTCGGACGTTTCGCTCAGGGTCGACCAGAACTGCAGTCCCTTCTGAGCGAGGTACAGATTGACCGGGTGTCTGTACACCGTCCGGATACCGTACCCGGCAACCGCGGTCGACTGGTTCCCGACGCGGTCCTCTTTCTCGATTATATCTACCTGGTAGTCGGTCCCGGACCCTGCGGTGCTCCAGGCGAGTGAGAGTCCCGTTACGAGTCCGATGACGCCGCCGCCGATTATATTCACCTTCCGACTCATACTTTACACAGCACGTTACAACGGGAGCGAGGTAACTGTATCGTCGGCGTTCACGGCGCACCGCCGGGGGACACGGTCCTGTTTCGGGCGTGTCAACCCCGGAGGAGTGTCCGCAACTCGCCAACTCTGTCCCGGCCACGATAGGCCTCATCGAGACGGGACCCTCATCGGTACTGTTTCAGTTCGACGGTATCCTCAGCCGGGGCGGTTATCCACTCGGTCGGCGGGACCGTCTCGCCGTCGTTCTCGCTCTCGTTGCGGTCGGCGACAAACGTCACCGTCTTTTGCTCCTCGTCGTAGAGGACATCGATACGTCCGAAGTCGGATGTGGACACGCGGTCTGTCGTGGTCATTGTCTGTGTGTGATTTCAGTCGTCTGCGGGCGGGCGTGCGCCGGTTGCGCTCACGCCGGGGTGGTCGTTCGATTCGACGCGTGCGTCGAACCCGTCAGCGTCGAAGCGCACCTCGATGGACGAGACAGCGGCGTGGAACCGCTGGCGGTGGTTACCGTCGGCGGCAATCTGCACCGTCGAGTCGACGAGTCCAGCCTCCTCGAGGTCCTGCAGGCGCCTGTACACCGTCGCCTTCGACGCGCCGGTTGCCTCGACGAGTTCACGGCCGCTGCGTGGCTCCTCGACAACGGCCTCGAACACGCGGTAGGTGTACTCGTCGCCGAGTATCTCGAGCAGGCGGGCCGGCTCGACGGGTGCGTGCTGTGCTGGCTGGTCGGACTCTGCTCCTGCGACGTCACCGGGCGTCGCCGGCGGGGCGGTCGGGAGACCGGGTGAGTGTCCCATACTGATACCAACGGGCTCCCCGACCCTGGATTCTGATGCTAGCTATACAGACCGAGGTGGCTCTAACTACTCTGACGGGGAGCGTGACTGTTCTCCCGTCCGGTCTGGGCGGCGTTTTCGGACCGCGACACGGCGGTCGGTTCGGGCCACGTGTGGCTGTCCCGCTCGCCTGCCGGCCCGGACAGGGGTGGCGTACTCGCCAGTCTGTCGGACCAGAGACAGCGCGCGGCGTCACGAACACCGCCGATGTCGCGTGGCACTGTGCCGGCCGTAAGACGGCACGTGCAGGCAGGCGACCGCTCACAGGTACGCGAGGACGGACCGCTCGTCGCCGAAGAGACCGGCGCGGGTGTTTAGTATGCGAGGAGCCGAGGACGAGGCGACCGATGCTAGACGGACCGCCGGAAACGTACTCGACACAGCGGTATCTCACGGCGAAGCGCACTGTCGACGACCGTGCCCTGAACGAGCGGGTGTTCCGTGACGCGGTGTCGTTTCTGTCAGACCGAGATCCGCCGGCCCGGGTCGTGGAGGTGGCCGCCGGCATCGGGACGATGCTCGAACGACTCCTAGACCGCGACGCGCTCCCCGGAGACGTAACCTACACGATGCTGGATATCGACCCCGCGAGCATCGCCGCCGCCGAGCAGCGACTCCCCGATCACGCCCGCTCGCTCGGGTACACGGTCGAGACACGCGACGACCCGGCCCTGGACGGGCAGTTCCGGGAGTCCGCGCCGTTGTTCGCGCTCACCCTGTCACGCTCGGACCGGCAGGTCCGGGTCCAGGCCGGGACCGCCGACGCGTTCCCGTTCGCCGCGCGAACCGACCGGACGTGGGACCTGCTCGTTGCGGCCGCGTTCCTCGATATCGTTCCCGGGGCCGACCGACTGGAGACCCTGTTCGACCTGGTGCCCGGGGGTGGCTACTACGCCCCTATCGTGTTCGACGGGGCGACCCGGTTCGTCCCGGGGGTCGACCGGCCGTTCGACCGGCGACTCGAACGACGCTGGCACGCCGGGATGCGCATCGGGGAGGACCCGAACGACCCGCGAGCCGGGTCGCGGCTGCCGGTCTGGGTCGAGCGGACGGGCGGGACACTCGACGCCGTTGGCGGGTCGAGTTGGGCGGTCCGCCCGGCGCACGGACCCACGGAGAGCGGTTACCCCGGCGACGAGGCGTACTTTCTGTATCACGTGCTCCACTTTGTCGAGCGGTCGCTGGTCGACGACGCACAACTTGGGGAGGACCAGGTCCGCGAGTGGGTCACCGACCGCCGGGAACGGGTTCGCGACGCCAGCCTTCGGTACGTCGCACACAACCTCGACGCGTTCGGGCGGGTCGACAGCCCCTGAGCCCGGACCCACGGGCACTCTCTCGGAGGGCGAATACGAATCACCGGGGGCTGACGCCCGACGTGGGTACGCCACTGTCCGCGCCGAACGGGCACGGCGGACAACCTCGCTCCGCCCGTCGACACCGTTCACAGAAAGACGGAATCGAGAACGATCAGTCCCTGCTGTCGGTTGCAGCGAGAACCGGGGCCGTCTCGGTTCCGTTGTTCCCGTGGAAGCCCAGACTGACCTCGAGAACGGCCACGTCCGGTTCAGGCTGTGATAGCTCCTCGAGTTTTGTCGTGTCCTCGTCGTCGAGCGCCTGGAAGTACGCCTCGGTGACCGTCTCCGGTCCGTCGTCGTCCCCGAGACAACCCGCCAGTGTGACTGCTACTGCTCCCGCCGCCGCGACGAGCGTTCTCCGGCGCATGCAGTCCGACCGTTGCGCGTCGGAGGCTCATCGCTGCCGCGATGTGATCGACATCTTGCACGCGACTCGATGTGCGGAGCACGTCTGTCGACAGTGTAGCGGTTCTCACGGCAGAACGGTCCGACTGCAGAGGGCTACCGTGGTCTCTGTGATAGCATCGGTCAGGTGGATTCGTCCCCGTCTGGTGGACCCGCCCCGTCGACCGACTCGGCGGCGTCGTGGTCGACAGTCACCCGAACCTTCTGGATCCGGGTGTCCTCGACCTGTTCGGCCCGCAACCGCACGTTCTCGTAGTCGAACTCCTCACCCTGGTCGACGAGACGACCTGCCCGGTTGAAGATGAACCCCGCTATCGTCTCGAACTCCTCGCCCTCGGGGAGGCTGATATCCATCGCGTTGTTCACCTCGTCGACGTTCACCTCGCCACGGGCGAGCACCTCGGTGTCATCGACCACCTCGATTGGGTAGTCCTCGTCGCCCACCAGAATCTCGCCGACAATCTCCTCGACGATGTCCTCTATCGTAACGATACCCTCGGTCGCACCGAACTCGTCGACGACGATGACCATCTCCAACCGCCGCTCACGCATCTCGACGAGCAACTCGTCGACGTTTTTCGATTCGGGAACCCGGAGCGTCGAACTGACCACGTCCGCGACTTCGGTGTCGGCCGGACTGCTGTAGTCGGCGTCCCGGTCCAGGTCGCGGATATCGAAGACGCCGATCACGTCGTCCAGCGACCCGTTGTAGACCGGAAGGCGGGCGTGCCCCGACCCGATACACTCCTCGATGGCCGTCTCGACGGTCAGGTCCTTCGAGATAGCCTCGACATCGAGACGCGGTGTCATCACCTCCTTTGCGACGGTGTTCTGGAACCGCAGGGTGCGCTGGATCATCTGGCGCTCCGACTCGTCGAGGATACCCTCGCGCTCGCCGGTTTTTATCATGTTCCGGATCTCCTCGCGGGTGACGTACGACGACTCGAGGGATGCACTGCCGGGGGTGAGCTTGTTGACGAGTCGTGTCAGGTAGTAGAAGACGGTGATCAGCGGCCACAGCACCGTTCCGACGACGCTCAGCGGGGGTGCGACGGTCCGTGCCCACCTGCCGGTGTTGTCCACGGCGTAGGACTTGGGTGCACTCTCGCCGAACAACAGGACCATCGAGGTGATACCGAACGACGAGACGAGCACCGCCGTGCTGGCGTCGAAGTAGAACCCCACGATGGTCGTCGAGATAGACGACATCGTGATGTTGACGAGGTTGTTGCCGACCAGAACCGTCACGAGCAGTCGGTGTGGGTCTGCCTTGAGCGACTTGATAGTCCGGGCACCGCGTTTGCCCTCCTCTATCATCGCGTCGATCTGGTAGGGCGTCAGGGAGAACATCGCGATCTCCGACGAGGAGAAGAACCCTGACCCCACGAGCAGCAACAGGATCAGCAACACACCGAGCACGGTGAACCCGGTCTGTCCCAGTTCGATACCGACAACCGGAATCGTCGACAGTGTGATATCGGCACCAGATGTGACTCCGAACGAGGGCACGAGTTCCATCATCACGTATAATCGAACCGGAGAGGTAATCCTTGTGGACGAGCGCGACGGCGGGTTGGCGAGCGGGCGAGCGCAGACAGCGCCACAGGCCCGGCAAACGGTCCCGGAGTCGCGCTGCTCGGCGGCGACTGGGTCGCCGGAGAGAGACCCGACCTGCCTGTTGACCGAACGCAACGGCGGGAACGACGCGAACGCCCCCGAGAAGAACGCGGGTGGGAGAGACACGACCAACCCGGGTAGTTGCAGGTCCCGGACCGACGCGGGAGGGCAACTGAT
>CAYZGA010000018.1:25216-26302 GCA_964477945.1 uncultured Halobacteriales archaeon
CTGATGACCGGGCGGTCAGCGGGCAGTCGAACGGGACAGCGGTCCAGCCACACGGGCCCCGAGTTCAGGCGGAGTTGAACTGCACCGAAGGTTTTTGTCTCGCCTGCACCAACAAAGTGGTATGGCGGATGACGACCCGTTCGACGATTTCTTCGACGAGATAGAGCGGATGATGAACGAGATGTTCGGCGGGAACGCGGAGTTTCACCTCGAGCAGGGTCCCGGTGCGACCCCCGGTCAGCGGGGTGGTGAGGGGTCGCGTGACGTCCACCTCGACATCCACGAGACCGAGACGGAACTGCGCGTCGTCGCCGATATCCCCGGTGTCGACAAGGACGATATCGAACTCAAGTGCGACGGGTCGACGCTGACACTGGACGCGGCCGCCAGTGACCGCCGCTACAGTGAGCACGTCGACCTGCCTGCCCCCGTCGACGAGCACTCCGCGTCTGCCACGTACAACAACGGCGTCCTCGAAGTTATCTTCGAGCGCGCGAACAACTCGACCAGTATCGATATCTGAGCCGACCGCCCCTGTGGCCCGAGTGATCCGGCCGACCCCCGGCAGGCGGCGCGGCCGACTATCTCGTTCAGACCTGGTCGCGGACAACTGTCGCAACCGCGTCCCAGAACCCCCGTTCGTACTTCGTGGCCGCGTCGATCGTCGGCCGGGCGTTCGTCTCGTTGACCACGGCACGACCATCGGCCACGAGCAGGTCGACACCGAGCCACGGAATCCCGAGTGCCTCGGCGGCCGACTCGGCGAGTTCGCGCAACTCCCCCGGCAGGTCTACTGGTTCGGCAGTCGCGCCGCGGTGGACGTTGTGCTTCCACCGGTCCGGGGGTGTCCCGTCGCCCGTGACAGTCGGGCCGTGTTCGCCTGACGGGTGCGTGTCAGCCTGGAGTCGGCGCTCGACAGCCCCGACGTAGTTCCCGTCGACGACCATCACCCGGTAGTCACGGGCGTCCGCCAGGTACTCCTGAACGAGAAACGAACGGTCACCGGTGGCGCGGTAGTCGTGGACCAGGTCGAGGTAGTCACAGACGCCGAGAAACGAGTCGAGGTCGCCCGCGGTGGTGACACCG
>CAYZGA010000019.1:0-25579 GCA_964477945.1 uncultured Halobacteriales archaeon
GCTGGGGTCGACCGGCGAGCCCTGGGACCCCGAGTCCTGGCGGTGGTTCTACGAGAACGTCGGCAACGGCGAGACGCCGATTATGAACATCTCCGGGGGCACAGAGATATTCGGCTGTTTCCTCCAGCCGCTGCCGTTGCACTCGCTCAAGCCCTGCACACTCGGCGGACCCGCCCTCGGGATGGACGTCGACATCGTCGACGCGCGCGGCGAGTCGGTCGCAGACGAGAACGAGCGAGGGTACCTCGTGGCACACTCCTCCGCCCCGTCGATGACGAAGTCGCTGTGGAGTGGCGACGACCGGTACCTTGCGGAGTACTGGAGCCGGTTCGAGGATACGTGGGACCACGGCGACTGGGCACAGAAAGACGACGACGGGTTCTGGTTCCTCCACGGTCGTTCCGACGACGTGCTGAACGTGGCGGGTCGCAAGGTTGGCCCGGCCGAGGTCGAGGGTGCGCTTATCGACCACGACGCGGTCAACGCTGCCGCCGCAGTCGGTGCCGAGGACGAGACGACCGGGACCGCAATCGTCGCGTACGTCCAGCTCGACCCCGGCCACGAGGAGGCCGAGAGCCTGCGCGAGGAGTTGCGCGGGCAGGTCGGTGCGGAACTGGGCAAGCCGTTCCGTCCGCGCGAGGTGCTGTTCGTCGACGAGTTCCCGAAGACACAGAGCGGGAAGATCGTCCGGCGGCTCATACAGTCGGTCCACGAAGGCGAGGACACGGGCGACCTCTCCAGCATCGAGAACCCCGGCGCGCTCGACGAGGTTGCACAGGCACGGTAGCGGGGCCGTCGTGACGCCGCTCGCATCCGGTGCTCAAGGCGACAGCGGTCGACCCCGGACTACCGGGAGACACGCCAACCCGGGCACGCGACAATCGAACGTGCAGGGCACGTGGTCCTCCCGGTCACCGCAAGCTATAATTCTGTAACAACCGACTGGGCAGACGACCGGGGATGAGCGAACACGACAATCCACAGCAGGACGACTCGGGGGAACCGGTGGCCGGCGGTGACGTTATCTGGCAACTCGACGATATCCATCCGGCCCAGTCAGCGCCGACTGTGGTCGACGGCACCGTCTACATCGGCACATGGGAACACAGCGTGTACGCGCTGGAGGCGGGGTCGGGCAAGATAAACTGGACGTTCGAGACTGGGGGTGTCATACGGTCGTCACCGATGGTGGTCGACGGGACACTATACATCGGGAGCAACGACGGTCGCGTCTACTCCTTGGAGGCCGGGTCGGGCACGAAAGTCTGGTCACGCGACATCGGCTGGCGGGTCCAGTCGTCACCGACGCTGGCAGGGGGGACCCTGTACGTCGGTGGCAACGACACCCGTCTGCACGCGATGGACGCGCAGACGGGTGAGACGGCGTGGATATTCGGTGTCGGCAGTATCGTCTACTCGTCGCCGACCGTGGACGAGGAAACGGTGTACGTCGGTGGCAACGACGGTGGGGTGCACGCCCTGGATGCGACGAGCGGGACCGAGGTGTGGACCCACCAGACAGATGATATCGTCCGGTCCTCGCCGGCGGTGGCCGACGGTATCGTCTACATTGGGAGCCGGGACAGTCACGTGTACGCGCTGGACGCGGCCACCGGCGATGAACTGTGGACCGTCGAGACCGGAGGTGCGGTGTTCTCGTCGCCGACTGTCGCCGACGGCACCGTCTACGTGGGCAGTCGGGACGGTCACGTGTACGCACTAGACGCGGCCACCGGCGAGGAACTGTGGACCGTCGAGACGGGTGCACGGGTCCGGTCCTCGCCAACGACCGCCGGCGGGGCCGTGTTCGTCGGGAATAACGACGGCGTCGTGTACGCGCTGGACGCGACCACCGGCGAGGAACTGTGGACCGTCGAGACCGGTGGACCGGTCGGGTCGCCGACAGTGGTCGACGGGACGGTGTACGTCGTCAGCAAAGACGACGGAGTGTACGCGCTGACGGCGGGAGTCGACGCGTCGAGCGACGGGTCGCGTGTCCTGTACGGGACACTCGGCAACCACGACCGGCCCTACGACGTCGACGACCACCTCAACACGGCAAAGACCCGACTCAAGAACGCCCACCAGGCAAAGCAGGCCGGCGAGTACGACCGTGCGCTGACCGCGTGCCGGGACGCGTTCGAGGCAGCGCGCGCGGCGCGTGCAGCGGCACGCGAGCACGCACCCGACCGCGTCCCCGAAGTCGAGGCAGGAATGCCCACCATCACCAAACTCCGTGACGAGATTCAGTCCGAGCAGGAGGCCTACCAGTCCGCGACCAGCGGACTCGCGAAACTCGCCACCCAGCTCGACAGCACGGCCGAACACGTCGGTACCGAACCGGAGCGTGTCCTGTCCCGCGTCGAGGATATCGAGGACGGACTGGCGGAGGTCGACGGCCGTATCGACGAGTACGAGTTCCCCGAGGTGTCGGAGAAACTCGACCGACTCCGGGACGCCACAGAACAGCTCCGGCGACGGGCCGAGACGCAGAGCAAAACTGGGTGACCACGGAGATTACCCGCTACCTGTCGGCACGGTCCCGCCGTCGCACCGGTTCACCTACAGAGGGCCCGAGAGCGAACCTGCTCTCCTGTTGTCAGGGTGACGCCGACTTCTGACCGACCTCGACGTCTGAGTCTCCGTTCGCAACTGGCGAGCGCACGCGCTCCGGGCAGGTGCGCGCCGCGAACCCGATACTGCCGGTGGACCCTGACGCCGTCGAACAACCTCGCCAACCCGCGCGCCCCGACTCCGAACCCACGGTCACCCGTGATGTCCCGACAGAAACCGGATATATTTGCCGCCAGCGGGCACGACCCGGTGGGTGACATGCCGTTCCAGTTCCGGCCGTGTCTCACGGGCCAAGAGAGCGTTGTAAAATGTCTCGACGTCTCTCAGGTGTTCGTGAAAGGTCGTTTCACGTCGGTTCACACTGAACGCAGTCGAACGGATACAAACCATCCAGCCTTTATATACCCTTTCGGGATACAGATAGAGATGAGACGAAAGATGAGCGCGACACAGTCCCCGCAGGACGAGGAGACGTTCGATGTCCAGGATCACGACAACCTCTCGAAGGAGGAGCGATTGCGCCTGTACCTCGCGCAGAAGGCCGAAGACGGTGAGGTGTACTTCAAGAGCAAGTTCATCGCGGACGAGGTCGGTCTCTCTCCGAAGGAAATCGGTGCGCTGATGGTGAAACTGAAAGACTCGGCAACCGGGTTGGAGATCGAGAAGTGGTCGTACACGAGCGCGACCACGTGGCGTGTCGAGCCAGCCTAAGTACAGTTGTCGTGTTCCCGACGGGCGTTGCCGGCCCCGGGTGAGCGAGTTCGCGCCGCAAAGCCACTCTGACTGACGGCGAGACCCTGAGACCGCACGTAATCGCGTTCTCGTGCAAGAACGACCAGGGCTGACACGAGAGCGGTCGCACTGTGGTGGTGAAGATATTGCCCACCCCGGGGTGGCGGAATGCTTCAGAGGCTTACGTCCGACAGTATCAACGACATCGGGGTCGACATGGAGACAGCCCTGTTCGATATCCCGCAACAGGTCCAGTTCGACGGCCGCTTGCAGGCGCTGCTCTGCCAGTCGATGCTCGTGGAGTCGACCGGCCTGCCGGTGGGGAACTGTTCGCTGCACGGTCTGGCAGGCGCTCGACGAGTGACTTGGTCACTGCGGGCGCTCTCTCTGCCCCGGGCGCGGCCGACAGCGAGTCCTACACCGCCGGGTCGTCGAGACCATCGAGCGCCGCGCGCAGCGACTCGCGGGCGTCGTCGTCAAGCGGGCGGTGTGGCGAGCGCGGGTAGCCGGCCGGTGCGCCCCGCCGGCGCATCGCCCACTTCAGGCCGGCGACGCCGTGCTCGAAGACCGCGACGTGACGCTCTCCGAGGTCGGCCGTCAACCGGCGCGCACGCCCGGGGTCCGTCTCGTGGATGTCGACGACAGTCGCGGCAACGCGGGGCCGGAGGTTCGCGACCGCGAGAATCCCGCCGTCGGTACCGAGCGCGAGTCCACCCGCGAGCAGGTCCGCACTCCCGGCCAGCAGTGTAAACTCGTCCCCTGTCCGGCGGTTGTGTCGCGCGAGCGCGCCCAGCGACCCCGAGGAGTCTTTCAGTCCGACGATACCGGGGTGTGCCGACAGATCGCCGACCGTGTCGGGGTCGAGTTCGACCCCGGTGTAGGTCGGGACAGCGTAGAGATACACCGGGAGCGGGGACGACGACGCCACCTCGCGGTAGTAGGCCGCCAACCGCTCCTGGTCGTGCTCGTAGTAGAACGGTGTCACGACGAGCGCGGCGTCGGCACCGGCATCACGGGCGGCCCGCGTCGAAACCAGCGTCTCGCGTAGACCGGGGTGACCCGTTCCGGCGACGACCGGCACCGACGCGGCGTCGACCACCGTCTCGACGACACGGGCGCGCTCGTCGCCGGTCAGCAGTTCCGCCTCGCTCGTGGACCCGCAGGGTACCAGAAAGTCGACGCCGCGCGTCTCAACCCACGCGACGAGGTCGCGCAGGCGGTCGTAGTCGACATCGCCGTCCTCGTCGAACGGGGTCACGAGCGGCGGCCCGACACCACTGACGTGCATACCTCCCGTTTCGGGGCCTGCCTGGAAACTGTTGCGGGTCCCTGTGGTCAGTCCGTCGACCCGTCGTCGGGGGTGTCCGCCCGGTCTCTCTCCTCGGCCTGCATGCGGTGCTCCTCGCTGTCCCACGGCGTTCCGTCACCCTGACCGTCCGTCTTGTACGTGCCCTGTGCCGTCGCGACGCGGGTGTCGTCGTCGTCGAAGACGCGGACGTGGACCATCGCGAGACTCGACCCGTACCGGATGACCTCCGCCGCCGCGTGGATGTCGCCGGTGACCGGCGCGAGGTAGTCGATACGCATGTCGACGGTCGGGCTGACGTCACGGGACAGCGAGACGACGGCCGCACCGCCTACCGTGTCCGCGAGGGCGTAGGTCGCCCCGCCGTGGACGACCTCACCGTCGTTGCTCGACCGCAGGTCGTCGTCGACGGTCAGGTGACCGCGAGCGTACCCGTCGCTCACGTCCGTTACCTCGATACCGAGCGACTCCGCGAACGGCATACTGTTTATCAGAGATTCGAGGCTCATACCAGTGGTTGGTCGGAACCAGTATAAGCCACCCGTTCCCGCGAGCGGTCGCAGGTGGGAACTCCTCCTCAGAGTCGATGACGTTGTCTCTCCGAACCGGGGCGGACACCGACCGGACGGTCCGTTCCACCCGGCGGCCGCGGTGGAGCTAACAGACCGTCCGCTGTGTATTTATCAGCAGTCCTCGTACGGTAGGATACTGTGGACAGACTCCGTGCGGTTCTCGGCAGACAAAAGACGGTTGCGGCTGGCGTCGTCGTCACGTTGCTGTTGCTCGGTGTGGCACTGTATCCGTTGCTTCCCGGTCAGATGTCGATTCACTGGAACGCATCAGGTGAGGCGGACAACACCGTCGGCAAGCCGGTTGCGATTCTCGCCATGCCAGTCATCGTCGTGTTCATGAGCGCTCTCTTCGAGGCTACGGATGTCGATGCCGATGAACGGGTCGTCGGGTCGCTGGGGATGCTGCTGATGCTCGTTGTTCAGGTGATGGTGTTTCTGGTCAACCTCGGCGTCAGTGTCCCGATTGTCCCGGTCTCGCTGGCACTCGCTCTCGGTCTGGCCGCGCTTGCCGTCTGGCTCGAGTTCCGGTAGGGGGTGTCTGCTCGGAATCTGCACTGTCATCGGCACTCCCGGTCGCTCGTTCCCGAGACGGGCCGTGACTCTCGGGTGTCCCCGGAGTCGGTGGCGTGGTCTCTCCGAACCGGGGCGGACACCGACCGTCGGCGGCCCCCAGAGGAAAGTGCCGGAGGGTCGAAACGGGCGCATGGAACAGGCTGTTCACGACGGGCGGGAGACCGCCTACCGGTACGCCCAACCGGACGCTGACGGGCCGACCGCGCTGTACGTCCACGGCAGCGGCGCGGACCACCGCCTGTGGGGACACCAGTACGCGCCGGGCGGTCCGTTCCACCCGGCGGCCGCGGTGGACCTGAGCGGTCACGGCGACTCGGCGGATATCGACACACCGCCCGGTCCGGAGACGCTCGCGGCCTACGCCGCGGATGTCACTGCTGTCGCCAGCGAGGTAGACGCCGACGTGCTGGTCGGCAACTCGCTGGGCGGGGCGGTCGTCTTCGAGACACTGCTCTCGGGGCGGTTCGACCCGTCGGCGGTCGTCTTCGCGGGCACGGGTGCGAAACTTGCCGTCCACGAGTCCATCCGGCGGTTGCTCCGCGAGGACTTCGAGACTGCCGTCGAGACGCTGCACGCGGACTCCAGACTGCTCCACGACCCCGGCGAGGCCCTCCGTGAGCAGTCCGTCGACGCGCTCCGCTCGGTCGGTCGGCGGGTGACCCGGCGTGACTTCCTGACCTGCCACACGTTCGATGTCCGTGACAGACTCGACGAGGTCGACGTGCCGGCACTCGCTGTCGTCGGCGAGCACGACAGCCTCACACCGCCGTCGTATCACGAGTACCTCGCCGCCGAACTGCCCGACTGCTCGCTGGCCGTTATCGAGGACGCGGCGCACCTGGCGATGCTGGAGCAACCGGCGGCGTTCAACGACGCGGTCGGGGGCTACTGAATCCGGGCACCTTCGCCGATGCGGGCCTGGTAGGAGCGGGCGTCGACACCGTGCTCGTCGAACCCGTCGACCATCGCGGCGGCGACCCGGCGCTGGTCGGGGTCCCGGCAGACCGCGAGCACGCCCGGTCCGGCCCCGCTTATCGTGACACCCGTCGCACCGGCGTCGCGTGCGGCCGCACAGACGGTGTCGTACCCCTCGACGAGTTCGGCACGGGCAGGTGTGACCAGGGGGTCGTGCATCCCGGTCCCGACCAGGTCAGGGTCGTCGCGGCACATCCCGGTGACGAGCGTCGCCGCGTTGCCCACCGTCTCGACGACTTGGTCCATCGACGCGCCGTCGGGGACGACCGCTCGCGCGTCCCGTGTCGAGACGACGATGTCGGGCAGGCAGACCACGAGCGCCAGGTCGGCGTCGACACGGGTGACACCCGACCCCGTCGCAATCGTGAACCCGCCCACGATGGCCGGTGCGACGTTGTCGGCGTGGGCGACACCCGAGACGACGGCCTCCCCCTCTGCGGCGACCGGGACGAGTTCCTCGCGGCTGTAGCCGCGGTCGTAGAGCGCGTCGAGCGCGACTGCCGCTCCCGCGGCACTGGCCGCCGACGACCCCAGCCCCGAGGCCGGCCTGACCCCCTTGTCGATCTCGATGTGGGCCGGCGCGTCGAGCGCATCGGCCACCGCACCGACGGTGTTGTCCTCGGGGTCCTCGGGGATGAACCGGCTCCCCGCGCCGGTCACCTCGATGGAGGTCTCGGCGGCCTTCCGGACCCTGACCACGTCGGCCGGCCGGGAGAGCGCCACCCCGAAGACATCGAACCCGCTCCCCAGGTTCGCGCTCGTCGCCGGTGCGCGGACCGTCACCATACTCGGCATTTCATCACTGTTCTGAAAAAGGTAGCGGAGTCGGGGCCACCGACTACCAGGGCTCGCCGCTGGCCAGGTCGACCGCCCCGTCACCGCGCTCGGAGGGACAGATATCCGCCAGCACACACGCCTCGCAGTCGGGGCTCCGCGCGGTACAGACCGCCCGGCCGTGACTGATGAACAGGTGGGTGAGCGCCTGCCACTCCGACTCCGGAACCAGCTCCATCAGGTCCTGCTCGATGCGCTCGGGACGCTCGCTGTCGGTGATACCGAGTCGACGGGTCTGGCGCTGGACGTGCGTGTCGACGACGACACCCTCGACGATGTCGTGCCCGTGCTGGAGAACGACGTTGGCCGTCTTCCGGCCCACGCCGTGCAGGTCGGTCAGCGCCGCCATCGTGTCGGGCACCTCGCCGTCGTGTTCATCGCGTATCTGCCGGCAGGCCTCGCGGATGTAACTCGCCTTGTTGTTGTAGTAGGTGACGGAGTTGAGCGCCTCGGCGAGCTCCTCCTGCGGGGCCTCGGCGTAGTCAGCCGGTGACTGGTAGCGCTCGAACAGGTCGTCGGTCACCGTGTTGACCCGCTCGTCGGTGCACTGCGCGGAGAGAATCACGGCCACGAGCAGTTCCAGTCGGTTCGCGTACTCGAGCGAGATGGTGGTGTCCGGGTACTCGTCGTGGAGTCGGTCGACCACCTCGGCGGTCTGTTCGGCACGGTCGGCGAGCGGCGTTCCCATACCCTCGACAGCGCCGCCGCCGGTTTCAGCCCACCGGTTCACCGTTCGCGCGGAGGCTCCTGCTCGACGGACGGGGCGGGTCTGCCGGGTGGCTCACCGGAACGGCTCCTCCAGCCACACCTCCGCGAGTTCGGCAAGCACCGACGCGAACGCCGTCTCGCTGGTCCAGAACGCCACCTCCTCGCCCGCGCCTGTCTCCCCGGGGCTGGCACCGTCGGCGGTGCGCGTACTTAACAGGATGGTCTGCCCGTCGGCAACGAGCAGGCGGGCGGTCCCGACCTCGGGGGCGCGCTCGATGGGAACCCGGAACGCGGACAGCCCCGGGGCGTCGTCGGCCCGCGAGAGCACGCGCTCGTTGGCGCTGGCGAGCACGACCTGCACCCCGCGGTCGGCTGCGCCGGCGAACGCGTCGAGTACCGCCCCGGTGACCAGCGACTGCCTGTCCACGGCGTACAGCAGTCTGCTGTTGGCCTGCTCGGCGAGCGTGACCGTGCGTGCCGTCACGGCGTCGCGCCCGTCTATCATCCAGATGGACTCGGTGTGTTCGTCGCTCTCCTCGGTTGTCTGGACCGCCTCGAGGTAGTCGAACGTCTCCGCACCTGTCTCGGCGAGCTGGTCGAGCAGCTGCCGGCGGGCCTGGTCGGGCGACACCGGCCGGTAGACTGTCGGTGTCGACTGCTGTGTCTCGATGAGCCCCCGCTCCTCCAGCGCCTCGGCTGCCCCGTAGACCTGCGACCGCGGAACGTCCGCCACCTCGCTGACCTCGCTCGCGGTCCCCCGTCCGAGCTTCTGGAGCCCGAGAAACACCCGCGCCTCGTAGGTGGTCAGTCCGAGCCGCTTCAGGCCGTCGATCGCGTCCTCGTCGTTCATCGTGACTGTGACCTGCTTTCTGTTCGCACCCTCGGTGGTACTGTTTTTCGGTTGCTACCGCCGCTCGACACCACGGGCCGGCTGTGGCTCCGTCTCGCTTCCCCGGAGCACGACCAGCAACCCGTACGCACCCACGGCGGCGAGCAACACCACAGAGAGCCCACCACCGAGCAACAGCCCCCCGATGCCGACGCCGACGAGCGCCCAGAAGAAACGCCTGTCGAGGACACCCTGCCTGTAGTAGTACGCACAGAGGGCAACCGCCCCGAACGCGATGACCAGCCCGATACCGCCCTGGACCGCGATGTCCCCGGCCGAGACGTTGTCGACGAGCGACGTGCCCTCCGTCTCGACGAAATCGGCGATATCTCCGGCGAAGACGATTATCGCGACGTTCTCGACCACCGAGACCACAGACAGCGCAGCCGCGACCCAGAGCGTCGTCAGGCTCTCGGTCCCACCCTGTGAGGACTCGTCGGACGTGACACTGCCCGGCTCCCGGACACGCCCCTGCGCTCCGGGGGGCCGCTGCTGTCCACGGCCTGACTCTCGCCTGGAGGTCTGCCGCTGTCCACGACCCCGCTCTCGTTCGGGTGTCGGTCCCCGCGACCCGTCGGCCTCGGTCGACGCCTCGAGTGCCGTGCCACACTCGAAACAGTACGCGTCCACCGGCTCGACGCGCTCGCCACAGTGGGGACACTGCTCCATACGATTCGTTCGAAACCCACGTAGAACAACCTGACGGAACCGGGGCGGGTGTCGAGCGCAGGTCTTATGCGGGACCTGAGCAAACTGAGAGGTGATGAACGTGGACGCGGATACGGCGGTCGTCGGGACTGTCGGTCTCCCCGGCAGCGGCAAGAGTGAGGCCGCCGTGGTGGCCGCGGAGCTCGGGGTACCGGTCGTGACGATGGGCGATGTCATCCGCGAGGCCTGCCGCGACCGGGGGCTGGACCCGGCCACGCACCACGGACAGGTCGCACAGCAGCTCCGCGAGGAGAACGGTCCCGCGGCGGTTGCCGAGGCGTCACTGCCGACGATAGCCGACGCGCTCGCCGACCACGACACCGTCGTCGTCGACGGCATCCGCTCGGACGTCGAGGTCGAACGCTTCGAGGAGGCCTTTGGTGAGGCGTTCACGCTCGTCCGCGTCGAGGCTCCCTTCGAGACACGCGCCGAGCGACTCGACCTGCGCGGCCGTGACGCGGGAACGGAGGCGGGCGGCGAGTCGCTGGCCGAGCGCGACGAGCGCGAACTCGCCTTCGGCATGGACGCGGCGATGGAGCGTGCCGACCGCACCATCGAGAACACCGGCTCACTCGAGGCGTTCCACGAACAGGTCCGACACCTGCTGACCGACGAACCCGGAGGGAGCGACGACCAGGACACACTCGACATCGAGGTGACCGCACCGGTCTACACCACCGAGTTGAGCGACAGGGTGACCGACGCGATAACGGGCATCTTCCCCGACGCGGAGCCGGAGCTCCGTCACGGCGAACTGCACGCGACCGTCCACGACCTCGACCACCTCTCGGAACTGCTCCACCGGCAGGAGATTCTCGACACCGCCCGTGGTGTCTTCTTCGAGAACCGCCGTGGCGACAGCTTCTCCTTCCGACTGAAAAAACAGGCCGCGTTCGTCGGTGTCGTCAACTTCGTCGTCGACGACCCGGGCGAACTCGGCGCGATTACTGTCCGGGTCCGGGTCGACGGGCAGTCGGTCGAGGAGGTCGTCGACCGGATCGCCCCACCGACCGACGACGGCGAACCTGTCGATGTCTGATTCGGGTCCACCCGACGGCCGACGACTGCGAACCCGTCGATGTCTGATGCGGACGACGGCCAGCGCCCGGTATCTGACCCCGACAGCGGTCCCGGTGTCGTCTTGAGGTCGGTAACGGAGAACTGGCGACACCCTGGAAACATTTTTCAGTCGTTCGCCCGTATCTGTGACTGAATGAGTGGGACAGAGCCAGCGACGGTGCTCGTCGTCGACGACGAGCCCGACGTGGCGGATGCCTATGCTGCCCAGCTGGGCGACGAGTTCATCGTCTCGACAGCGTACGGGGGGCAGGAGGCACTCGACAAGATCGACGCGTCGGTCGACGTGGTGTTGCTCGACCGGCGGATGCCCGGCATCTCGGGGGACGAGGTGCTCGAAAAGATACGCGAGCGCGACCTGAACAGCCGCGTCGCGATGGTGACAGCGGTCGACCCGGACTTCGACATCATCGATATGCCGTTCGACGACTACATCATCAAACCTGTCTCCCGGGACGAACTGTTCGAGACCATCGACCGGTTGCTCAACGCCGCAACCTACGAGGAACAGATGCAGCGGTACTACGCGCTCTCGGCGAAACACGCGACGCTGAGCGCGAACAAGCCGGAGTCCGAACTCGCCGGGAACGAGCAGTTCCAGCACCTCGAAAACGAGATGGAGGAGCTCCGCGAGCAACTCGACGACACCCTCGCCGGCTTCGACGACGAGGATTTCGTCGCCGCGTTCCGCGACCTCGCCCGCCCGCCGATGGAACACTTCGACTGACCGCCCGAGACGCTGTCCCCAGAGCCGACCGCCCCTGATGCTGCCTCGCTCGAACTGTTCTGACTCACGTCCCGGCGGTTTCGCGCCCGTCGACTGAACGGCATCCCTGTCGGCACGCGAGACTCACCGAGTCGTCAGTACGACGATGACAGCCGCTGGCAACCGGGACGTGCCAGGCAGTCAGGCCTGCTCGCGGTACTCCCGGACGATGGTGTCGCCGCTCGACGCGCCGATGCGCTCCGCGCCCGCGTCGAACATCGCCGCGGCGGCCTCCCAGGAGCCGACACCACCGCTCGCCTTTACCGGGAGGTACTCGCTCATCACCGCGACATCTGCCACGGTCGCGCCGCCGTCGCTGAACCCGGTCGAGGTCTTCACGAACGCCGCGCCCGCCGACGCGACGGCCTCGCAGGCGACACGCAGGTCCGACTCGGCGAGCAGGTGTGACTCGACGATGATCTTCACCGGAACCGGCACCGACGCCACCACCTCGGACACCCCCGCCTCGAACGCCGGGTCGCCCAGCAGGCCGAGGTTGGCGACCACGTCCAGTTCGTCTGCTCCATCCTCCCACGCCCGTGTTGCCTCGGTCGATTTCACCTCGGGCGTGTGCTGGCCGTGCGGGAATCCAACGACAGTCGCCACGTCCACGCCCGGCGCGTACTCGCCGGCCTGTGCGACGTAGCACGGCGGGATGCACGCGCGCATCCCGTACTGCATCGCGGTGTCGAGCGTCCCCCGCACCGCCTCCCACGTCGTCGTCGGTCCCAGTACCGTGTGCTCGATGCGGTCGGCAACGTCGTCCATGCGCGGACTCACGCACGCCGTCGTAAAAATCCCCGCGTCGCCCGGGCACCGTCTCGCATCTCCGGTGGCGGTTCCCCGCGCAGGACAGGTGTGTGGTGTCGCCCTGCGGTCTGTCGGAACGGTTTTGAGCGCGCGCTGTCACCCTCCGGTATGGTCTTCGAGGGGTTCGTCGTCCCCGACCCGCTGGTCACCGGCGCGTTGCTCGTCGCCGTTCTCGCGGTCGGTCTCCTGCTGTTGCTGGTCCGCCCGACCGTCTCTCAGTGGGTGGTGCTCGCCGCCGCGCCGTGGATGGTGCTCGGAGCACTGCTGCACGCGGTGTACCAGTTGCACCGGGCGACCGGCGAGACACTGCTCCCGGACCCGGGAGCGGTCCTGCTCTCCGCGCCCGCCGTCTACCTGACCACGTTCGTCTTGGCCGGTCTCGTCTGGGTACTCGCCGCGCGTCTCGTCGACGACCACCGCGGCGTCACGCGACTGCTCGCGGGAATCGGTGCGCTCCTTTTTTTCCCGGCGGCCGGGTACGCCACCCTGGAGGCGAGCGGCGAGTTCGCGCTCGAACCGGTCCTGCCCATCGTCGGACTGCTCGGGTCGCTCGCACTCACCGGACTGGTCGCGCTCCTGCTCACCCGCTGGCGGCCCGCGCTCGCCACCGGGCCGCGGGTCGCCGGTCTGCTCGTGCTGTTTGCACACACCTTCGACGGTATCACGACCGGTATCGGGGTCGAACTGCTCGACGCCGGCGAGCGCTCGACCGCCCCCCGGGTGATCCTCGACATCGCCGCCGGTCTGCCGACCGCCGACCTGCTGGGCGAGGCGTGGCTGTTCGTCCTCGTGAAGCTGTCGCTCGCGGCGGCCATCGTCGTGGGGTTCCACGACTACGCCGCCGAAGAACCGACCGAGGGGAACCTGTTTTTCGCCGGTATCGCCGCCATCGGACTCGGTCCCGGTGCACACAACTTCTTCCTGTTTCTCTTTGGCATCTGACAATACTGCGCACGACACCAGAGATAACCCGTCACCGCCTGGGGAGCACACAGCACCCACCACGCGTCACACCCCGCGGCGTCGACACCGCCGGGCGGGAGCGTGTGGTGTCGCACCCGGCGGTGTGTGCAAACCGCCACGCTGTTGACAGTCCCACGCGAACCGATGGCATGAGCACACAGCCGCACCTGCTCGTCGCGGAGGGTGAACTGACCGACATCGCGTTGCTCCCGGGTGACCCCGGGCGGGTCGACCGCATCGCGGGCCAGTGCGACGAGAGCGAGGTGGTCGCGGAGAACCGCGAGTACAAACTCGTCAACGCCCGCTACGGCGACCGCGAACTCACAATCTGCTCGACGGGCATCGGCGCACCCTCGGCCGCAATCGCCGCCGAGGAACTCGCGGCCGTCGGCGTCGAGACGTTCGTCCGGGTGGGAACCTGTGGCGCACTCCAGCCCGATATCGACATCGGCGACATGGTGGTTGCCACCGGCGCGGCAAAGGACGAGGGGACCACGCGCCGCTACGAGTCCCCCACCGTGCCTGCTGTCGCCGACTACGAGGTGCTCTCCGCGCTGGTCGAGGTGGCCCGGGGACGCTCCGAGACGGTTCGGGTCGGGCCTGTCGCCACCGACGACGCCTACTACGCCGAGACCGACGAGTACGTCTCCTCGTGGGAGGACGCCGGACTGCTCGCCGTCGAGATGGAGGCGGCGGCGCTGTTCTCGCTGGCCCGGCGCAAGGGGCTCCGGGCCGGCGCTATCTGCACTGTCGACGGGAACCTCGTGCGCGGCACGCAGAAAGGCGAGAGCGACGAGGACGAGGAGCTCCCCGAGGCCGCCCGGAACAACGTCGAACGGGCGATCACGCTCTCGCTGGAGGCAACCCGGCGACTCTGAGCCCCGGGTCGGTCACGTCGGGACGAGTCCTTCCTGGACGGTCGACCACCGCGTGGACTGTCGACCGACTGGAACCCGCACTCTCGTTGTCTGGGGGCGGGTCACCCCTCCAGCAGGCGCTCGTAGACGGGCCAGGAGGCGTCCCCGGTCGGCCGACTCGCCGTCTCGCCGTCGCGTTCGACGCCCTGTCCGGACTCGACGTGACCGACGACGGCGGCGGCGGTGTCCCGGTCGGCGAGTGCGTCGACGACGGCGGCGGCGTCGCCGGGGGCGACGGCGAGCACGAGCGTCCCGCCGGTGGTGGCACGCCAGGGGTCGATCCCGAGCGCCGTACAGGTTGGCTCGACCCCCGGGAGCATCGGCACGTCGTCGGAGTCGACGACGACCCGCACGCCGGCGCTCCCGGCCACCTCGAACAGTGCCCCGAGCAGACCGCCCTCGGTGGCGTCGTGCATCGCGGAGACCTCGCCGGCGTCGACGGCGGCCAGCGCGTCCCGGACGACGCCGGTGTCGGCGAGTCGCTCCTGTGCGACCGCGAGCGTGTCGGCCGGTAGCTCTATCTGGTCCGGGAACAGCGTCGTCAGCAGTCCCGTCGTCTCGACGGCCGGTCCCCGCGTCACGACGAGCGCGTCACCGGGGCGCGCGCCGTCCGGCGCGACCACGTCGTCGTGGTCACCGGTAGCGAACGCGGTGCCCGCGCCGACCCAGGGGAGCGAGCACCCGGCGTACCGGGCGGTGTGTCCCGTCGTGACTGCCACGCCGAGTGACCGACACTCCGCGTCGACGCCGCGCCAGACCGCCGCGAACTCGTCGTCTGTCATCCCGGGCGGGAGCGAGAAGGAGACGGCCAGATGCGAGGGGGCAAGCCCCGAGACGGCAACGTCGGCGAGCACGAACCTGACCGCGAACCGACCGGCGCGCTCGAACCCGAGCGCGGGGAGCACCGAGACCGGGTCTGTCGCCACCGCGAGTGCCTGCCCGCCCACGTCGACGAGACCGTAGTCGACACCGTGTTTCGGTCCCATGCGGACGTCGGCCCGGTCTGCACCGAGTCGCGGGGCGATGTACTCGGCAAAGAACGCCCGGTCTATCTTCCCCGTCTCCGGCATCTCTGTCCGTCCTGCGGGACGCGTGATACTATGCCTTCGGATGTGGAGCGGTTGCCACTCCAGGGTGACGGGAACCGGTCCCGGCACGGTACCGCAAAGGTATAGAAGCGCGCCCGGTGTAGACCGGCGTATGGCCGCCGGGACACGACCGGGGCTGCTGGGGGCGATCAGGATCGACCTCCAAGTGCTCCACGAGACGTGGATGGAACTGCTCTTTCCCCGGCAGCGTGGCGTCCGCGACACAGCACTCGGCAAGTGGCACCCGGAGACAGCCACACAGCAGGTGGCCTACTCCCTCTGGGCGCTCGTAGGTGCGGTGGTCGTTCCCGTGGTGTACCCGCTGTTGCTCGCCGGCTACGTCGTCCGCTACCAGGCACGGACAGTGAGCGGGGCGGCGGTTCGGGTCGGCTTTCTCGGCGTAGTCGTGCTGTTCGCGCTCGCCTGGGGAGGACTGACGGCGCTGGTCGCGTTGCGGTCGAACACGTTCGAGACGGGGGCGGTGGCGGCACTCGCGCTGTCCAGCGGCGTCGCAGTCGTCTCGGCTGCGCTCTCATACGTTTGCTGGCGAGTCGACGGCCGCCCGACCACGATTCTGCTCGCCTACCCCTTTGCCGTGACCGCCATCTTCCTTCCGCCGCTGGTGGCCGCGCTGTTCTGGGACCCCCTCGACGGTATCATCCAGTGGAGTGACGGGGTCGCCTCGTGGGTGAACAACGAGGCCCCGGACCCGCTGGGGATACTGGAGTGGCTGGAGTCGAACTACGACCGCCAGGACGAGGACCACGTCATCATCTGGTTCGTGGTCTCGTTTCCGGTCGGGTGGCTGCTCGGGTTGCTGGTCACGCTCGCCGACCTCGTCCGACCCCGCGGGTGACCGTGACAGCACAGAACCTTTATCAGCCGGTGCAGTGAAACTGACAGGTAGATGCCCGAGCGCGACCCGCTCTCCGGTCCGGACAACGCCTGGCGACGGATGGGCGCGAGCAACAATCTGATGGCAATTACCGGGGTGTTGACATTCGAGGGGCGTGTCAGCTACGAGGAGATGTGCGAGCGACTGGAGGAGCGGTTGTTGCGGTTCGACAGGTTCACAGAGCGTGTCGGCGGGCGGAAACGGCGGCTGTTGCGGCCCTACTGGGAGCCGGTCGAGGAGTTCGACGTCACCAACCACGTGTACGACCTCTCGCTACCCGAGCCGGCAGACCAGGAGCGCCTGGAGCAGCTCGTCGGGACGTTGATGAGCCGTCCGCTCGACGAGCGCCGCCCGCTCTGGGAGGTCTATCTGGTCGACAACGTCGGCCCGGACGGTGGCAACTCCGCGGTGGTGCGCATCAACCACAGCGTCGGTGACGGGTTCGCGCTGCTGTACGTGATGCTCGGACTGGTCGACAACCCTGGAGAACTCGAGTTCCCGGTCGGCGGTGTCTCCGCGCCGCCGGCACCTGACGAGGAGGGTGCGGCTCCGGCGGACAGCGGTGAGGACACACCGGACCCGATGGACCGCGACCCGACGGGGTCGGGCGTGCTCGGCACCGTCGGGACAGCCGCGCGTGCACTCAAAACCGGGTACGACCTGCTGACGATGCCGGACGAGCCGGAGACGTCGCTGTACGGTGACCTCGGGCCGACAAAGCGGGCCGCCTGGACCCGCCGCATCGACCTCGACCGGGTCAAGGAGATCGGCGACGCACACGACGCGACGGTCAACGACGTGCTGGTCGCGGCGACCGCCGGCGCTGTCCGGCGGGTGCTCGAAGGGCGAGGCGAGGAGACGGCGGGGCTCGACCTGCGCTGTACGGTGCCGGTCAATCTCAAGTCGATGGCCGAGCGCACCGAGTCGCTCGGCAACTACTTCGGGCTGGTCTTTCTCCCGATTCCGGTCGGGACCCGCGACCTCGACGAGCGCATCGCCCTCGTCCGCGAGCGCATGGACCTCCGCAAGGCCGGCATCGAGGCGTTTCTCATGTACCAGTTGCTCAACCTCGCCGGTCACGTTCCCGAACCGGTCCAGGACCTCGCGATGGGGGTCTTCGAGAAACAGGCCACCGCTGTCGTGACGAACGTCCCCGGTCCGGTCGGGGCCGCGAAGTTCGCCGGCAAGGAGATCGGCGACATGATATTCTGGGTGCCGCAGGGAAACGACCAGGGGCTCGGTATCAGCATCATCAGTTACAACGGGAGTGTCCGTATCGGTATCGCCGCCGACGCCAACCTGCTCGACGAACCGCGGGTGATGGCCGACGCGTTCGAAGCGGAGATCGACAGCCTGTTCCAACAGCGCGAGGCCTGACCGGCGGTCGGGTCCGGAGCGATTCCGGTGTCGCGTCCTCCGGTGGTGCGCCGACTCTGCGTGTCTCTGTCGACAGCCCCGACAGCATTTATATATCTCTCGTCCATACGTGAGATAACATCGAATGGGAGACGAGTACTACGAGCGACTGGGCGTCGCGTCGGATGCCTCCGCCGAGGAGATTGCCGCGGCCTACAGGGAGCGTCTCAAGGAAACGCATCCCGACGTGAGTGACGCGAGTGACGCGAAAGAGCGCACGAAACAGCTCATCGAGGCAAAGGAGGTGCTCACCGACGAGACCGAGCGGATGCGGTACGACCGTCTCGGCCACGAGCGGTACGTCAGAGTGGAGCGCGGCGAGACACCGGAACCGGACTCGACATCGTCGACACGGAGTTCACGCACGGTCAGTGACCGCGACGAGACGGCATCCGGGTCTACCCGGGGTTCACGCACGGCATCGGACCCTGGCGGAACGACCTCGGGGGCCACCGGAACCGGTCGACACTCGCGGAGGTCCGGTAGAAGGAGACACTCCGGTGACGGACGTCGACCGGGGGGAAAGCGGGGACACGACCGCCGGTCCCGTGAGTACGTCGGCGACGGGGTCGACTGGGACGAGTGGTCGGAGACCGACTGGGACGCCGTCTCCGACGCCGTCTGGGAGGAGGTCACCGGCGACGGTGCCGACGACGGGCGTTCCGGTCGGGACCCGGGTCCCGGGTCGGCACCCGGCTGGAGGGGCAACACAGCAGGAGAAACGGCCGGGACCGGTGAGTCGGGAGCGGGTGTGAACAACGGCGCAGGACAGAGCGGCGGGGCGGCAACCGCCCGTCCGGGCGCAGGAGCAGGTGTGAGCAACGGCGCAGGACAGAGCGGCGGAGCGGCAACCGCCCATCCGGGGACTGGGTCGGGTCGGGCCGCCGGTCCGAGTCAGGCAGCCACGGGGACATCGCAGGCCAGCGGTGACTCGACTGTCGGCTGGTACCAGGGTGGTGACCCGTCTGGCACCGGTCCGAACTCCTGGAGTGTCGGCGGGAATCTCACCGGCCCGTGGAGCGGATGGCGCTCCGAATCGGGGCGGGCCGGATACGGGACCTTTCCGCCCCACCGGGTTCTCTCGCCGATTCAGACCGCCGTGTTGACGCTGCTCTGTTTCGCGGCGTTCCCGTTGCTCGTCGCCGGGTCCGTGTTCCCGAACTTCGACCCTGCGACGAGGGTCGTGTTCGCCACGTTCCTCGTGTTCGTCGTAGCTGTGCTGATCATCCTCTCGCAACTCGGTGTCGTGGTGTTTGGCTCCTGGACAGTGCTGTTCCCGGTCGCGTTTGCTCACTTCGGGGTTCCCCTTCTCTCGCCGTCCGGCGTCGTCGCGCTCGGTGCGGCGGTGCTCTCGCTCGGATTCGCGGGGTTGTCGTGGCTGCTCACCCGCCCGCCTGTGATATGACTGCCCCCTCGTCGTGAACAGCGCGACCAGTGGGTCCCGATGCGGTCAGATACGAGACGGAACTGCGGGACCGCATCCACTGATAGGGTCGTGCGTGGTTATCTTCGGTACACTATCGAAATATCGGGGGTAGAGTGGCAGAGACACGTGGTTTGTGAGAGGCCGGCGGTAAAGACTCACGCACGACCCTATGACTCACGTTCACACGAGCTCGTACGTGCCGCGGTGCTCGGTTGCCTCGCCCGCCCGGACGAGTTTCCGGAGGGCTCGCTCCGTGTACTCCGCCGGAACATCCCGCGCCGCGGCGTACTCGACGACCGCGGACTCGGTCGGGTCGTCGAGTTCGCGCAGCGCCTCGCGGACCACCTCCTGTCTGCTCTGCCGGTCGCGGTTCCGCTCGCTCGCGTCGGCGGCCGCGTCGGGGTCGACCCCCGACTCCTCGAGGTAGGTCTCGTCGTCGATACCGGCAGACTCGGCGCGCTCGCCGAGCTGTGCGAACGAGTCCAGCTCTGCGAACGTCTCGTCGTGGCCGCTCCGGGCCGCCAGCATCGACGCGCGCACCTCGCGAACGTGATTCTGGTCCTCGCTCGTGACGAACGTTCGGCGTTTCTCGTGGAGCCGCGTCGTTCCACAGCGGGGACACTGGCTCCGTTCCGGCTCTCCCTCGACAATCCAGAGGGCCTGACACTCGCTACAGCCGACGACAGCGTACATACGCCCTTTTCGACTCCGACCGGTTATAAGTCGCGGCGACGCCCCTTCGGGACCATCGAGCGCAACTCCTCGTGGACGTACAGCCCGACACCGAGCGGTTCGAGGTCGCCCCCGACCTCGTGTTCGACCAGCAGGTAGCCCCAGTCGCCGTCCCAGTCGACGGGCTGGTCGTGGCCGGCGAAGAACGTCTCCGCGGCCGACCGGGACAGGCGGATGCAGTTGCGCGTCGCGTGGTGGCCGACCCGCTGTGCGGCCTCCAGTGTCGGTTTCCAGTGCTCCTGTCGCGTGCGAAGTACCGTCATCCCGAGCCCCTGTGTCTCTACCGGCGAGGGGAGGTCGCCGCGAACGGCCCACACCTTTCCCGCACCGCGCTCCCAGAAGGTGTGGTCGGCGAACACCGCCGGGTCGACACCGAACCGCTCCTGCCAGAACTCGAGTACCTCCCGACGGGTTGCCCGCCCCGGCACGCTCCGCTCGGCGGCCGTCGCCGGGAGTCTGTCGAACCGGTGTCCGACGTTCTCGGCTGTCTCCCCGTGTCCGTTGGTCATCTTGTCACCGCCAGTTTGGCACAGAAGAACCCGCCGGTGTCGTTCTGGTGTGGGTAGATGCGCTTTGCCCGCCCGACGGTGGGGTCGAACGACGCACCCTGCCACTCCGTGACCCCCGGAGAGTGGTCGAGCGGTATCTCGAACTCGACGAGCCGGCAGGGTCGCTCCCCGAGCACGAAATCGAGCACGGCCTCGTTCTCCTCTGGCGCGAACGTACAGGTCGAGTAGACGACAGTCCCACCCGCCCGGGTGACCTCGACGGCCCGCTTGAGGATGCCCCTCTGCACGCCCGAGACACCCTCGATGCGGTCGAGGCTCCACTCGTCGAAGACGTCCGTGTTCTTGCGGAGTGTCCCCTCGCAGGAGCAGGGCACGTCCACGAGTGTGCGGTCGTACAGCGCACCGTCGAACGGTTTGAGCGAGTGGTTGCGGGCGTCCTCGTGGGTGATGGCGAGGTTCGTCACGCCGAGTCGCTCGGCGTTCGACCGGAGCGGGGCGATGCGGCCGACGTTTGCGTCCGTTCCGACCACCAGTCCGCGGTCGTCCATCAGTGCAGCCAGCTGTGTCGTCTTGCTCCCGGGCGCGGCACAGGCGTCCCAGACCCGGTCACCGGGTTCGGGGTCGAGCACCATCGCCGGGAGCGCCGACACCTCCTCCTGTCCGTGCAGCCAGCCGTGGACGTACGGCCAGTTCGCCCCTGGCTGGTCGTCGGGCAGTTCCAGTAGTTGGGGGTGCCAGTCGACCGGGTCGTGGGTCACGTCGGCGTCCGCGAGCGCCTGCCGGGTCCGCTCGATGTCGGCCTTGATGCTGTTTACCCGCACGACGTGGGGGAGTGGCCGCTCGCAGGCCGCCCGGAACGCCCCGGGGTCGTCCACGAGCGGCGCGTAGCGGTCCAGTACGCTCATCGGACCGGGTTCGCTCCGCCCCCGCTTGTCCGTTTCGGCTCGCACCCGAACGAGCACAGTCCCAGGTACTGTCCGGGCACCTTTGCGGGGGCAGTCGTGCCGCGGACATCAGGATATTAAAGGACGTACTAGGGTCAGATATATACGTGCCCGGTTTCTTGGTACGAGATGCCTATGTCCAACACAGAGGGTACGTCGGAATCCCCGGCGGATCGAGTTCTTCCAGGGCACACTGGAAGATAGCTCCGAGATAACGGACGCACGAATTTTCGACACCACGCTGCGCGACGGCGAGCAGACGCCCAGAACGTCCTTCTCGTACGATAACAAACGCGAGATAGCGGCGCGTCTGGACGAGATGGGGACCCACGTCATCGAGGCGGGGTTCCCGGTCAACAGCGACGCCGAGTCCGAGGCGGTGCGCGACATCGCCGATTCGACGTCGACGACAGTCTGTGGGCTGGCGCGTGTGGTCGAACAAGATATCGAGGCGGCACTGGACAGCGGTGTGGAGATGGTCCACGTGTTCGTCTCGACGAGTGACGTACAGCTGTCAGACTCCATGCACGCGACCCGGGAGGACGCACGCCGGCGGGCGGTCGAGTCCGTCCGGCGGGTGACCGAGGCCGGTGTCGAGTGCATGTTCTCCCCGATGGACGCGACCCGGACCGACGAGGCGTTCCTGGTCGACGTGGTCGAGGCGGCAGTCGACGCAGGTGCCGACTGGGTGAACGTGCCCGACACCTGTGGCGTGGCGACCCCGACCCGGTTCGGACGACTGGTCTCGACGGTCGTCGCGGCCGCCGGGGACGCCCGTGTCGACGTGCACACCCACGACGACTTCGGGATGGCGAGCGCGAACGCGCTGGCGGGCTACGAGGCCGGTGCCAGTCAGGCACAGGTGTCGATAAACGGTATCGGCGAGCGCGCCGGGAACGCCGCCTACGAGGAGGTGGTGATGGCGCTGGAGTCGGTCTACGGTGCCGACACCGGTATCGACACGACACACATCGCCGAGGTGTCCCGGATGGTCGAGGCGGCCTCGGATGTCCCAGTGCCGGCGAACAAGCCGGTGGTGGGGGACAACGCCTTCTCCCACGAGAGCGGTATCCACGCCGCGGGTGTCATCGAGAACGCCGACACGTTCGAACCCGGTGTGATGACCCCCGAGATGGTCGGCGCGGAGCGCGAACTGGTGCTCGGCAAGCACACGGGGACCCACTCCGTTCGTGAACGCCTGAGGGATATCGGGTTCGACCCGACCGACCAGGAGGTCCGGGAGGTGACCCGCCGGGTGAAGGAGGCCGGCGCGCGGTCCGAGCGTATCACGGTCGCCACACTCGAGGAACTGGCCCGCGAGGTGGGCGTCACGCCCAGCGAGGCGGGCCCCCGCGAGGAGGTCCGCGCGTAGCGATGTGGGTCGCGACGGGTGCCACCCCCCACAGGAGAGCGACCGGTACGCGAACACCCCGCGCCCGGCGGCGAACAGTCGCCGTACCGTGCGACAGCCCCTGTTCGGGTCCCGGTCGACGGGGATCCGCTGTCGAACCCGGATTCGAGCGGCGGCTACCGAACGCGTCCGACCACACAGCGGCGCAGAGTCGACCGGGTCCGGTGTCGTCCCCCGGACGTTCCACCGCAGACCCGGGGGCCGCACACAACGTTTATACCGGTCGGGACACAGAGACAGGAGTAGATGCAGACCGACGCCGGTACCGACAACGGTCGTGCCGCCAGCATCCGTATTGTAGGGGCTCGTTAGCCCCTCAGTCACACCTCTCTTTTCCCGACCGGTATCGCGCGTCGAACCCCCAGCTACCAATATACACATGAGTGAACGAGCACCAGTGCATCGGACAGAACAGGACGACGGCGACGAGCCGTCGGAACGACGAGACGCAGGTGACCCGCCGACAGACGCGGGAGCCACTGAACAGGACAGCACGCCGGTCGAGACGGGTTCGGAGGCGGTGGTCGCCGGACTCGAGAACGCCGGTGTGGAGTACATCTTCGGCGTCACCGGCGGGGCGATCATGCCCGTCTACGACGCCCTCTACGAGCACGAGGCGATCACCCACGTCACGATGGCCCACGAGCAGGGTGCCGCCCACGCGGCAGACGCGTACGGCATCGTCACGGGTCGACCGGGCGTCTGCATGGCGACGTCGGGCCCGGGCGCGACGAACCTCGTCACGGGTCTGGCCGACGCCAGCATGGACTCGGACCCGCTGGTCGCGCTCACGGGGCAGGTCCCGACGGCCTTTGTCGGTAACGACGCCTTCCAGGAGACCGACACCGTCGGTGTCACCCAGCCCGTCACCAAGTACAACATCTTCGCGGACGACGAGACGACCGTCGGCGAGGATGTCGGGACGGCGTGGGCGCTCGCGAACGAGGGCCGACAGGGACCGACCCTGGTGGACCTCCCGAAGGACGTCACGCAGGCCGAGACAACGGGCCGACCGGGTGAGCCGGAGACCCCGGACACGTACGACCCGCCGACGACGGCGGAGCCGGTGATGGTCGAGGCCGCGGCGGAGACACTGGCCGCGGCAGAGCGGCCGCTCGTGCTCGCGGGCGGCGGTGTAATAAAGGGCGATGCGACAGAGGAACTGAAGACGGTCGCCCGCGAGTTCGAGATACCGGTCGTCACGACGATGCCGGGAACGGGCGCGTTCCCGCAGACAGACCCGCTCTCGCAGGGTATCGCCGGGATGCACGGCACCGGGTACGCGAACCTGGCAATCTCGAACTGCGACGTGATGCTCGCGGTCGGAACACGGTTCGACGACCGCCTGACCGGCGACATCGAGACGTTCGCCCCCGACGCGGAGATCGTCCACGTCGACATCGACCCGGCGGAGATAAGCAAGAACGTCGAGGCGGACTACCCGCTCGTGGGTGACGCGGGGGCGGTGTTGGAGCAGTTGTCGCGGGCGATGCCCGGTCGTCCGGCCGCCGAGGCGTGGCGCGAGCAGTGCCGGACCTGGCAGGCGGAGTACCCCCTTGACTACGAGACGCCGGCGGACGAACCGCTCAAACCCGAGTACGTCGTCGAGCAGTTCGACGCGGTCACCCCCGAGGATACCATCGTCGCGGCCGGGGTCGGACAGCACCAGATGTGGGCCTGGCAGTACTGGACGTTCACCGAGCCCCGGACGTGGGTCACCTCGCACGGACTCGGGACGATGGGGTACGCGGTGCCGGCGGCGATCGGTGCGAAACTCGCCGCACCCGACCAAGAGGTCGTCGCGTTCGACGGCGACGGCTCGTTTTTGATGACCGCACAGGAACTGACCGTGGCGGCCCGCGAGGAGCTTGACATCACCATCGTCGTTCTGAACAACGAGGCGGTCGGGATGGTCCGTCAGTGGCAGGATGGGTTCTACGATGGCCGACACATGGCCTCGGAGTACCCGTGGGTGCCACAGTTCGACAGGGTCGCCGAGGCGTTCGGTGCGAGAGGCTTTCGCGCGGAGACCTACGAGGGACTCGACGAGACAATCGAGGCGGCCCGCGCGTACGACGGCCCGTCGGTCATCGACGCGGTCATCGACCCGACAGAGAACGTCTACCCGATGGTTCCGAGCGGGGGGGACAACGCCCGCTTCGCACTGAACGCGGACCAACTGGAGGGACTCTGATGACCCGTGGTGAACTCCCCGGGCCGGGACCCGACGAGCGGATGCACCCGGACGGACGGCGCAACAGCCAGGGTATCAGAATCGACCCCGAGGCGGAGGCCGAACACCCGCCCGAGCGGGCCGTGCTGTCGGCGCTGGTCAGCCACGAACCGGGTGTGCTCGCGGAGATATCGGGCCTGTTCAGCCGTCGTCAGTTCAACATCGAATCGCTGACCGTCGGCCCGACCGTCGACGGCGGCCTCGCCCGGATGACCATCGTCATCGAGGAACCGCGGCCGGAGATCGACCAGGCAAAGAAGCAACTGGAGAAGCGCATCCCCGTTATCTCGGTGCGGGAACTCGACGGCGACGCCGTCCAGCGGGAGCTGATAATCGTCAAGGTGAACGGCGACAACCCGGACCAGGTGAACGCCATCACCGACATGTACGACGGACAGACACTCGACGCGGGACCGCGCTCGATAACGGTCGAGATAACCGGCCACCAGCAGCGCATCGACGACGCAATCGACGCCTACCGGCAGTTCGGTATCCGCGAACTCGTCCGGACGGGGTACGCG
>CAYZGA010000020.1:0-9120 GCA_964477945.1 uncultured Halobacteriales archaeon
CGCGACGGTCACGAACGTCGGGAACGAGACCGGCACGCAGACCGTCGAGTTCGTCTTCGACGGCTCGGTGGCCGCGTCCACGACGGTCGAACTTGACCCCGGCAACGAGACGGTCGTCGAGTTCACCGACGTGGCGCTACCGAGTGAGGGTGGTGTCTTCGAACACGGCGTCCAGACGGCAAACGACAGCCAGTTCGCGGAGATTACCGTGGGCTCGCCGGACATCGAACTGGTCGAACTGAACCAGCCCGACGAACTCACACTCGAACAGGAGATTACCACGGAGATTACTCTCACCAACAACGGCACCGCGCCGTACGAGGGCGAGGTGCTGCAGGTGACGAACCTGAACGACACGGCACCTGACACCGGAGCGATCGGTATCGCGGCCAACGCCACGGCGTTCACCCTCGATCCTGGCGAGAGCATGACCTTCAGCGACAACCTCGGCACGTTCGCCGAAATAAACGGTGCGCTCGACACGAGCTTCGAGCCCGGTGACCAGGTAGAGACCGGCTACGAGCGAGGCCAGAATCTGGCCGAAGCGTTCGAGCCAGGCGGTGACCCGACGATCGAGGAGGTGTACAGCGAGGAGATCTCCATCGTCGAACCCGCACTGTTCAACGTGAGTGGGCTCAGCGCACCCGCCGAGGCCGCTCCCGGCGAGACAATCAACGTGAGCGCGACGGTCACCAACACCGGTGGCCTGGCCGACACGCAGACCGTCGAGTTTGTGTTCGATGGAACTGTGGCCGCCAGCACGACGGTCGAACTGAACGCGAGCGAGCAGACGACCGTCGAGTTCACCCCGTCGGTGCCCGAGCAACTGGGTACCTACGAGCACGGTGTCCAGACGGCAAACGACAGCGCGTTCGCCGAGATCACCGTGACCGCACCGCCGGAGGTCGGCATGGCTAGCATCGACATCGCCGGACAGGGCGACGACGCGACGGTGCTCGCGGGCGGCTACGACGTGGCCGTCGAGATGGACCACACCGGCGGCGGTGCCGGCGAGGTGACGATGAACCTCAGCATCGGCGAGACCGGGTCGAACCAGACAGTCCAGATTGGCGTGAACGAGACCGTGACGGTCACCTTCGAGAACGCCACCGCGGGGCTCGGCCCCGGCAACTACGAGGTGACCGCCAGCGCGGTGAACGCCTCGATAACCGGTAACCTGACCCTGTCGGTCGACACGGTCGGCAACGGCGCACCGGCGTCGGACACGGACGGCGACGGCAACCTCGACGACGTCGACGGCGACGGCGACACCGACATCACCGACGTGCAGGCGCTGTTCGACGCACTCGGCAACGGCGACGTGCAGGCGGGTGCCGAACTGTTCGACTTCGCCAACATGAACGACGACCGCGTCTCGGTGTTCGACGTCCAGGCGCTGTTCACCGACATCTCGTCCTGACACACCGGACGTCTCTCCGACCGATTTGTACCTTTTTTTCGACCTGCCCCCGCGAGCGACGGCTAACTCCCCGCGCGTCTCGATGACCCGGCCGGCGGGGTCACGGGCGCGGCCCGGACCGCCCGTCGGAGTTCCACGCTGTCCGCGTCGTTGCCACCAGAGGATACCTCTGCCCGGACCGCCTGTCCGCCGCACAACGGGCGGGGTCGCCGGCTATCACCGGACACGACACGCGAGTGCCGACAGTCGGGGAAGGCGGAGGAACTGTCCCGCTCGGGACACCCTCACCATCGAAGACAAGATTCAGGCGTGTCCCGCCCCTACAATTGGTGTGACAGTCGAGCATCCCGACAGTCGACTCACCCCGGTCCAGCAGGACCGGCTCGGAGCGATCCGCTCGGCCGAGACGCTCGCGGCCCTGAGAGAGCTGTTCGGGACCACGACCGAGCATGACGCGTATCTGCAGGCAAAAGCGGAGTGGCGCTCGCTGGGTGGTCGGGAACGCGACCCGCCGGACGAGGGTGAGGAACTGCCCGGTCGGCGGGTGTCCGTCGACGGACAGGCGTTTCACGTCCACGGTGTCACACACGCCGACACCGACGCCGAGCGGACGTTCCTCCGCGGTCACGTCCAGCGGTTGCTCGACGCCGGTGCGACTGTCTACTGCGAGCAGGGCATCCGCGAGATGTACTTTCCCGATATGAGTGCCGTCCACGGGACTGACGACTACCGCTGGGCGATGCACCACTGTCGCGAGCGAGATATCGACGCCCACATCGACGGGGAGATACTGCACCACTTCGAGGACGAGCGGGTCGACCCGGGGTCGGTCGCCAGACGGTTCCGGGAGGCGACCTTCTCGCTCATCGAGTCGGGGACCGAGGTGTACGGCAACCGGTTCGCGGCCGCACTCGGGGACGTGGCCTCGCAGTTCCTGTTGAGTCACGGTCAACTCGCGACCGGCGAGGACTTCGAGGCGTTCCAGCGGACGCGCGCGGCCGCCGAAGACCCCGCGGCACTGCCCGCACTCCAGCGGTACTACGAGCGGTCGTTCCTGCCACAGCCACTCGAACGGGAGTGGCTCCGGCGTCACGACCCGGAACTGGAGCTGTTCACCCACGCCCGCAACGAGCGTATCACGGCGCACGTGCTCGCCCACGCCCCGGAGTCCACACCGGTCCACGTCATCACCGGCGCGGCACACCAGCCCGGAATCACGTACTACCTCCGCGCGTACCGCGACGGGGAGTGGACTGCCGAACCGTTCGAGCGGGTTCCCTGATACCGTCGGCTCCTGTGGCACAGTTCCACCCCGGAATGTCGAATCGTTCCACGACGGTACAGCCGACAGTATGACCGGCCACCACACTCTCACCGCAGGTCGACCGGGTACATTGCTCTACGTACTGTTGCCGACCACAACCGGGGTGACCCGAGGATGGTATATAGTTCTGTCACGGGATATATACGAACTAGCAGCCTTCATGCCCGCGTGCGGCGTACAGATATCTATCCGGACGACCCGCGGGTGACCGGACACACCAGCGACATCCCGGCGCGGACGGACAGGTGGGTGGCGCGGTTGCGGACAGCATTCGACACCAGATGGAACGGAACATCGAGACGGTCGAACGGAAGGTACAGCTCACGGGTGGCTCCACGTACACGGTGTCACTCCCGAAGGAGTGGGCAGACAGCCAGGGGATCGAACCGGGGACGACTGTCAGGCTCCACATCGACGACGAGGCGGCGGTGATGACGACGCCGGACGACGAGGCCGGGACAGGGGAGATAGCACTCGACGCGACCGGCCAGGAACCGGCGGCACTCGCGCGGTCGGTGGCCGCCGGCTACATCGCGGGCTGTGAGACGGTCCACGTCGAGAACCTCCGGAACACCACGGCGCGGCGGGCGGTGACACGGACCATCCGCAGGCTCGTCGGGTTCGAGGTGATGACCGCACGGGAGAGCGGGTTGACCGCACGGACGATGCTCGACGTGGCGGACCTCTCGCCCGCGCAGACGCTCGCACAGGTCCAAGGCACCGCACTCGATATGCACGCGGCGGCGTTCGAGGCGCTGGTCGAGGCCGACGGCGCGCTCGGCGAGCAGGTGGCCGGTCAGGACGACACGGTCGACAGGCTGTTCGCGCTCCTCTCGCGGCGGTTCCAGCAGTCGCTGGCCGCCCCGGCGGTGGCCAGTGACGGTCACCGGTCGGCGTTCGAGTACTACATGACCGCCCGCCAGTTGGAACGGGTCGCCGACCACGCACAGAAGGTGGCGACACTCGCCGCCCGTATCGGACGGCCACCGCCGGCGGATGTCGCGGAGTCGTTTGTCTCACTCGGTAGCCGCTCGCGGGAGCTGGTGAGCGACGCCACCGACGGGCTCCTCGAACCGGACGACACCGCCCTCGACGGTGTCGTCGGCGAGGCAGAGCGGCTCCGCGAGGAGCTCACCGCGTTCGACGAGCGGCTGTACGACCGGTCACTCGAGGACGGCTACCTGCTCGGACTCGCGGTCGACAGCCTCGTGCGCACAACCGAGTACGGGGTCAACGTCGCCGAGACGGGTCTGCGAGCCAGTTACCGACAGGCGTGTCGCTGACGGTCTGTCCGTCGCTCGACAGCCACGCCCACATCGCGCTCCGCTCGGTAGCGCTCACCGCGCACGGCGCGGCGGTCGGGCGGTGCATCGCGGGACCACACCGGTGACCGGCGGCAGACCGACAACCGAACGACTCACAAACGAGGGCAGCAAGATAGAGACGATGGTGTTCGAGACGGCACAGCGGGTCGGACTCCTGTTCGTGCTCGCGGCGGTGCTCGTCTACGTCTGGTCGCTGGACGGGCGGGACCGGTGGCGGGCGGTGTTGACCGACCGCCTCGTCTACGGCGTCCCGTGGGGGACGCTCGTGACACTCGCCGGTGTCGTGCTGGTCTACCTGTTCGTCCAGAGTGGTATCGAGAGCTGGAGCGACCCGGTCGTGACACCGTTCCAGAGCTGGTCGTACTCGTACGTGCTCGGGATGCTGACGGCGGGGTTCACCCACGCCGGCCCGGACCACCTCGTCGGGAACGTGCTCGCGGCGCTGGTGCTCACGCCGCTCGTCGAGTTCGCGTGGGGCCACTACCCCGTCGGCGGGGACTCCCCATCCACGGGGTACGACCACCCGCCGCCCGAACCATCGGGGAGCGACCCGCTCGCAGGCGGCGAATCGGACGGTGCGACAGGGATGCTCGGTCGACCGCTCGTGCGTGCGCTCGTGGTCTTCCCGGCGGCACTCGTCGGGGTCAGCCTCCTGACCTCCGTGCTCGCGCGGGGCTGGTCGCTCGGCTACTCCGGGACGGTGTTCTTTCTGCTCGGTGTCGCGGTGGTGATGCTCCCGCTGGCGACCATCGTCGGGATGGTGGCGCTGACCGGTGTGAACGTCGTTTTCAGGGCGCTGCAGACCCCGGTCTTGCAGGTAACAGCAGGCTCGGGCCCGTCGGGACCGCCCTCGTGGGCCGGTGTCAACGTGCAGGCACACCTGCTCGGGTTCCTGCTCGGCGTGCTGGTGGCGTTCGCGATTCTCAGGGCGCGCGACCGCTGGCCCGACCCGGGCCGACTCGCGCTCGCGGTGGTGCTCGTCGTGCTCGCCCGGAGCCTCTGGGCGTACTCGACCAGCAGCGGGGGCACCTTCACCCGCTGGCAGGGTATCGGTGTCATCTTCGTGCTGTTCCTGGCCTTTCTCGTCGTGGCGATGGTCGCGACCGACGAGTCCGTGACGGCCGGTCCCGTTGCCCTCCGGAGCGTGGTCGTCGGCGGTGTCGTGTTCGTCACGCTTATAATCGCGCTGTCGAGTGTCCAGCCGAACGCGCTCCCGATGGACGACGACCCCGTTCCCGGGGGACCGGCGATCGACATCGACGACTACACGATTACGTACGCCGAGGACGTATCACACGGCCGTCACGGGGGGAACGCGAGCGGTGTCATCGTCGTCAGCGAGCGCCGGAGCGTCTGGGCACCGGTCGTGCAACCGAACCGTCTCGCTCACAGCGGGTCCGCCACGGCCACCGTCGGCGGTGTCGGCTGGCGGGCGGTCGTCGACGTGGAGCGGTCCGGGTGGAGGGTCACCGGCAACGACACCGTCTACACGGTCTCGCTGGAACACGACGACAGAGCGGTTCAGGCGTTCCGGTCCGACCCTCGACGGGCGGACGGCACGCTCGCGGGACAGACGTTCTCGGTCGTCCCATCGACTGACGGGTTCCGCCTGCGGATCACCCACGAGAACGAGACTGTCGGCGAGACGACCCTGCCCGCCACAGCGGAGAGCCGGACCGTCACACTCGACGACCCGGCGACGCTCGACGAGCTCACCGTCGTCGCCGAGGAGCAGGACGACACCCTCCGGGTCGCCGTCGAACACGGGGACACCCGCATACCGGTGGCCGAGCGAGAGACGCACAGCTGACCCGGGTGCCGGGGCGAACTGTCCCGTCCGTGTCCAGCCTCGCCCGCCCGTTCCGTGGCCCCCGACTCCACCGTGTCGAGCACACCAATCCTGAGCAGCACCGCCAGCAGGAACGCGAACACCGACCGGTCGATCTGCATACTCGATGCCCGGTGTGAGCGGTCAAAACCTGTCGCGGACCGGCCAGTTCCCGGCACGACAACAGTTAGGTTCCGGTGCGGACAACGCGAGGCATGGACGTTCTGGTAGATGTCACCCACCCGGCGTGGGTCACGGGTCTCGCGACGGTCATCAGCTACAGCCTGAGACTCGCGTTGTTGACGGTGGCTGTCTTTCTGGTCCCGTATCTCGTCTCCTCGGCCCTGTAGTCACGCCGCGCTCGCGTCCGTCGGCACTGGGTGCGCAACTGACCGCGGTGTGGGGTACGTTCGTCGGCGGATTCACTTTCACCGCGGTAGCGTGCGAGGTTTAAACCCGGAGAGAGTAGAGAAAGACAAGCGATGACATCTCAGCAGTCACGACTCGGCGGCAGCGACGGTATCGCCGAGGAGCTGGCAGAGAGCCAGCGGGCTATCTCTATCGCCGAGTTCTTCGAGAAGAACCGGCACATGCTCGGGTTCGACTCTGGTGCCCGTGGGCTCGTCACCGCGGTCAAGGAGGGCGTCGACAACAGCCTCGACGCCTGCGAGGAGGCCGGTATCCTGCCGGATATCTACGTCGAGATACAGGAACGACGGGACTACTACCGGGTGGTCATCGAGGACAACGGGCCGGGAATCACGAGAGAGCAGATCCCGAAGATCTTCGGCAAACTGCTGTACGGGTCGCGGTTCCACATCCGCGAGCAGAACCGCGGTCAGCAGGGCATCGGCATCTCGGCGGCGGTGCTTTACTCCCAACTCACGTCGGGCAAACCGGCGAAGGTGACCTCGCGGACGCAGGGCAGCGACGAGGCAAAGTACTTCGAGCTCATCGTCGACACCGACGAGAACGAGCCGGAGATAAGCCGCGAGGAGACACGGGCCTGGGAGCGGCCACACGGGACCCGCATCGAACTGGAGATGGAGGCGAACATGCGGGCCCGTCAGCAACTCCACGACTACATCAAGCACACGGCGGTGGTCAACCCCCACGCCCGTATCGAGTTGCGCGAACCCGACGGCCAGTTCAAGTACGAGCGCGCGACAGACCAGTTACCCGCCGAGACCGAGGAGATACGGCCCCACCCCCACGGGGTCGAACTGGGCACGCTCATCAAGATGGCCGAGACGACGGACTCGTACTCGGTTTCGGGGTTCCTGCAGGGTGAGTTCACGAGGGTCGGAACGAAAACCGCGGAGTCGATCATCGACAACTTCCGGGACCGCGTTTTTGGGCGGGAGCTGACCTGGCAGCCGCCACGCTCACACGAGACCGGCATCGAGACGGTCGTCGAGTCGGCCGTCGCGAACAAGGGTGCGGAGGCGACAGCGGACTTTGCCGCCCGGGTCGCCGAGACACTGGACCGCGAGCGAGTCGCCCACCACGAGGTGGTCGAGGCGGTCGACGAGATAGCAGAGGAGATACAGGTCGAGTACGGCACCACCTTCGGGTCGACGGTCAGGGAGAACGCCGTGGTGGCCGCCTGGGAGCGGATCACCGGCGACCGGACGGGGGACCTGTACCGGCTGGTCGACGCGGCGACCACCCGCCGAAAGAACGACGCCGTGGTGCAGGGGCTCGCGGAGCGGCTGGCGGCGAAGTTCGAGCCCGGCGACCGTCACCGGGTGACCCGCGAGACGCTGCGGCGGTACGTCGACCGGGCGGCAGACATGACCGCCGAACGGGACGACGCCACAATCGGTGACACCGCCCGGGAGAACATCCGCGACGAGCTCTGGGCGGCCAGCGAACGGGTCCCCGATGACCCGCCACGGGTGCGTGCCGTGGCGGGCGACCGCGACACCGCCTCGGAACTGCTGGAGGCGATGCGGGAGACGGACATCATCTCGCCGCCGACCGACTGCCTCGCGCCCATCACCTCGGACCTGGTCGAGGCGGGTCTCGAAGCGGAGTACGACGCCGACTTCTACGCGGCGACCACCCGGGACGCATCGGTCCACGGCGGCGACCCGTTCATCGTCGAGACGGGCATCGCCTACGGGGGCGATATCCCGAGCGAGGGGAGCGCGGCGACACTCCGCTTTGCGAACCGCGTCCCGCTCGTCTACCAGCGCGGGGCCTGTGCCACCACCGACGTCACGAAGGGTATCAACTGGCGCAACTACAAGCTCGACCAGCCCGGCGGGACCGGTATCCCGAAAGGACCCGTGGTGATACTGGTCCACGTCGCATCGACGAACGTGCCCTTCACAAGCGAGTCGAAGGACGCAATCGCCAACGTTCCGGAAATCGAGCGCGAGATAGAGCTTGCGCTCCGCGAGACGGCCCGCGAGCTGAAGAGTTTCCTCAAGCGACGCCGTTCGATGCAACAGCGCAAGCAGAAACAGGACAAACTCGGCACCATCCTGCCCGAGATGGCCGAGAAGCTCGCAGGTGTGACCGGCCGTGACCCGCTCGATATCGACACCACGATGGGCCGTATCATGAACGACGTGCTGGTCACGCGCGAGCGCGACGAGGACACGGTGACCCTGCGCGTCGAGAACAACGACACCACGAACGCCGACCTCGAGGTGACAGATATCGTCGAGACAGAGACAGAGCCGGAACTGGTCGACGGGACCGACGAGACGGCGGTGCGGACCACCGAGATGGACGGCGAGTGGTTCCTGCGGTGGAACCTGACCGTCACGAGCGGTGAGACAGCCACTCTGCGCTACCGGACCGACGCCGACGCCGACTGTTCGGTCGTCGTCGACGGTCTCTCCGAGGAGAAGCTGACAGTCGACGCCTGACAACAATGAGCACTGACAACACTACCGACAGCACAGACACGCGCCAGCAGTTGCTCGACCTGGCCGAGCAGTTCTACGACCAGTTTGCCGACGGTGACGTCCCGCGGATGGATATCCCCACCCGGACAAAGAGCAACATCGAGTACGACGACCAACAGAACGTCTGGGTTTACGGCGACCGCACGTCGACACGGAGCGCGAAGTCCATCGGCGGGGCACAGAAACTGCTCAAGGCCGTCTACGCCATCGAGTTTCTCGCCCAGCAGCTCGACGAGGACCGCTCGTCGACGCTGCGGGAGCTGTACTACCTCTCGGAGTCGTGGGACCTCGACGAGGCACAGTTC
>CAYZGA010000020.1:9130-10591 GCA_964477945.1 uncultured Halobacteriales archaeon
GATTCCGAACAACCCCGACACCATCGAGTTTCTCGACAACGACGCCGACTTCGCGCTCTGTGTCGAGACCGGCGGGATGCGCGACCGCCTCATCGAGAACGGGTTCGACAACGAGTACGACTGCATCGTCGTCCACCTGAAAGGACAGCCGGCCCGGGCGACCCGGCGGCTCACCAAGCGACTGCACGACGAACTCGGTCTGCCCATCGCCGTGTTCACCGACGGTGACCCCTGGAGCTACCGCATCTACGGCTCTGTGGCGTACGGGTCAATAAAGAGTGCCCACCTCTCGGCGTACCTGGCGACACCACAGGCGGAGTTTGTCGGTATCCGCCCCGAGGATATCGTCGAGTACGACCTCCCGACCGACCCGCTGAGTGACTCCGATATCAGCGCCCTGGAGTCCGAACTCGATGACCCCCGCTACCAGACCGAGTTCTGGACCGAACAGATCGAACTGCAACTCGACATCGAGAAGAAGTCCGAACAGCAGTCACTGGCCTCGCGTGGTCTCGATTTCGTCACCGACACCTACCTCCCCGAGCGCCTCTCCGAGATGGACGTGCTGTAGGCAGGCTGTGTACGCCGCGCCTCGTCGGCTGTGCGACCGCTCACCACGAGAACTCGACGGGACTCCCGGTGTCGACGTCGAACGCCCTGTCACCGCAGCCCCGGTTGACCGCCAGTTCGACGTTGCCGTGACTGCCGACGGTGACGAGTCGCTGGCCCGGTTCGACACGGGCGTAGGTGTCCCTGACTGGTGCTCGCTCGCCGTCGACGTACATTGTCGCCCCGAACCGGTCGGCGGCGACCCGGCCCGGGACGTTCGTGATGGCGTTTCCGAACCCGTCGACGACCAGCACCTCGCCCGTCGCGGTTGTCTCCCCGACCGTCGCCCCGGGGAACTGCAGGTCGACGAACGTCTCGACGCGCTCGAACCCCGGCGCGCTGTCCAGACCCCCGACACCGCGCCGGTGGACCTCGGCGGCCGCTGGCGCGAACATGTCCCGGCCGTGGAAGGTGGAACTCGCGGGAACCGGCGGCCAGTCGCTCCCGGGGTCGGGGTCTCGCCCCGCCGGGGGTTGCTCCCCGACCCGGAACACGTCGACGTTACCTGGGTCGACAGTGTCGCCCTCACTGGCGGTGTCCCCCCCGGTCCGCCGGGCGAGTCGCCGTGCGACGGGGAGGAGTACCCCGTTGTCGGGACCGACGAGGGCGTGCCCGCCGGCGCGGACGACCACCGTTGCCCGGTCGGTGCCGACGCCCGGGTCCACCACGACGAGGTGGACCGCCGCCGGAAAAAAGGGCAGCACCTCGCGGAGCCAGAACGCGCTCGCCCGGACGTCCTGTCGCGGGAACTGGTGGGTGACATCGACGAGTCGGGCGTCGGTCCGCTGGAGCAGGACCCCCTTCATCGCGGCGGGGTACGGCCAGCCAAAGTCCGAACTCAGCGTTATCATC
>CAYZGA010000020.1:10661-25298 GCA_964477945.1 uncultured Halobacteriales archaeon
GATGGAACACGACCACGCCGACCAGGACCACGAGGAGGTGTACGTGCTGGTCGACGGCGCGGGCACACTCACCGTCGAGGGCGAGGACATCGCGCTCGAACCGGGCGACGCGGTCCGGGTCGCACCGACAGCCTCGCGTGTCCTGACCTTCCACGAGGACAGCACGATGGTAGCGGTCGGCGCACCGTAGGCGCTCAGTACGAGCGCTCCTTCGGTTCGTAGGTCTGCTCGTGGCCCTCGAGGATAACGGGTTTGTAGTAGAGGTCGGGGTCGCCGTCGTTCCAGGCGTACAGGGTGTGTTTGAGCCACTCGTCGTCGCGGCGTTCCTGATACTGCTGTCGCCAGTGTGCGCCGCGGAACTCCTCGCGGGCGAGCGCGCCGACGGTGATGGCCTCGGCGCAGTCGATGATGTTGCGCGTCTCGATGGTGTGGATGAGGTCGGTGTTGAACGTGCTGGAGGGGTCCGAGACGCCGACGTGCTGGTACTGCTCGCGGGCGTCACGGATGTCCCGGAGCGCCTGCTTGAGATTCGACTCCTCGCGGAACACGTTCACGTTCTCGGTCATGGTCTTTTGCACCTGCTCGCGCACGTCGGCGTGGTTGAGACCGTCGCGTTCGAGCAGCGTGTCGATGCGCTCGCGCTCGCGTTCGAGGGCGTCCTCGAGAACGGCCTTCGGCGTGGCGAGTGCGCCGCCGTCCGCGACCACCGGGTCACCGGTGCCGATACCGCCGAGGTCGACCGGTGCGTCGACACTGCCGTCTTCCATCTTGGCGGCGGGACCGGTCGGAATCTCGGGTTGCTCGTCGACCGACCCGGCGGCGTGGCGGCCGGCGCGGCCGCCGAACACGAGCAGCTCCGGCAGTGCGTTCCCGCCGAGCCGGTTCGAACCGTGCAGGCTGTAACAGGCCGACTCCCCGACGGCGTACAGCCCGTCGACACCGGTCTGTCCCCACTCGTCGACCTCGATACCGCCCATCTGGTAGTGCTGGCCGGGCTTGACCGGCATCGGCTCGTCGAGTCCGTCGACCCCCTCGAAGTCCTCGGCGAGGTGGAGGATGTTCTCCAGTCTGTCGAGGATGCGCTCCTCGCCGAGGTGACGCATGTCGAGGTGGACGTACTCGTCCTCGATACCCTTGCCCTCCTGTATCTGGGTCAACTCGGCACGCGAGACAACGTCACGCGAGGCGAGTTCGCCGTCGTTGTTGGCGTAGCCGTCCTCGAACATGAACCGCTCGCCCTCGTCGTTGTAGAGGATGCCGCCCTCGCCGCGGACACCCTCGGAGATGAGCACCCCCGTCGACGGGAGCGTAGTCGGGTGAAACTGGACGAACTCCATATCCTCCATCGGGGCACCGGCACGGAACGCCATCGCCTGTCCGTCACCGGTACACGCGATGGCGTTTGTGGTGTGGTCGAACACCTCGCCGAGACCGCCCGTCGCGACGATGACACCGTCACGGGCGTAGAATCCGCCCAGTTCGCCCGTTGCAATCTCGTAGGCGACGACACCGTGACAGCTCCGGTCACCGGGGTCGTCCTCGTCAGAGACGGCGAGTCGGGAGACGAACCACTCGTCGTACACCTCGATGCCGCGCTTGACGACCTGCTCGTACATCGTGTGCAGGAGGTGGTGACCGGTCTCGGCACCCGCGTACGTCGTCCGGGGGTGCGAGAGCCCGCCGAACGGGCGCTGGGAGACGGTCCCGTCCTCCTCGCGGGAGAACGGCATCCCCCAGTGTTCGAGCTGGATCACCTCGTCCGGTGCGGTCTTCGCGAACGCGTCGATGGCAGGCGCGTCCCCGAGGTAGTCGGAGCCTTTCATCGTGTCGTAGGCGTGCAGGTCCCAGGAGTCCTCTGGGTGGAGTGCGGCGTTGATGCCGCCCTCGGCTGCCCCTGTGTGGGACCGCACCGGATGGAGCTTGGTGACGAGGGCGACATCTGCGCCCTCCTCGTGCGCTGCAATCGCGGCCCGGAGGCCGGCGCCGCCAGCGCCGACCACGATGACGTCGTGTTCGTACATGGGTAGTCGGTCCTGCCGCCGCTGTGTCCGCGTGGCAGGTGTGTGTCTACCAAACATCAAGACGTGACCGCGAATAAAAGATTCGGACACACCATGAGACACTCCCCCACGGGAACCGACCTATCGACGGGGTGGCATCAATCACGTCCCGTTGTTTGACCGGACTGGCGTAGCACCCCCGACAGACGGTCCCTGCGGACGGTCCACAGCCGTCCGGTTGCGCGGGGCAGACACCCGTCGACCGTCGCGCGCGGCCGGTGCCGACGTCCACGGCCCGGCGCGCGGACTCACACTGTACGCCCGTGGCACAGTTCGCGGGGTACCCGTCCCACGACGTTACAGCCGACAGTATCACGCGAGATCTGCCTGGAGCACGCTGACAGACACCGTGCTGGTGCCTTCCGGCGTCTGGAGTGTCACCTCGTCGCGTATCGTTTCGGGAACCGCCTCGCGCCACCGCTCGACGGCCGCGGCGTGACGCTCGTGGTGCCGTTCGACGGTGTATGTCGTCTCGGGGTCCGCACGGAGTTGCGCCGCAGTCTCGTCGGGTCGTGGGTACGCCGGGGGGTCGTCGACGAGACGCTCCGGCGGGAGATAGAGCGGTCGCGGTTCGGTGTCGGCAGGCGGACCCTCGCCGGCCCTGTCGATGTGCAGACGGGCGCGCATCCGTCCGTGGAACGGCGGCGTGAGACGCAACACGCCGGTGTCGTCACTGGTCAGACTCAGTTCGAGCGCGGCAACCACGTCCGCCGTCGTGACCGCTATCGACCGGATGCCCGTCGGGTCCGCTGACACACCCGCTCGTTTGGGCGCGAGTCAGTATAAGATGCTGGCTGGTGTGCTGGCGGACACTCCTGTTCCCCTCCGAAGCCGTGGCCGCCGCGAGCCGCGACGAGCGGTTCAGATGTGTCTGCCTGGTAGTCGGCCCCCGGCATGCCGTGCAGCGGTTACCCCGGAGAGCGGGTCCGGGCGTCGCTCTGTCGGGGTTGTTTGACTCGCCCGGTTACAGTCGTTTCAGGTTCTTCGCGCGCGGCCCCTTGTCGGCCTGCACGATGTCGAACTCCACTTCCTGTCCCTCTTCGAGGTCCGGGCCGCCGACGTCCTCCATGTGGAAGAACACGTCCTCGTCCGAAGCCTCGGTGTCGATGAATCCGTAACCGCCGGTGTCGTTGAAGAAATCGACAGTACCTCGCGCCATTGCAGTTAAACTGTTGGCGTCAACCTACTAAAAACCCTGTGACTACCTCGTCCGGACCGCACGGCGGGGAGCCCGGGTGCGGTCCCGCCGGATACAAGACGACGGGAACCGAGACGCCAGGTATGCAGGTGCGCACACTCGACAGTCGGGCGGCCGTCCGCGGCGCGATTCGGTCACACGGTCGCGCGTGGCAGGAGGCCTACGCCGGGATTCTGCCGGCCCCGGTTCTCGACAGGGTGACCGTCGACCCGGACGACAGCGAGGTGGACGGGTGGCTCGACCGTCTCCCCGACGAGGACGACCCCGGTGTCGCGTACGGCGCGTCGGTCGATCGGACCGTTCGCGGCTACATCTACCTGCGCTGGGGGGACACGAAACCGCTGGTCCGTCACGGCGAGGCGGGTCTCAAGGAACTCTACGTTCACCCCGAGTGGTGGGGTGCCGGGCTCGGGACCTCCCTGCTCGGCCGTGCCGTCGGTGCGCTCCCCACGGGGGTCGACGGACTCGCGCTGGAGGCCCTCGCCGGCAACGAGGTCGGCAGTTCCTTCTACGAGTCCCGCGGGTTCAGCCGTGACGGCCGCGGTGACATCGAGATCGGCGGCGAGCGCTACGAGACGGTCATCTACAGGCGTCCGCTCGACCGGCACTGACACCACAGACCGGACCGCGGGGGGAGCCAGAAGGGCTTTTTACAGTGACATCCGAACAGCGGACGTGCGCGGGAAACTCGATACCGACACCCTGCTAACGGCGGTGGTGGTGCTCGTGGCGGCGTGGCTGGTGCTCGCTACCGTCGGTCTGGTGGTGGATTTCCTCTCGGTGGTGCCGAACCTCATCGGGGTGGTCATCATCGCGCTCATCGGGCTCTGGTGGTTCGACTACATCTGATTCACCCGACGGATTTTTGTCGAGCCTCACCGTTTGGGTCGGTGTGTACAGCCTGAACGTACCGGTGCCGGGCAGGGTGGCGGCACTGGCGAGTGACATCGCCCGTGACCTCCCGGGGGCACGGGCGCGCTGCCGGGGTGAACACACCCTCTGTGTGAAACGGCTCGACGGCAACGGGGCCGAGGTGGGGTACAACCGTCTCGAGGCGCAGGCCCGCGAGGCGCTCGCCGGACAGCCACCGTTCGAGGTGGCCGTGACCGGCGTGGACTACTTCACGGAGGTGATTGTCGGCAGTTCACCCGTGGTGTATCTCGCCGTGGAGTCACCGGGACTGCGGCGTCTGCACGAGCGACTCGCGGCCGTGTTCCCCGTTGTCGACCCGATAGAGGGCGAGGACTACACCCCGCACGTGACTGTCGCCCGCGGCGGGTCACTCGACGCGGCCAAGCGGGCCGCCGACCGCACCGTCGAGCGCATCGACTGGACCGTCTCCGCGCTCTCGTTCTGGGACGCGACGCGTCGACAGGCCGTCAGCACCGTCTCGCTCCCGGCCTGACCTCGACGGGTCCATCTCGACTCTCCGCGCACCCGCGGCCGAACGACTCACAGCGAGTCCATCCCGCGACCCGACTGTTGCTGGGTGTAGTAGTAGTAAACGCCGACCCCGACGAGGAGCCCGACAATCAGCAAAACCAGCAGTATCGGGACCAGCGACGAACCGCCGTCACCGCCCGCGAGTGTCACGGCGACCGCTCTCTCGCTGTTCCCAACATCCGCGGTCAGGTTGTACTCACCGGTGTCGCTCCCCGTCGTGGGCAGGGTGAGTGTCGTCTCGGTCGACGCACCGCCGTCGAGTGTCACCGACGCCTCGGTCGACCCGAGCGCCCCGCCGTCGAGTGTGACCGTCTCTGTTCCGCTCGCGTTGCCGATGTTCGCCACCTCGACGGTCACGGTGAGGTTCTCGCCGGGGCTGACCGGGCTGTTTGTCTCTGCCAGGTCGACCGTGAACGAGGGCTGCCCGGTCGGCGGGTCCGGCGGAGTCGACGGTTCGTCCACGGTCAGCGTGCCGTTCACCGCCGCGTCGGCCGCTGTGGCGGTGACGACGTACGCGCCGGGGCCGAGTTCCGTGACCGCACCGGAGAAGGTCAGTGTCGTCGTCTCCCCGGAACCGAGGTCGCTCGTCGTCCGGAGTCGCGTGACCTCGTCACCCAGGGTCAGTGTCACGGTGAAGTTGCCGGCCACCTCGCCGACGTTCGTGACGTCCATCGAGATGTCCGCCTGACCCGGCTGGACCGTCGCCACGTCGCCCTGTCCGGCGATGTCCAGCGACGAGAGCGCCGGCTCGGGCGGTGCCGGTGGCTGTTCCACGACCACCGACGCGGTGAACTCGTCGGTGAGTCCCGCGCCGTTCTCGACGACCAGACGCACCTCCTGCTCACCACCCTCCTGGAAGGTGTACGTCGCGGTCTGACTCCCGGTGACGGTGTCGAACTCGCCGTCCCCGGTGAAGTCCCAGCGGTACTCGGTGATACCGGTCCCTTCACCCTGGGCGTTGCTGGCATCGAAGACGACCGTCTGGTTGACCGCCGGCACCGGCGGTGTCGACTCGAACGTCGCGATGGGTGCGTTGTCACCGGCGGTGACCGTCGTCGTGTCGGTGTCGAGCAGTTGTGAGAACTCGCTGTCGGCTGCGAGACGCGCCTCGACGGTGTCGTTCAGTCTGAACCCGCCGAGCGTTCCCGGCGAGAACGTCTCGACGTCGCCCGCCTCGACCGGGACCGTCGTCGCCGGAACGTCGTTGTCCCGGTTCTCGACTGCCAGCCAGCCGGTGCCGTCGAGCGTGTTCAGGCTGGTCACCTCGACGAGCACCGACACCGAGTCGGTCTGAATCGGGTCGTCCAGCGCGAGCGCGCCGGACTGGTTGCCCGACCCGATGTCGACGGTCCGCTCGACGCTGTCCCCGAAGGTTGCCAGCTGGACGCGGTAGCTGACTGTGCTCCCGAGTTCGAAGTCGGACGCGTACACGAACGGTGCGGTGCCGGCCTCACCCGCCCCGAGCGTGACGTCGGTGACCGAGTCGACGATCTCCCCGTCGACGACGAACTGGATAGCACTCTCGGTCCCCTCGGCGTCGCCGGCGTTCTCGATGGTGTAGGTCACCTCCAGCGGTTCGCCGGGGTCGAGCGTGTCCGGCCCCTCCACCTCGGTCAGCTGTATGTCGGCCCCGGTGGTGTTGTCCTGGCTGTTGGTCTGGACGGCGGTCTGCCCGACGGTACTCTCGCCTGACGCCGACAGCTCGACGGCGTACTCGACGGTGTCGCCGGCGTGGGCGCTCTGAACGGTGTCGGATGTGAGCGTTCCGGTCGCCTGTCCACCCGGTGGGACTGTCACGCTGTCGCTGGTGTCGACAGTCTCGCCGGCAACCACCAGTGTCACGCCCGTCTCGCCGCTCGCGTTGCCCGTGTTCTCGACGGTGTAGTCCACGCCGAACGTCTGTCCGGTCTCGACGGTGTCCGGCCCGTCGACGGCCACCAGTTCGAACGTTGCCTGCTGGGCCGTGCCGGCGACCGCTACTGTTCCGTTCTCGCGCTGGCCCCGGTCGGACAGCACCACCGCGAACGGCACGGTGTCACCGGCCCCGAAACCCGCGTCCGACGGGTCCGCCGACAGCGTCCCGCCGACTGCCCCGCCCGGGTCGACGGTGACGTTCTCGTGGCTCGCCACGACCGTCTCGTTTGCACCCAGCAGGAGCTGTACCGCCGACTCCGTTCCCTGCTTGCCGCCGACGTTCTCGACGGTGTAGCTCACCGAGAGTGTCTCGTCCGGACCGACTGTCCCCGGGCCGTCGACGGCTGTCAGTTGCAGGTCGGCCGGTCCCGGCGGGTCGGTGTCGTTTGCCTCGAGTTTCGTTGTCCCGTTCTCGCGCTGGTTCCAGTCGGACAGCACCACCGCGAACGGCACGGTGTCACCGGCCCCGAAACCCGCGTCCGACGGGTCCGCGGTCAGTGTCCCGTCGACCGTCTCGTTCGGTCCGACCGTGAGGTTCTGTGTGGTGTCCGCGACGGTATCGCCCCCACCCAGCAGGAGTTGCACCGCGGACTCGGTTCCCTGCTCGGTACCGACGTTCTCGACGCTGTACGCGACGGTGAGCGTCTCGTTCGCCCCGACCGTCGCCGGTGTGTCGACCGACACCAGTTGCAGGTCCGGGCTGCCGGAACTGGCGGTCAGTTCGGTCTGTCCGGGTTCGAGCAACCCGGCGTCTGCGAGCCCCACCCCGAACGTGACGGTGTCGCCGGCCCCGAACTCCCCGGAGACGTTGTCGTAGACGAGTGTCCCGGTCACCGACTCGCCCGGTGCCACCGTGACGTTCGGGTCCCTGTCGCGTTCCTCGCTGTCGGCCACGCTCTGACCGGTGCCGAGAACGACGTCGTCTGTCGCGGGTGACACCCCGGTGTTCTCGATAGCGTAGTCGACCGCGAGCGGGGCACCGACCGCCAACTCGTCCGGGTACTCGATGCCGACGAACTCCAGCGCGGGCACCACATCTGTCTCCCCGGTTGCGCTCGACGACCACTCGAACAGTTCGACTGCGAACGTCACCGTCGTCCCCGTCTCGTGGTTCTGACCGACGGTGTCGTAGTACAGCGTGCCGGTCGTGCTCTCCCCGGGTGCGAGCCTGATGCCCGCGTCGAAATCGACGTAGCCGGTCCCGACAACGAGGTCGACGTACCGCTCCGCGCCGGGTGCCGTGCCGGTGTTCTCGATTGTGTACTCCACGGCGAGACTCTCGCCCGGCGTGACCTCGTCCGGACTGTCGACAGCTGTCACGGTCAGTTCGGGCAGGTCGTCGGTCTCCGCGACGGTCGTCGACCCCGTCGCGGTGTCGTTCGCGTCCGCCAGTTCGACGGTGAAGGTGACTGTGTCACCTGGCTCGAACTGCGGGTAGACGTACTCGTAGGTCAGCGTCCCGGTCACGGTCTGGCCGGGCGCGACGGTGACACTCTGGTCGGTGTCCTCGTACTGCTCGGCACTCCCCTGGACCCTGAGGTCGACGAACGTCTCTGTCTGCTCCGTGCTCCCGACGTTCTCGACTGTGTACTCGACGGTGAGGTTCTCGCCCGGCGCTACCGTGTCCGGGGCGTTCACCGACACCAGTTGCAGGTCTGTCGCGTCGGTAGCGCTGCCGGTCGTCGCGGGTCGGTCCCCCGTGGCGCGTGCCGCCTGCCCTCTGTCGGCAATCCCGCTCGTCGCGGGCCGGTCTCCCGCGATGGAGACGCCCGTCTGCCCCTCGTCGGCGGCGACGCCGGGGTGCGCGAGTCCAGTTCCGAGGGCGAGCAGTACCAGCACGAGCAGCCCCACCGAGCGGGTCCACGACTGTCGGGTCATCGGTTACGGGTTCCCTTTCTGCGTACAGCAGCCCACACCCTGTCGGAGTCCCGTCTCATACTCAATCTGACTGGAGGTACTGAACCCTGCCTCTTGACTCTTTCTGATACTGTCGGCTGTTGCTTCGTGGAACGATTCGGCACCCCGGCGTGCCGAACTGTGCTATGTGCTTGCAGTATGACGAACGCGGCGCAAACTCATCCCTCTCGGTGCCGGTTCAACTGTGCGCCGAGTCGCCGGGCCGCCTCGCCGGCAGCGCCGAAGTACCGGTCGGGGTCGTGTCCGTCCCGGGTGCCGCGCTCGCCGGCGAAGATGATCCCCCGCGAGGAGTTCACCAGTCCGACCCCGTTTGCCAGTCCGTGCTCGACAGCCGCCGCCGCGTCGCCGCCCTGCGCGCCCACCCCCGGCACCAGAAAGGGCAGCTCCGGGACGCGCTCGCGGACCGCCGCCAGCTCCTCGGGTGCGGTCGCGCCGACGACCAGTCCGACGTTGTCCCGCGTGTTCCAGGTCGCCGCGAGCCCTGCCACCCGCTCGTAGAGGCGTCCGCCGTCTGCGAGTTCGAGGTCCTGCAGGTCTGCCCCGCCGGGGTTCGAGGTCCGGCACAGGACGAACACGCCCTTCGATTCCCGGTCGAGAAACGGCTCCAGCGAGTCACCCCCGAGGTAGGGGTTGACCGTCACCGCGTCCACGGTGTCGAGCAGACCCGCGTACTGGCGGGCGGTGCTCCCGACGTCGCCGCGCTTGGCGTCGAGCAATACCGGCACGTTCTTGCCGTGTGCGTACGCGACGGTCTCCCGGAGTGCGCGCCAGCCGTCGGCGTCCTCGTAGAACGCCGCGTTTGGCTTGTAGCAGGCGGCGTACTCGTGTGTGGCGTCGATGATGCGGCGGTTGAACGCCCAGCGTGGCAGTGCCGCGTCGCGGACACTCGGGGGTAACCGGTTGGGGTCCGGGTCTAACCCGACCGAGACGACGCTGTCGACCGCCGCGATGCGCTCGGCGAGTCGCTCGAAAAACGACATACCCGGGTCACCGCGCGGGTCGATAAAGAGCCTTCCGTCCGGTCGGGGCCGGCGGTCTGCCCGGTCGCCCGGCGGACAGCCCGCAGGTCACGCCTCGTCCGTCGCGAGCGTGGCTCGCACGGCGTCGACAGCCGTCTTGACCCCTGCCCCGTCCGCGACCCGGAGCGTGGTCGGGTCTGTGACGGTCACCGTGTCGCGTGTCGGGGTTCCGTCCGGCCACGCCCGCTCGCCGCGCAGGCACACCGCGACGGACTCGGGGTAGAGCTGGACGGTCGCGACGACGGTCCCGTCGCGGGCGACCCGGTACGCCTCCGTGCCGTCGGGGTCCGGTGTAGCCTCCGGGTCGGCGTCGACGACATCGACAGCCGCCAGCACACCCGTCTCCAGCCCCGTCAGTTCGGAGGCGAGTAGCTGTCCGATGCGTGTCCCGTCGGTGATACGCCGGTCAACCATCGAGTTCCTCCGTCGCCCGCGCCGCGAGGTCGGTCACGTCGATGCTCTGCCGGCGGGCGTACAGCGCGGCCGCGGCCTCCACCGACACGCCGAGCTCCGCCTGGAGCTGGTTTATCGACCCCACCGCGTCGTGTTTCTCGATACCCGCGTCGACGATGGCCGCGAGCAACCGTTCGAAGGTCGAGCGCTCCTGGAGCACGGACTCGTCGGGTTCGAACCCGTCGGGAATCTCGACAGCCAGCGGGTCGAACGTGACCACCAGTTCGTCCGCGTCGGTGCGCTCGACGAGCCCCTCGGTCGCGGCCACGTCGGCGAGTCGCTGTGCCTGGTCCGGCGAGAACCACTCCCAGTCCAGCGACAGCGCGACGACGAACTCGCTTTTCTTTAGCCGGTCGACGCCACGCTGGCGAAACGGCGCTGCGACTGCACGCCGGAGACTCATACCGACTTCCTGTTGCGCCGGGGGCCTAAATCTGTCGGGGGTCGGGCCCAAAGCGCCACGGGTCCTCGCCGGTGACAACGACGGTTTACGTGCCGGTATCTGTGCCGAGGTGCTGAAGCTCGAACCACCGGCGGGTGACCCGGCCCGGCAGGTCCGGGGCGGGGATGGCTGAGCCGGTCACCTCTTGACGGCGGTCAACAGCGGGAAGCGAAGCATCGCCATCGACCTGCAGACGGCAGCCGGACGGCGGGTGCTCCACGACCTCGTGGGCGAGTACGATGTCGTCTTCGAGCAGTTTCACCCCGGCGTGGTGGAGGGTCTCGGCATCGACCACGAGACCCTCACCGAGCACCGCGAGGATATCGTCCACTGCTCGCTGACCGGGTACGGACAGACCGGTCCCGACCGCAACCGGGCCGGACACGACCTCAACTACGCCGGTGTCTCCGGGTTGCTCGACCTGACGCGACCGCCCGCAAACGGACCGGGACCGCGAACCCGGAACCCCGCCGACGCTCCCGGGCTACCCCGTCGCGGACATGACCGGGGGGCTGATGGCCGTGACCGCCATCCTCGGTGCGTTGCTGGAGCGGGAACTCGGTGGTGGCGGCACGCACCTCGACGTGTCGATGACCGAGGCGCTGCTCTCGTACGGGCAGGTGGAGCTGGCGATGGCCGACGACGACGGGGACGACCCGGTCGCGGGGGAGACACCGCTCTCCGGGTCGGCACCCTGGTACGGCGTCTACGAGACGGCCGACGGGCGGGCGGTGACACTCGCCGCGCTCGAACCGCGCTTCTTCCGGGCGTTCTGCGAGGCCGTCGACCGCCCCGACCTCCTCGAGTCCCACCTCACCCGCGAGACGGCGGAGAGAGCCCACCTCCGCTCGGAACTGGAGAGCCTGTTCGCCGGTCGCACCCGGGCCGAGTGGCTCGACCTGCTCGGCGAGGACACGATGGTCGGCCCGGTGAACACGCCCGCCGAGGCGCTCGTCGACCCGCAGCTTGGCGAGCGGGACGTGTTCACCGACACCCCGGCCGGCCACCGCCACGTCCGAGTTCCCGCGCTCTCCACCGGGTCCGACGACCCCGGGGCGGTGCCCGCGCTCGGGACATACACTGACGCGGTGCTCGCCGAGCACGGGTTCGACACGGCGACTGTTGCCGAACTGCGCGAGGACGGTATCGTCCACTGACCGCCGCGCTCGCCTGTGCCCCGCTGTTCTCCGGCATCCGCCGGCAGGGTCTGCCGCGCTCGCCTGTGCCCCGTCTTCAGTTTCCCGGCACTCAGAGCAGCAGTTCCTCGGCAGCCGCCCAGCGGGGCTCGAACTCGGTCCGGACGGTGGCGGCGAACTCGGAGTCTTTGAGATTGATGAGCGCGAACGCCTTCTGCGGGTTCAGCGGGTGGGGGACCTCGATACAGACCTCGGCGTGGTCGAGGAGGGTGAACGTGCTGTGGACGTCCGCACTCGTGCGGACCTCGAAGTCACGCTCGTCTTGCAGGTACGAGCGGTAGCGCTGACCGACGCTCACGGGGAGTGTCTCGACTACCGTCGGGTGCAACAGCGACGAGACGGTGACCCCTCTGTCGAGTGCGGTCTCGAGCTCCTCGGCGATGCGCTCGCCGACCACGTCGAGTTCGAACCGGGAGGTTGGTGTCGCGGCCACGAAGACGATGCTGTCCTCGGCGGCGGCCAGTCGCTCGACGAGCAGGTCGACCGCCTCCTCGGGACCGAGCGCGGCTGTCCAGAACGGCTCGCCGGCCGGTTCGGTCGTCTCGAGTTGCTCCCCGAGTTCGTCCACGATGGACTCGTACCGGTCGATCTTCGACTCCAGCTGCTCGCGCTTGCTCGCCAGCAACCGCTCTAGCGCCTTCTCGGGTTCGACCGGCGCGTACTTCTTCGGTCGACTCGCGCTCTGACTGCGGACCAGACTCTGTGTCTCCAGACTGTTGAGCACGTCGTAGATGCGCCCCATCGGCACGTCACTCGTCCGCGAGAGCTCCTTCGCGGTGGTCGGCCCGGTCTGGAGCAACGACCGGTACGCCCGCGACTCGTACTCCGAGAGACCGAGGTCGCCGAGACTCGCCATGCCGGAGGCTCGAACCGGCTGAGTATAAACTCTCTGCATGTTTCGTGTTCATTCACGTCGGCAGCCGAACGGCGGCTCTGTCGACGCCAGCGGGGGCAGTCGTGTACCGCAGGGGCCGCGACACGCGCCAGTGTCCGGTCACCCGCCGGTCAGCAGCGATTCGAGCGCGGTTGGCGTGTCGGCACGGCCCCGTTCCGTTCCGTCGACGACGAGTCTGGCCTCGCCGGTGGCCGGGCCGTCCGCGCGACTGTCCGCTCCGGGGACGACAACGGACTCGTGGTCGGCGAGACGGAGCGCGGCGCGGTGGAGGTCGGTCCCGGCGGGAGTCCCCACCTGCACCGCTCGCGGTTCGCGCAACCGGGCCACGACGGCGGCGTAGCCGGCAACCTCGACACCCATCCGGTCGCTCGCCCCGGCAAAGACGGCCATCGCCCGCCGTGCGGCCGTCCGATACCGGTCCTCGCCGGTCAGCAGCGCCAGGTCCAGCAGTGCGCCGGCAGCCTCGACTGCCGTGTCGAGCGGGAACAGCGGTTCCGAGACCAGCCCCGCTCCGCCCGGCGGTCCGTCCCGGAGCGCCCCGCGCTCCGTCTGGAGCGTGTCGACTGTCCAGTCGGCGACGGCCCTCGCGGGACCGGGCTCACCGAGCACCGACCAGGCGGTGGTGAGACCGGCCAGGACCCGCGCCTGGTCGAGCAAGAGTCCCGACGGCCCGTCGCCGTCGGGGTCCCGGTAGTGCGTGACCCGGCCCCCGTCGACGAGTTCCTCGCAGACGTGGTCCCGGGCGCGACGGGCGAACCGGGTCGCTCGCTCGTCGTCGGTGTAGGCCGCCACGCTCAGGAGTGCGTCGATAGCGAGACCGTTGCGGTCCGCGAGCACCGTCTCGTCGACCGGCGGCGGGTCGGCGTCGGCGCGCTCGGACGGTCCGAGCCGGAAGTACGCCTCGTCGCCACCCTGACTGGCCGCGACGGCGTCACCGGTCCACAGGGTCGTGGTGAGATACTCCACCCCGGACTCGGCGGCCGAGCGGTACGCCGACACACCGGTGTACCGGTATGCGTGTGCGAACGCCCGCACGAGGGCGGCGTTCTCGTCGGCGAGTTTCTCCCGGCGTGCACCCTGCCAGTTGCGGTTCCTGGCAAACCGGTAGAACCCCCCGTCGTAGGTGTCGTGCAGGTGTGCCTGGACGGCATCGAGTGTCCGGGTGGCCTGCTCGCGGGCCCGGACGAGCGCGAACTCGACGGTCCGGGGCAGCGGGAACTTTACATCGGTGCCCCACCCGCCGTGGGTCTCGTCGTACGCGCCGAGCAGTTGCTCGACCATCGCCGCCTCGATCCGCTCGTCTAGCTCGCCGCCGGGCGGTTCGCCGTCACGCAGCACCCGCGGGACAGAGCCTGCGTCCACCCCGCGGCTGTCCCAGGCCCGGCGGACACTGTCGAGGATACCGCGGAACCCGTCGACGCCGAGAAACGTCGCCCCGGCGATTGTCTCGCCGTCGGGCGTGAGAAACACCGTCGACGGGAACCCACCCATGTTGTAGCGTTCACGGACGCGCGGTAGGCGGTCCGCGTCGACGCGAACCGGGACGAACCCGTCGTTGACGTGCGCGGCGATGCGGGGTTCGGCGTAGGTCTGCTCGTCCATCTCCCGGCACTCCCCGGACCACCGCGTCACGAGCGCGAGCAGGACCGGTCGGCCGGTCCGGTCGGCCAGATCGAACGCCGCCGACCCCCACTCGCGCCACTCGACGTGTGGCGGGCTGTCTCCGTCCATGACCGACGTAAGATGCCGCCGGGTAAAACCGTTGTACCCCGGCGGGTCGCTCAGAGAATCTCGCTCGCGGTCCTGACGCGGACACTCGTCGGTTGCTTGACGAACTCGCCGGTGTCCGCGCCGACGACCTGTCCGACACCGCGCTGGGCCGCGATGTCGAGAATCCGCTGGGTGACCGTCCCGTCGAGGATGACCCAGTCGGGGCAGGGGTCGGCATCGGCGATGGTCTCGAACGCGGCGTCGGCATCGGCCTCCGCGAGCGTCGACAGGTCCTCGTCCAGCAGTCGAACGCGGCCGGTGTCACCGGCCACGACTGCCCTGACGTGCCCGCCGAGTGTCTCCGGTTCGCGGTCGCTCTCGGCCTGTTCG
>CAYZGA010000021.1:0-25170 GCA_964477945.1 uncultured Halobacteriales archaeon
GTAGTCACAGACGCCGAGAAACGAGTCGAGGTCGCCCGCGGTGGTGACACCGACTCCCCGGGTCGCGGCGTTCGGCTTGACCACCACCGGCGGGTCGAACTGGCGGAACGTCTCCCGGAGTGTCGCCTCGTCGACGGGGTCGGAGACGACCACGGTCTCCGGGGTCGGCAGGCCGGCCCGGGAGAGTCGCGCGAGCGTCTCACCCTTGTGTCTGGAGCGCAGCACCGCCTCCCGACCGTTCACCCAGGGGACACCGAGGAGCGCGTCCGCGACACCGCCCTCGGCGATGCGGGGCGGGTAGACGAAACCGACGTCGAACGCTCCGAGGTCGGTCCCGGGCGTGAACGTCCGCTCGGCGGTCGGGACGTGCTCGACCGCGATGGAGCGGTCGGCGAGCGGTCCCTGCATCCGCTCGTAGGTCTCCGCGCGTGTCGTCACTGCCAGTTCGAGCATACCCACGTCAGGGTCGGCGGAGACATAGGTGGTCGGACTCGCCGTAGCGTTCTTGTCGGTTCGTTCCCTACCGGTGGGCAGTGAGCAACAGAACGGCCGCACTCGACGACGTGGTGTTCGGGGTGGATATACAGAGTGGTGACGTGCGCGGTGACGCTCCCTCCTACGCGCTGGTCGTGCTCGACGGCGAGAGGGTCGAGCGTGACGTCGTGAGTTACCGCAAACTCCGCCGGCGCATCGAGAGCGACGAACCCGCGCTCGTGGCGACGGACAACACCTACGAGCTGGCCGAGGACAAGGACGACCTGGTTCGGTTTCTCGACTGGTTGCCGGGCGGGACACGGCTGGTCCAGGTAACGGGCAGCCACCAGCCGGAACCGCTCTCGCGGGTGGCCTCCCGCCACGGGGTCCCGTACGGCAAGAAACCGATGAAGGAGGCCGAGGCCGCCGCCAGACTCGCCGCCGGGAACGTCGGGCAGGTGGTGACAGCGTTCACCGACACGACAGAACTCAAGGTGTCCCGCGGGCGGTCGACCGGCGGTGGTGGCGGCTGGAGCGAGGACCGGTACACCCGGCGCATCCACGGCTCCGTGCGGCGGCGAGCCCGCGAGGTGGAGTCCACACTCGACGACGCCGGACTGTCCTACGAGCGGGACGTAACAGAAAAGTACGGCGGGTTCTCGAACGCGGTGTTCAGGGTCGAGGCCAGGCCCGACGAGATTCCGGTCTCGGCGGCCCGGTCCGGCGACGTGCGGGTCGAGATAGAGCGGGTCCGCCGGGACGGTATCGAGTTCGAACCGCTCGCCAAGCGCCGTGACCGCGTGGTGGTCGGTATCGACCCCGGGACGACGACGGCGGTGGGGCTGGTCGGACTCGACGGCGAGGTGCTCGACCTGCTCAGCACCCGCACGGCCGACACGGCGGCGGTCGTCGAGTGGATAATCGAGCGCGGTCGGCCCATCCTCGTCGGGGCCGACGTCACGCCGATGCCCGAAACCGTCGAGAAGATACGCCGGAGCTTCGACGCCGCCGCCTGGACACCCGACCGTGACCTCCCTGTCGACGTAAAGAAACACCGCACCCGCGAGGTGGCCTACGACAACGACCACGAGCGCGACGCGGCTGCCGCCGCGCTGGGGGCCTTCGACGCCCACGCTGACCAGTTCGAGCGCATCGCCGCCAAGGTGCCACCGCGACAGGACCTCGGTGCGGTCGTCGAGCGCGTGGTTGCCGACGAGGAGTCTGTCGAGGCGGTGCTCGACGATCTCAGCGACGACGGCGGTGACGACGAGACGGAGACCGAACACGTCGACCACGAGCCATCGCCCGAGCAACGTCGCATCCGACAGCTGGAGGGACAGGTCGAGCGCCTGCAGGAGCACGTCGAGCGCCTGGAGTCGAAGCTGGACGACCGCGACGAGCAGATCGAGCAGTACGAGCAACAGCTCTCCGAGGCCCGCCGCGAGGAGCGCCGCGAGGCCCGCGAGCGCCGCGAGGTCAACCGGCTGGAGCGGGAAAACGAGCGGCTGGAACGAGAGCTCGAAACCGAGCGCGAGCAGGTGGAGACACTGGAAGGGAAACTGGAGCGGCTCAAGGAGCTGTGGAAGCTCGACCACTCGGACTTTGCCGATGTTTCGGAGAAACGCGCGGGGCTCGCGCCCGTGAAGGTGGTCGAGCAGTTCACCACCGACGCCATCGAGCGCGCCCACGAGCGGTTCGGGCTCGCCGAGGACGATGTCGTCCTGCTGCGGGACGCGAGCGGTGCCGGCCGGTCGAGCGCGAACCGACTCGTCGATGTCGGGCCGCGCCTGGTGTTGCGCAACGGACAGCTCTCCGAGATGGCCGACCGCGTGCTGTTCGACAACGACGTTCCCGTCGCACCGGCCGACCTGGTGACCGTCCAGGAGGTGGACGAGCTCGCCGTCGCGCGCGAGTCCGACATCGACGACGCCATCGAGCACTGGGAGCAACAGGCACGCGAGCGAGAACGCCAGCAGAGCGCCGAGATGGTCGACCGACTCATCAGCGAACACCGGGCCGACCGCGCCGAGTGACACTGTCGGACGTAACTTCGCAACGATATCGCCGATCCGGGCTGGCGAGAGCCGTCGGGAGCCTACCGCCGACAGTGCGATACCTGCGTGGCGTGTCACCGAGGAACTCACGATGCTTTGTGGCTGGCCCAGGGACACGACCGGAGTGAGTGCCTGCTCAGAGTGTTCAGGGACCTGCGGGCCGCGAGCCACCTGTCGCGTGTTTCTCGTCCAGAAACGGGACGGGACACTGTCCCCGGTCGACCCGATACCGGCGCGTATGCGCTCTGCCCTCCGGACCCTCGTGGGTCAGCGACTCTCGGTGCGCGACGTGGGCCTGTGGGTGCTGTTCGCGGGGACTGTCTACGCCCTCACCGGTGACATCGAACTCATCGCGGCAGTCACGTCGGCGTACCTGTTCGCCGGGGCGATGGACCTCCTCCGGGACGTGCCGACCGTCGACGAGCGGTGGTTTAAAACCGGCGTCGCCGTCCTGACACTGGGGGTCAGCAGCCTCTGGCTGGCGGTCGAGGTCTCGTCGTCGGCGACTGTCGGTGACCGCTGGTTGCCGGCCCTCGCTGTCGTCGCGAGTGCCTGGCTGGTGCTCGACGCGCGGGCGGATTTCGTCCAGCGCGTCGAGCGGACCGACCAGTTCGAGCAGATGGACACCGCCGAGTTCCTGCTCGCCATGCAACACGGTCGACTCGTCGCCGACGAACTGCGGGACGGCCCGATGACGGTGCCGGAACTCGCGGCGGCGTGTGATCTGACAGCCTCGCGTGTCGAGACGGCCATCGAGGTGCTCGGCACCGACGGGACGGTCTACCCGGTCGACCCCGACCCCGAGACCGACCAGCGGCGGTACGCCCTCGACGAGGAGCGTGTCGGGGTGAGCGGTGTCGGCAGACTCGCCGCCGGCGGTGTCTCCGGACTCCTCAAACGGTTGTACAGGCCGTTTGTCGAGCAGTTCTGACCGGCGTGACACGCGACAGGACCCGCCGGGTCGACGCGTCGGCGCTCAGACGAGGTCCGCGAGCGCCTCGCGGTGGAAGGAAACGGCCGCCTCGCGGTCCAGTTCGGGGTAGCCGGGGTTGGTCACGACCCCGTTCGAGTCGACGGCGGTGTCGGCGATAGCCGCCACGCGGTGGGCCGGTCGCACGTCGGGGTACTCTCTGACAGTCTCGTAGCCCTCGACAAAGGCCGTCCGGAGCGGTGCCGGGTCGTCGACGTACCAGTGAGCGACGAGGTACTCGGTCTTTGCCGCCGGGAGCGCCGCCGCGGCCGCCTTCGGTGTCTCCCAGTCGAGAATCGCGGCCACCTCCCCGTCGGCGACGATGGCGTTGCCGGGCCGGAGGTCCCACGGAAACAGTCGGGCCGGTGGACTCCCGGGGTCTGACCCGGCCAGCACCGACCGCAACGGTCCGCGCACCGGGTCGAACTCCGACGGGAGTCGCTCGACGGCCCGCTGTCCGTACCCGGTGAGCCACTCCGACCAGTCCTCGGATTCCGCGACCAGCGCCCCGTCGTCGACGCGAGTCGTGCCGTACCCGTCGAACCGGAACCGCTCGTGGAGCATCCCGAGGTAGACACCGAACGAGCGTGCGAGCCGACACTGGTGTTCGCTGTCCAGTCCGGCGAACCGCGTGTGGAGGTCCTCGCCGGGAACGTACGAGGTGACCATGTACGCGATACCGCTGGTCACACCCGCGGCGAGTACCGGGGGCACCGGGACGTCGGTGCGCTCCCGAATCTGCGCGAGCAGTGTCGACTCGGTCCGGAGCCAGGTTCGCTCGTCACAGAGTTGCAGAACGACCGGACCCCGGTCGTCGAACCGGACGACAGCGGTCCGCTTTCGGTTTCCCCGGTCGAGTGGCTCGACGGTTCGCGGTTGCTCGGCTGTGACCGACCCGAGTCCGCGCTCCGCGGCCTGCTGGACGGCTTCGTCGGCGAACGCCCCGGTGCCTGTCACTGTTCACCCGCGAGCACTGCTCCGAGGTCGTCGAGTGACGCGAGGACGTGCTCGGGGTCGTACAGGTCGGGGTCCTCACCGTCACCGAGCCACGCGGCCGCGAGACCGGCGTTTTGTGCCCCCGCGACATCGTATGCGAGGGAGTTGCCGATGTGCAACGCCCGCTCGGGTTCGGTGTCGAGGGCCGTCAGCGCGCGGTGAAACGGGTCGGCGTGTGGCTTGCGCCTGGGGAGGTCGAACGCGTAGACGCGCGCCTCGAACCGGTCGGTGATGCCGAGCGCGTCCAGTTTGACCCGCTGACGGCGCTCCGGGCCGTTCGTCACCAGCCCGACCGCGCCCACCTCGGACGCCCTGTCCAGTGCTGCTCGCGCGCCCTCGCGAAACGCGACCTGGCTGTCGTCGACGAGGTCCGTCATGGCCGCCGCGAGCACCAGCGGGTCGACGTTCGGGCGGTCGTGCTGTGCCGCCAGTCTGGCAAAGCCCGTCCCGATGTAGCCAACCCTGTCGTCGTGGTCGGGCGGCCCCCGGAGTTCCGCCCACAGCGCCTCGGGGTCGCCGAACGGCTCGACCCCTGCGCGCTCGAACACGTCCTGGTAGAGCTGCTGTGTGTCCTGCGTGCGACGACAGAGCGTCCCGTCGAGGTCGAACAACACGGCGTCGAACGGTGTCACGAGCGCATCTTTGTCGACACGGATAAAAACTCCCCGTGTCCGGACTACCAGAGTCGGTTGCCGCGAGCACCGGCGGCTCTTCGGGGGCCAGAGCGCGCTCGACCTCTCGGGTGGCCGGCGGTCCCGTCTCAGCTACCAGCGGCAGGACACGCAACCGAGTCGGCCACGTCGAGCAACGTCTCGCGGTCCGGGTCACCACCGACCGAGTAGACGCTGTCGCCACACCGCCACTGGACCGTCGTGATCCTGTTCTGCTCGCGAACAAAGTACGTCCGTTCCCGGTCGTCGACCTGTTCGAGGCTGTCGTCGATCTCCACGGCTGTGGACCTGCTGACGAACAGTCCCGCCGGGCCGTTGCTGTACTGGAGTGAGAGACCGTCATCGGTGTGACTCCCCACGTCGAACTCGAACCTCGACGGCACCGAGGGGTCCGGAACGTGCCCGTCGACCGCCTGTTCCAGTTCGGCGTAGCTCTCGTACTGCTGGACGTCGGTCGTGGTGATGGTCGCGTTGTCCGGCGGGTCGAACTCGAAGATGCCCTCCTCGACAGGGGGGTCGAACGAGATGTTCCGGACCACCCGTTGCCCCTCGACACGGGTGTCCCCGACGGTTACGTTGTACTCGGCTCGCATGACGACGAACGTCTCGGTGTCGTAGTACGTCGTCTGTTGTATCCTGTTTTCGGCTGTCTCGGTCGACTCCATCCTGAGGACGTAGGTCTCGCGACCGGCGACGGTCTCGACACCCTGGTACTCCGTCCGCACCGGCTCGAACCGGGAACTCGTCACGTTGTACCGACCCGTTTGAGTGCTCGACCCGGGCACGAGCGACGGGACGATGGGGGCGACAGGGGCGCCGCCGTCGGTGTCGAGACTGTCGACCAGTTCGCGGACACGCTCGAGCTGTTCGGACGCGTTTATACCGCCGGTCTGTATCCGGCTCACCTCGCCCGCCGCTGGCCGGTAGACCCACGTCGTCGTGCCGTTCGAGACGGTCACCGTCCGGTTCCCGTTCTGGCGTGTCACCTGGTAGCGTTCGCCCGTCGTAGGCCGAACGGTCCGCTCTATCCGGGACTCCGTCGTCTCGTTGCCGAACGTCGACTCGACGACCACCGTCTCGTTGTAGACACCGACCGACGAGAGTCGCTCCGCCGCCTCGTCACCGTCGGGCAGGTCGGGCGTATCGTCGAGAACCCCACTGCAACCCGCGAGGAGGACCACGACCGCCAGCACGCAGAGGGCGAGCGCCTGTCGTCTGTCGGACCACACGTGACTGATTACTGTAATGAATCTAATAACCGTTTTGATTTTTTCCGCAGTGGTGAAGAGCCGGCGGCTGGTCTCGTGACGTCGGGGAGGAGGGACCCACCACAGCAGCGGGCTTTTTGCACCCGAGGAGGTCACCGGGTGTCGCGTCCCGGCAGCGCACCAGCGGGCATCAGTCGCCGGGAACCTCGTCGAGATTCCGTGCAGTGCGAGGACACCCGACCGGGAGCAAAACGGGATGAACAGAGCGCCCGTGTTCGACAGGCAGATCTAGAGACCGGTCGCCTTCTCGGCCTCTGCCTGGACGAGGTACGAGCGGTCGTCGGTGTAGTCAGCAACCGCGTCGAGGGCGCGCTCGGTGCCGATCTGGTTGAGTGCCCAGGCGGCGCTGGCGCGGACACGCCCGTCGTCGTCGGCGGCGAGGCGGTCGGCGAGCGGGTCGATGGCGCGGGTGTCACCGAGCAGTCCGAGCGCACGGGCCGCCGCCGAGCGCACCTCGGGGTTGTCCGCGGCGAGTCGTTGCGCGACGGGTTCGACCGACGCCTCGCTACCGATACAGCCGAGCGCCCACAGCGTCGTCTTCTCGAGTTCGACGTCACGGCCACCGAGAAAGTCGTGCAGCATCTCGCAGGCACGCTCGTCGCCGATACGGCCGAGTATCCGGACCGGTTGTTTGTTCCGGCGCTGTGCCAGGGCCTGCACGTCGTCGAACGCCGCCGCCGGCGCGAGATGCTCCAGCGCGTCGAGGGCGTTCTCCTGCATGAACTCCGAGTCGAACATATCCATCGCCAGCAAGATCGGTTCGACCTCGCCGCGGGCCTCGTAGAGTTTGATGGCGTTCCACTCCGGCGGGAAGTCTCTCCGGTTCTGTGGCGTGAGCACGTCGTAGAACCCGCATCGCTGTAGCTGCTCGCGTATCTCCAGGTCGTCGAACACCTGCGCGTCGTCGAGTGCCGTCCCCAGGTCGTCGGCTCCCGCGAGGAGTGTCGCGATCGTCTCCGCGTCCGCGTCGGGGTCGAGGTCGGCGGACTCGATACGCCCCGAGAGGTCTGAGAGACCCGTCGAGAGTGTCTCGCTGTTCGCCGTGTCGACGGTGAGCGAGTCACCGAGCTGCTCGCCGGCCGTCTCCACGAACCGCTGGACCGCCGCCGCCACGTCCGCGAGTCCCTCGTCGGTCCACTCGGCGGTGGTGACGGTGTGTCTGGCGTCGGCAACCTCGTCGACGATATCCGCCGCGTAGGGACCCCGCCGTGACTCGATATCGTCGCGCAACCCGTCGATGCGGTCGGTCAGTGTCGCAACCGGGTCGTCGTCGCCGGCTGATTCGAGCGTGGCATCCGCGACCTCCGCCTCGATACCGTCGAGTCGCTCCTCGACGCTGTCGAGGGCAGTCTCGGTGTCGGCGGCGTCGACCGACGCGGCCACCTCGTCGAGTCGCCGCTCGAAGGTGTCGAGGGCAGCCTCGCCCCCGGCATCCTCGCCGTCGGGTCGCTCCTCGTCGCTCATTGTTATCTCTCCGCTCGTTCGGTGCAAATGTGTTTTCCTTCGTGACCAGTTCGTGCCCCTGGTGGTCAAAACGGTTAATCGGGGTCGGACCGACGGGTGTGACATGACCGCTGCCGCGGACCTGATTCTCACGAACGCACGGGTACACACCCTGGAACGAGAGAGCGGGGGACCGGAACCGGACGCCGAGGCGGTCGCCGTCCGGGACGGCCGTATCGTCAGGGTCGACTCCGCCTACGAGGTGGCGTTTCTCGACGGGACCGAGACGAGCGTCGTCGACCTCGGGGGTCGGACACTGTTGCCGGGGTTCGTCGACGCACACACCCACATGGAGATGGTGGGTCGCCGCGCCCGGGAGGCCGACCTCGGTGACGCGACAGGTCCGGCCGAGTGTGTCGACAGACTCGACAGGCGTGCCGGCGAGACCGACGGCTGGGTGCTCGGGTTCGCCTACGACGAGAGTGCCTGGCGGGAGTCGCGCTATCTCACCCGCGACGACCTCGACAGGGTCAGCACCGAGCGTCCGGTGGTCGCGTTCCGCGAGGACATGCACCTCGCCTCGGTCAACAGTGTGGTGCTCGACAGGCACGGCGACGCACTGCCCGACGGGGAGAGCGACCCGACGGGTGTCCTCGTCGAGGACGCGCTGGATGTTGTCTGGGAGGCCATCGGGGCCGACCCCGAGCGCACCCGCGGCTACCTGCTGGCCGCGCAGGCGACCGCGAACCGCCGGGGTATCACCGCGGTCCACGACATGGTCAGAGAGTCCCACGCGCCACGGGTGTACCGCGAACTCGACCGGGCCGGCGAGTTGCATCTCCGGGTGCGCATCAACTACTGGTCGGACCACCTGGACGCCGTACTGGAGACCGGCCTGCGGTCCGGCCACGGCAGCGAGCGGGTCCAGACCGGGGGAATAAAGAGTTACACCGACGGCAGTATCGGCGGTCGGACCGCCCGCCTCTCGGAGCCCTACGCCGACGGGGGGAGAGACGAGAGCGAGGACAGCGAGAACCGCGGCGAGTGGGTCGTCCCGCCGGCAGCACTCGAGACGCTGGTCGAGCGCGTCGACGACGCGGGACTGCAGATGACGACCCACGCCATCGGCGACGCGGCCATCGAGGCGACGCTGGACGCCTACGAGGACACCGACGGAGAGCGCCACCGCATCGAACACGTCGAGGTTCTGACCGACGAACTCGTCGAGCGACTCGCCGCGACCGACGTCGTCGTCTCGGCACAGCCGAACTTCCTGAAGTGGGCCCGCGAGAAAGGGCTGTACGCCGGGCGACTCGGTGACGAGCGCCGCCGCGACTCGAACCGGTTCCGGACACTCGTAGACTGCGGGGTGACACTCGCGTTCGGGAGCGACTGTATGCCGCTGGACCCGCTGTTCGGTGTCGCGCAGGCCGTCGACGCACCGGCACCACAGCAGGAACTCTCGGTGTTCGAGGCGCTGCGCGCGTACACCCACGGCGCGGCCGTGGCGGGGTTCGACGAGCACCGCATGGGGACCGTCGTCCCCGGGAACTGTGCCGACCTGGTCGCGCTCGCCGAGTCCCCCTGGACCGCCGGGGATATCGCCGATATCGACGTCGACCTGACCGTCGTCGGTGGGGATATCGTCCACGACGCACGCGAGTGAGTTTACCCGTTCCACGACGACACAATCGCGCTCGTCACACGACGGGCGGTGGACAGACGTGTCCAGTTCGCACACAACCGAGCAACGTTCTTGCTCCCGGCTACCGTACGGCTGGTATGAGCGACGCCGACGACAGCGAACTCGAGGAGATTAGACAGCAAAAACGCGAGCAGCTCCGGGAGCGACACGAGAGCGGAGGAACCGGCGGAACACCGGACGAGCCACTCCACGTGTCGGGGCTGTCCGACCTGGAGCAGCTCGTCACGGAGCACCGGGTCGTGCTGGTAGACTGTTACGCCGACTGGTGTGGTCCCTGCAAGATGATGGAGCCGGTGGTCGAGGAGCTGGCGGCGTCGACGGACGCGGCGGTCGCGAAGGTGGACGTGGACGCGAACCAGGATGTCGCGGCACAGCTGCGCGCACAGAGCATCCCGACGTTCGTGCTGTTCGTGGACGGCGAACCGGCCGAGCGACTGGTCGGCGCACAGGACAAGGCCACCTTCGAGAAACTGCTCGCGTCGGCCTGACCGATGCCGACAGACGGGATGACGGCTGTCGTCCCCGCGGCGGGGGAGGGGACACGGATGCGACCGCTGACCGCCGACCGGCCGAAGGCGCTGGTCGAGGTGGCCGGACAGCCGCTGCTCGCGCACGTTCTCGACGCGCTCCGCCCCGTCACGGGTGAGGTGGTGGTCGTCGTCGGCTACCGGGGCGAGCAGATTGTCGACCGGTTCGGCCCGGCGTACCGGGGGCTGGAACTCACCTACGTCCGCCAACCCGAGCGGCGCGGACTGGCAGACGCAGTGTTGCAGGCCGAACCCCACGTCGACGGCGACTTTGTCTCGCTCAACGGCGACAACGTCGTCCGGGCGAGCCTGGAGCAACTGGTCGCTCGCCACCGCGAGACGGGGGCGGACGCGACGGCCTTTGTCGAGCGGGTGTCGCCGGACCGGGCCGGGGAGGGTGCGGTCCTCGAACTCGCCTCCGGCGACAATCCGGGAACCGGAGACCGACCGCGCGTCACCGGTCTCGTCGAGAAACCGGACGACCCGCCGTCGACACTGGTCCCACGGGGCTGTTACGTGTTCTCGCCGGCTGTCTTCGACGCCTGCCGACTCGTCACACCGGGGTCGACCGGCGAGCGGGAACTGACAGACGCCGTCGACCTGTTGCTCGCGGCCGGTCGCCGGTTCGAATCTGTCCCGCTCGACGGCTGGTGTCACAACGTCAACAGCCCGGCTGACCGCGAGACTGTCGCGGCGCGGCTTGGCGAGACCGGCGAGCGGTGACGGCCACGGGTCGCTCCGTTACTGAACGGGGATCTCGCGGCCCGAGATGGCCGTACCCTCGATGGGGAGACGCACCTCGAGTACGCCGTTCGTGTACTCCGCGGTTATTTCGTCGTCGGACACCTGCTTGGGGAACCGAAAGCCCCGGTGGTAGGTCCGGTACTGTCCCTGCCCGTCGTCGTCCTCCGCGCCGATGTTCAGGACACCGTCGTCCCACGCCACCGAGATGTCGTCGGGCTCGAAACCGGGCAGTTCGACGCTGAGGACGAACGCGTCGTCCTCCTCGTACAGCTCGTAGTCGTCGCGTCCGGCACCGAACAGGCTGTCTGGCAGGTCGAACTGTTCGAACCAGGAACTCGGTGTCGTTGGTAGTGCCATTGCTGAACACCTCGATTCCATCTGTTGATTGTGGGCGGTTCTTGTTAAATCTTTCGCGACACACGCTATCACGGGTCAGGCGGCGAGTTCGGGTACTCGACGGGGCAAGCGCCGGCAGCAACCACCGGAGCCAGTACCTATTTGTGCTCGTAAACTGTCGTGGAGAGCGTGGTTTACGAAACGGGTAATCGGACAGTCGACGACGCGGTCCGGCGGGTGCTCGACGGCGGGCGTCTCGACCGGACAGACGGGGTAGCGCTGCTCGCACAGCCGGTCGAGGCACTCGCGGCGGGTGCAGACCTGCTCCGCCGGGAGTTCTCCGACGGAACGGTCGACGCCTGTAGCATCGTCAACGCGAAGGCGGGCAGTTGCGCGGAGGACTGCGGGTTCTGCGCGCAGTCGGCACACTTCGACACCGGTATCGACACCTACGGCTTTCTCGGGCCGGAGGCGGTGCTGGAGGCGGCGAAGCGTGCCGAGGCCGACGGGGCACAGCGGTTCGGCATCGTCGTCGCCGAGAAAGGTGTCTCGAAGGAGAACCGCCCCGAGGAGTGGGCCGAAATCCTGACCGCGATTCGACTGGTGCGCGACGAGACGGACGTCGAGGTGGACGCATCGCTCGGACTCCTCACCGAGGAGGAGGCCGAGATACTCGCAGACGAGGGACTCAACCACTACAATCACAACATCGAGACCTCGCGACGGTACTTTCCGGAGATTGTGAACACCCACACCTTCGAGGACCGCCTGAAGACCCTCCGGCGGGCGAAGGCCGTCGGGATGGACCTCTGTGCGGGGGTCATCCTCGGCATGGGCGAGACACCGGTCGACCGCGTCGAGGCGGCCATCGAACTGCAGGGGATCGGCGTCTCCTCGCTCCCGGTGAACATCCTCAATCCGGTCGAGGGGACGCCGCTGGGCGACAACGACCACGCCGACATCTCCCAGACGGAACTGATCAAGACAATCGCGGTCTACCGGTTTCTCCACCCCGAGGCGCGGGTCCGACTCACCGGCGGCCGGGAGGTCAACCTCGCGCCCGACGAACAGCACCTCCCGTTCGAGGCGGGTGCCGACGGACTGCTCACGGGTGACTACCTCACGACCGAAGGCCAGGACCCCGCCGACGACCTCGAGATAATCGAGCGGGCCGGACTCGAACCCAACCGCGAGGCAAACGAGTTCGACCCCGAGGCGGTGAAAGCACGACACGGCGAGGAGACCGCGACCGGGGGACCGGAGACGGCTGCCGGCACGGCGACGAGCAACGCGACCGACGACGACTGACGACACGAAAGCGAAAAGAGAATCGACACGAACGCGACAGACGACAGCAATGAACGAGATTCGATTCGGCGTACTCGGCACAGGTGGTATCGGACGACGGACACTCGAACACGCGACGGCGGAGACGGACATGACGCCGGTGGCGGCGTGTGACCGCAACGGCGTGGCGGTCGCGGAGAACGGACTGGACGTCGAGGAGTTGCTGGCGGCGACGGAGGGCAACATCGCCAGCGGCCCGGACGAGGAGTCCCGGACCGACGGCGGTGCGGCGGTCAAGCAGTCCGGGGAGCACCGCGGTGTCGCGGCCTCCCGGCAGGGCGCACCAACGGAGACACCCATCGAGGACATCATCGAGGTCTCGGAGACGCTCGACGCGGTGCTGTTCGCGCTGCCCAACCTCGAACACGATTTCATCCCGCGGGTCGCGGACCGGTTCGCGGACGCGGGGTACGAGGGTGTGCTGGTGGACGTGCTCAAGCGCTCGCGGGTCATCGGGATGCTCGAGGAGCGCGCCGGGGCCTTTGAGGCGTCGGGCATCACCTTCGTCTGCGGTGCGGGCGCGACCCCGGGGTTCCTGACCGGCGCGGCAGCGGTCGCCGCACAGTCGTTTGTCGAGGTAGAGTCGGTCGACATCTGGTGGGGTGTCGGGCTCAAGTCCGGGTACGAGGACAACCGCGGCACCGTCCGGGAGGACATCGCTCACCTCGACGGGTACGACCTGGAGACCGCCCGCGACCTGAGCGAGGCGGAGATCGAGGCGATCGTCGACGAACACGACGGCGTCATCGAGTTCACCGACATGGAACACGCCGACGACGTGTTGCTGGAGCGGGCAGGTATCTGTGACGCCGAGGACGTGACCGTCGGCGGGGTGCTCGACGTGCGCTCCGACGAGAAACCGACGACCACCACCGTCACGGTGACCGGTCGGACCTTCGACGGCGAGCGGGCGACCAACACGTTCCAGCTCGACGACGCCACCAGCATGGAGGCGAACGTCAACGGGCCGGCGCTGGGTTACACGAAGGCGGGCGTTCTCCGCAACCGCGCCGGCGAGTACGGCGTCTTCGGCCCGGCGGAACTGATGCCGCAGGGATGAGTCTCGGCTACGACCGCGGGTTCGACCTCGAGGACCGGTTGCGCGAGCGCGAGGAGCGCGAGTTGCGCCGGCATCTCGACCCGGTCGACCGTGTCGGCAGACAGGCCAGGACCGCACCGGACCCGCAGGGCAACAGCCCCGAGTTTGGGGCGGACCCCTCGCTCGTGTTCGCCGCCAACAACTACCTCGGGCTGGCCGGCGACGAGCGGGTGGCCGCCGCCGCCGCCGCAACCGCCCGCGAGGTCGGGACAGGTGCCGGGGCGTCGCGACTCATCGTCGGTGACACCCCCGCCCACCGCTCGCTGGAGCGGGCACTCGCAGCCGAGAAGTCCACCGAACGGGCGCTCGCGTTCTCCTCGGGGTACGCGGCGAACGTCGGGACTATCACCGCGCTGGAACCGGATGTCGTGTTCTCCGACGAACTGAACCACGCGAGTATCATCGACGGGGTGCGCCTCTGCGGGGCCGACGTCGAGGTGTACGACCACTGCGACGCCGAGGCGCTGGCGAGGGCGATGGCCGACCGCGCCGGCGGGACCGACGAGTCCTGGCTGGTGGTGACAGACTCGGTGTTCTCGATGGACGGCACCGTCGCGCCGCTGGAGCGACTCTGTGACGTGACCGACGAGTACGGCGCGTGGCTGCTGGTCGACGACGCCCACGCGACGGCGGTCCACGAGGGCGGACTCGTCGGCGAGCGCGGCCTCGCAGACCGGGTCGAGGTGCAACTCGGCACGCTCTCGAAGGCGCTGGGCGCACAGGGCGGGTTCGTCGCCGGTGAGGAGTCACTGGTGGAGTACCTGCTGAACGCCGCCCGGTCGTTTGTCTTCTCGACGGGGCTGGCGCCGCCGGCGGCCGCGGCCGCGGAGCGGGCACTCGAACTCGCGCCGTCCCGGCGGGAACCACTGCAGGCGAACGTCGAGCGACTCCGGGACGGACTGGAGACCGCCGGGTACGAGATCTGGGGCGAGACCCACATCCTGCCGGTGCTCGTGCGCGACCGGGAGGCCGCGCTCGCGCTCGACCGCCGCCTGCGCGAGGCGGGCATCGTCGCACCCGCCATCCGCCCGCCGACGGTCCCCGATGGGACGAGTCGCATCAGGCTCGCACCGCAGGCGACCCACACCGAGGCCGACATCGACCGGGTCGTCGAGTCGTTCGAACGCGCGGGCGAGGCGGTGGGCCTGCTGTGACCGTCGCCGTCGTCGGCACCGACACCGGCGTCGGCAAGACTGTCGTGACCGCCGCGCTCGTCGCCCGACTGCGCGCCGAGAGCGACGGATCTGCGGACGTGTCGACCACGGGCGACGCGGGCCCCGACACGTCACCGACCGGGGAGCGTGGCAGTTCCGGGGCAGTGCGAGCAATCAAGCCTGCACAGACGGCGTACCCGGAGGACGACGACGCGGGCTACGTCCGGTGGGCCTGTGCGGACGACGCTGCCGGTGTCACCCTCCGGACGTACGGCGAACCGCTCGCACCCGCGGTGGCGGCACGCCGGGCCGGGGAGCCGATCGTCTACGACCGCCTGCTCGCGGACACGCGGGCGGCGATGGCGGCGACGGGGGCGGTCGTCGAGGGGGCGGGTGGCCTGCGCGTGCCGCTGTCCAACGAGCCACGACGGGAGATAGTCGACCTCGTCGCGGACCTAAACGTGCCGGCGCTCGTGGTCGCCCGGTCGGGACTCGGGACACTGAACCACAGCGCCCTGACTGTCGAGGCACTCCGGACCCGTGATATTCCGGTCCTCGGTGTGGTCCTGAACCGGTACGAGGGTGGGTCGGTCGCGGAACGTACCAACCCGGCCGAACTCGAACGGATGTGCGGGTGTCCGGTCTGGACGCTCCCCACGGCGAGCCTCGACGACCCGGCCGACGTGCGTGCGCTCGGTGACCGACTGCCCGCACCGGCACAACTACTGTCGTCAGTCTGAATACTTCGGTATCCCGGTCGACAGACCGTACCGGCAGCTCTGTAACTGATTTCACTGTACACGCACCGGACAGACTCAGATAGCGTAACTATCAGTAGTCGACAGGTCTGTGGACTGTCGACAGGTACTGTGACACAGTTACACAATCACTAAGTGTGTCGGATGAAAGCGTCGAGACGTGGCGGGTGGCAATCACGGGTCGGACAGGCGGACAGTGTTACAGACCATCGGCGCGACAGCGGGGCTGGGGGCGACCGGTGTCGGTGCCGCCTCGGCAGACCGGGACCGGCCAGGGGTGCGCGACGGGGAACCGCTCGGGTCGGTGAGCGTCGACAGTGCCGCCGAGGCGGTGACGAGCGCGGACGGCGAGTGGTCGTACGTGGCCGACTACGACGGGTTCAGCACGGTCGATATCTCGACACCGTCGGAGCCGTCGGTGGTCGCCAGCCTCCCGCTCCCGGGTGTGCAGGAGGTGCTCGACGTGGACGTCGACGAGGGGAACAACAGGCTGGTCGCCGCCGGTCCGGCAAACGGGGGCGGTGGACTCGGCATCAAACACCCTGACGACCCCGGTGAGGAACCCGACGGGAGTGCCGGGTTCGCGCTCTACGACATCTCCGACCCGGCCGACCCGGCACAGGTGGCCGTCTTCGGGACCGACTACGCCATCCACAACTGTTACGTCGAGGACAGCATCGTCTACCTCATAAACAACTCGACGGCGGAGATGGTGTTCGTCGATATCGCCGACGACGAACCGACCGAGATCAGCCGGTGGGGCCTCTCCGGGGCGACTATCCTCCACGATATCTTCGTCCAAGACGGCATCGCCTACTGTGCCTACTGGGACTCCGGCACCGCGATGGTCGACATCTCGGACCCGGCGAGTCCGTCGCTGGTCGGTCTCGCCCGCGAGGGCAGTTCGAAGTCCCCGAACAACGACCACTACGTGATTCCAAACGGGGACGCCACCGTGCTCGCCATCGGAAAGGAACAGATCGGCGGGTTCTCGAATCTCGGCGTCGAACTTTGGGATATCTCCGACAAGACCGACACGGAGTTTCTGGCGGAGCTCCAGCCGCCGGAGAAACCGCAGCCCGGTGAGCGAACCTCGCACAACCTCGATTTCAGCGGGGACTACATCTACACCTCGTGGTACGCCGGCGGAGTCCGGGTGCACGACGTCAGCGACCCGTCGAACCCGGTGCTGGTATCGTCCTACCGGGCAGACGGCCCGGAGTTCTGGACCGCGAAGGTTGCCGAGGCCGGGTCGTTCTACGTCGCGAGCGACTACGGCGAGGGTGGACTCTACACCTTCGAGGACCCGCAGGGGTCGAGTCCGCCCGACCCCGACCCGGAGCTGTCGGTGTCGACGGGGACCGCGACCGACATCACCCAGCGGACGGCAACACTCGGTGGTTCACTCGACGGCCTCGGCGGGGCCGACAGCGCGACGGTCTGGTTCGAGTGGGGACCGCTCGGGAGCGGCCTGCCCGACGCGACCGACGAACAGACACTGAACGCGTCCGGGTCGTTCAGCGCCGACCTGTCCGGACTCGAATCCGGAACCACCTACGAGTTCGCGGCCTACGCCACAACCGGCAGTACGGACGACACCGGCGGAACCAGTTCGTTCGACAGCGACGACCCGTTCGAGTTCTGTTTCGTCACGACCGCAACTGCCGACGACACGGAGACGCTCGACTCGCTCCGGCGGTTCCGCGACGAGTCGATGGCGACGACACCCGTTGGTCGCGGACTGGTCGGACTGTACTACCGCATCAGTCCGCCCGTCGCCCGGACGCTCTCCCGTCACCCCGACAGCCCGGAGACCGGGTCGACCCGGCGTCTCGTCGACACCTGTGCCTCGCTGTCCGACGCCCAGGCCGCGACTGACTCCCGACTCCGCGGGACCGCTCTCGGTGCCGTGCTGACCGTGCTGTACCTCGTCGGTCTCGTCGTCGGCGTCACCGGCCACGCGAGCCTCCGCACCCGCGAGGCGCTCTCCCGGTGATCCCACAGTCGAACTGGTCACCTCGCGACTGTCGTCGGTCGGAGCCCCTGCCCCGCCGCTGGCCTGCCGGACAGACACAGTCTCTCGGCACACTCGAAGCGGGTGCCGTGCTACGGCGAGTCACAGCCGAACGCGGTGTCAGGGGTCCTCGATATCGAGGAAGTGGACGGTCGGGTCGACGTCGAGGTTCCGGTAGTTGAAGTAGGACTGCCGGCCACAGTGGGGACAGGACCGCGGGACGGCGAGTCGGTCGTTGGAGACACAGGCCTCGCGGGTGATGGCCGGTCGCTCGGTGTGTGCGGCCTCCGGTTCGGTCGTCACGGAGCGCAGGACGTGCGTCGAGGCCGGTTGCTCGGTGTCGGCCTCGTGGATGAACGCCTCGTGTGTTCCGTACCGAAACGTACAGTGTGGACACTCGACGGCCGGCGCGTCGGCGGGGTCGTACAGGCAGTTCGCCTTCGGGACGTGGACGTACTCGGCCCCGAACACGCGGAGCGTGTGGCCGTTCTGACAGGTCACGCGCCGCCGGCGCTGGTCGTCGCGGTCGAGATACAGCTTCTCGCCGAGCGTCGCGGTCGGTCGCGGCGCGGTGAGCGACAGTCGCCGGGGCTCCGTGTCGAACCCCTCGATACGGTAGATGGCGATGTCGTCGCCGACATCGACCGCTGCCGTCGACGGACACACCGGGCAGTCCACCGCGTAGCGCGCCATCTCATCGACACTGTGGGAGTCTCTGTACTTAAATCCGGCCACGGCGCGTTCTCAGACGGCCGTCGGGTCGACCCGTCCGGCGACGTGGACGAGTGCCAGGACCAGCAACAGCAGACTCGCGGGGAGCAACCAGGCGAAGACGGTGAGGAGTGCGCCGGTCGCCTGGATACCGAGCACCAGCAGGAGGACCGGTCCACAGCAGGCGCTCCCGGCGAGCAGGGCCGGCACCCCGGCGACGACGCCGGCACCTGCACCGACACCGCAGGTGCGCTGTCCGGCGAGCGCGAGATACGACAGCGCGAGGTTCAACCCGACCAGCGCGGCGACAGCACCCCCGAGCAGTGTGTTCAGCGGCGAGAGTTCCCAGACGACCGGACCGACCTCCAGCAGCGCAATCGGGCGGTACACGAGTGTCCCGGGTGCGGGCTGGAACGCCGTCACGAGCGGGTCATCCGCGACAGTGAGCGAGAGTCCACCGCCGGAACCGACCGAGAGGTCACGGATAGCGTACAGGAACGTGACGAGGTAACCGACCGTCACGGCCAGCACCACCCCGACGGTATCACGACGGCGGAGGGCGTCGCGGCTGACCACGAGCGTCCGCGAGAGTCGGCGTCGCAACCGGCCAACGGTGCGAACCAGGGCGGGGGAGTTGTCGGACTGTGTCATGGATACAGTCAGTCGACGAGAGCGGTGTCAGGGTAGAACCCGGCCCACGCGAACCACATCGCGTCGAAGGCAAGAATCGACGGCAACGGGAGGTCGTTGGCCGCGTACCGTGTTCCGTCGACGGCGTACCCGGTCCCGTCGGTTCGGACCGACCGGTTCCCGGGGTTCCGGTAGACCCACGCCGAGTCGAGCGCCTCGTGGTACACCCCGATGTGAGCGACGCCGCCGACGCTGGTTTCGAGCAGGCGCTCCTCGCGGAGGCGGTTCTTGAGAAAGGCGACGGGACCGTCCTCGCCACGGGCACCGACGACCACCGTCTTCGGGTGGTGACGGTCGTCCTCGTGCATCACGGGAAACTGGATGTCGCTGTCGGCGTAGTAGCCGCTGCGTGGGTTGTAGTTGCCGTACGGGTCGTTGTCGTAGCCAAAGGCCTCACCGGTGTCCTCGGTGAGAACCGCGGTGTCGGGGTGGACACGCCGCCATCGTTCCCAGGTCGTCCAGGTGACACGCACCTCGCGCAGGGAGAGTCCGTTTCGCTCACCGAGCACCGAGGTGCCGAGCATCTGCGGCCACCAGGAGTCCGTCTCGCGGTCGTACATCACGAGGTTGTTGTTGACGAGCATCCCGGAGACGCCGAACTCGACGGTCCCGCGCTCGAACCCGACCGCGGTGCCGGTCAGCGGACAGTACGTGACCGCCACCCCGCGGTCGCCGAACGTGTCGTTGACGACCTCGTGGCGAACGAGGATGTGCTGTGGGTAGGCCCGGGGGTCACCGTCGACCCGGACACCGAACACCGGGTCACCCGGTGCCAGCAACCCGTCGCCCGTCTCGGGACCGGCAAATGCCGGGTCGTCGATGGACGGAATCCCGTTCTTGCTGGTGCCACCCCACTCGGCAGCCCCCTCGAACTCCCGGTGGTCGTGGGCCATCGGCACATCGCGGTCCCGCAGAGGGAGAGTCGTGTCGGGGGACACCTCGTCGAGACTCCGGACCCGGTACGGGTCGGTCCCCGCCTCGGCGTCCGCACGGGCGGCACTGTTCCCGAGGAGGGTCCGCAGCGTGTCCAGACACCCCGCCAGACCGGCGACTCCCGCGCTACCGGCACCCGCGAGCAACTGTCGCCGCGTCGGTCGACCGGGCATCTACCCGCCGGTAGGTCGCTCCCCGGGTTAAACCACCCCCGGGTGTGTGGGGGCCGTACATCGGCGTCCGGAGCGTCCCGTCCTGCGGCGAGGGGCAGCGTCGAATCTCCACCGGCACGCGGGACACCACCCGAGAACCAGGTAACGGCGGCGGGGCCGGGCGTCAGTTGTAGATGTCGTCGAACCGTTCCGCGAGGTCGATGTCCTTGCCGGTGATACCGCCGGCGTCGTGGGTGGTCAGTCTGACCTCGACTTCCCCCCAGGTGAGCGTCAGCTCGGGGTGGTGCCAGGCCTCCTCGGCGAGTCCGGCCGCGCCGGCGGCGAACCCGACACCGTCGAGATACGAGTCGAACTCGAAGGTGCGCACGATCTCGTCGCCGTCACGCTCCCACCCGGGCGGTAGCTGCTCGGCTATCTCGTCGTCTGTGAGCACGTCTGACATACAGTTCGACCGTGGGTGGCCAGTCTCAAGATACTGTCGCACGCGGGCAGGCTACCGACACCCCAGACCACACCCCTGCCACGGGTTAGCCGGTCACTCGCTGTTGTCTGGTTCGCCCGTGCCGTCGCCGGAGTCGGGGTCGGAGGCCCACGAGACATCGTCTGCACGGGACTTGTGAATCTTGAACGGACCGTCCACGAACATCTCCTCGGGGTCGTGTTCGTCCTCGGTACGCTCGCCGCGCTCGAAGATGTACGCGAAAAAGCAGAAGGTCGGAATACAAAACGCGACGAGTGCCCACCTTGTCGGGTCCACCCCGTACTCCGGTGCGTCGAGGTATGCGTACCCCGACGTGGCGAGCAGGGCCCCCAAGAGCAAGGAGAGGTTGAGCACCACGATGGGTTTGACCATGCCCCGGCTAACTGACCCCCGGGTAGAGATCTGCGCTATCGGGTCGCCGGACACAGTCCAGCACGTCCGGCGAGTCACTCCTCGTCGGTTTTGAGTCGGCGGATGAGGTAGCCGAAGGCCGGCATTGCGACGATGAACGTGGCGATGAGACCGACGAGCACGAGTCCCCCAGTGTCGGTCAGTTCGGTCGCCGTTGTCCCGTTTGCTGTCCCTTCGAACTCGCCTTCGAGCGAGAACTGCTCCCGGTCGAGCGTGAGATTCGTTATCGTCCCGGTCACGTTCCCGTCGATTGCGCCCTCGATACTCCCCTCGAACTCGCCGGAGGCGAGGGTGCCGTTCTCGGCAGTCCCGGTGACAGTGCCGTCGAGCATCGCCTCGAACCCGTTGCTGTAGGTACCCTCGAACTGGAGGGTCACACTGCCGTCCGCGAACGCCTCGTCGTACTGGCCGTCGACGGTACCGTTCAGGCGCTCGTTCTCGACGGGGACGCTGTTGCCGTAGACGCCGCTGAGGAGGCCGAGTCCGAGGACGAACACACCGACAACTGCGACCGTAACACCAACCTGCACTGCCAGGTCCCGGTCGAGGTCCATGTCCGCGACTTCCAAAGGAACGGTCAAAAGGGTTGTGTCATGGCCACGCCCGGATGAGACAGAACAACCGAACCAGTTAGTACGCTGGAGAACGTATCAGTAGAATGAACGCGTCAGCAAACCAGCCGCGTTCGACGCCAATGAGCCACTCTACGCCACCACCCACCGACGAACTGGTCGCGCTCGCACCCGACCCGGGAGCGCTCTCCGACCGCGGACTCCGGGCCTGGACCGAACGCATGGCGGTCCACCCGCTCGGGGAGACCTACGCCGTCGACAGCGCCAGCGGGTCACGCTACGTTGTCGACCCCCGGGCAGGCACATGCAGTTGTCCGGACGCCCGGATGCGCGGCGAGACCTGCAAACACCTCCGGCGCGTCGCACTCGAGATAACTGCCGGACGGGTTCCACCGCCCGGCGAAGCACCTGCGTGTCGGTCCTGCGGGACCGAGACGACCCCCGGTGAGGGGGTTCCGGTCCTCTGCGAGCGATGCCGACTGGACCCCGGCGATATCGTCCGCGACAGGGAGACCGGCGACCGACTCGTCGTCGTCCGCGTCTCCGGCCGACGGGCCGACGAGGTGGCGGTTCCCGGCACCGACAGCACTGTCGCCTCGTACCCGACCAACAGCGGCTACTCCGGTGACGAACCGGTCGTCGAGGCGATGTACGTGTCCGACATCGCCCACCGTGACGACCCCCGGCGGTACGCCTTTCCGCTCGCACGCCTCGACCCCGCCGACGACGCTGCGGTCGTCGGGTGACCCGGACAGCCACTGACCCGGACCGATTCGACAACAGTTTTAGGCCGGGTACACTTCTGTCTCACAATGAGTTCGTGCATCATCTGTGGCAAATCAGTGGACGGCCACGTCTGTGGTCTCCACGAGGAAGACGTCGTCTTCGAGTTCCGGGGAACCCAGTCCGAACAGTTGACACCGGGACGGTACTACCGCGGCACCGTCGACGGGTTCGCCGACTTCGGTATCTTCGTCGACATCGGCGAGCAGGTAACGGGGCTACTTCACCGGAGCGAACTGGACAGACGCCTCGAGAGTATCGACCTCGACCCGGGCGAGACGGTCTTCGTGCAGGTACAGAACGTCAGGGACAACGGTAACGTCGATCTGAGTTGGTCGATCCGTCAGGACGAGACCCGCTTCCGTGGCGCGCTCATCGATGACCCGACGGCCGACGGCGACGTGCTCCCTGATTCCGGAGACGACGACGGTGACGATGTCGTCCGCACCAGCGTCGCCTCGGAGACGAGTTCCGCCGACACCGCCGAGGACATGACCGAGACGTCGGACGGCCCGGAGACGGGCGAGACAGCGGACCCGGAGCCCGCCGGACAGGACGACTCCCCGGAGTCAGACCTGGAGCCGACGGCGGCAACAGTCGCCGAACTCGACGGGATGGTGGGCCAGCGGGTCCGCTTGGAGGGGGAACTCGTCGACGCTCGTCAGACGAGCGGTCCGACGGTGTTCACGCTCCGTGACGAGACAGACACGGTCGAGTGTGCGGCCTTCGAGGAGGCCGGTGTGCGCGCGTATCCCGACATCGGCGAGGGGGACATCGTCCGTCTCGAAGGGGACGTCGAGGAGCGACGTGGCTCGCTTCAAGTCGAGACAGAGGCACTCGCCGTGCTCGAAGACGGGGAGCGCGATGCCGTCAGCGAGCGCATGGAGGCGGCACTGCTCGAACAGGCCCGTCCCGAGTCGGTGGAGCTACTGACGGCCGACCCGGCCGTCGAGGCGGTCACCGACGAGATTGCCGACGCGGCCACCGCCGTCCGACGGGCCGTCATCGAGGGACGACCGGTCGTGGTCCGGCACGCCGGGACTGTCGACGGCTACGTCGCCGGTGCCGCCATCGAGCGGGCGACGCTCCCGCTGGTCCGCGAGCGCTACGAGGGTGCCGACGCCGAGTACCACCAGTTCGAGCGGCGCCCACTCGAGGAGACGGTCTACGATATGGACGACGCGACACGGGACGTGACGACGATGCTCGCCGCCCGCGAACGTCACGACGAACCGGTTCCGCTGTTCCTGTTCGTCGCCACCGGGTCCGCCGAGTCCGCCGACGGACTCGAACTGCTCGATATCTACGATGCCGAGCGCATCGTCGTGGACGACCAGCCACTCGACCCGGCGGTTGTGGACGCGACAGATGTGACGCTGGCAACCGGAGACGCGACCAGTGTGACGACGCTGGCGGCTGCCGTCGGGGCGAGTATCAACCCCGATGTCCGCGACGACCTCGAACACCTGCCGGCGGTGAGCACTTGGACGGGTGTCGACGATGGCTACACCGACCTCGCGGCGTCGGCCGGCTACGACGCCGACGACACGCGGGTGCTCCGCGAGGCGCTCGCGCTGGTGGCACACTACCAGGCCTACGAGGACAAGCGCGAGCTGGTCGCCGACCTGCTGTTTGCCGACGACTCGGATGTCGGACTCGCAGAGCACGTCAGCGAACAGTTCAGGACCCGGATGGACACCGCAATCGAGACTGCACGGGCGAACCTCGAACGGCACTCACTGGACGGACGAACGGTACTGGTGCTCGATACGGACGCCTACACACACCGCTACGAGTTCCCGTTGACGGGGCTCCTGCTCGACGAGCTGTACCGTCGTGAGAACGCCGCCGCGCTGGTCGGACTCGGCCGCGACGAGTGTCTCGTTCGGAGTGAAACCGCGCTCGATATCGACGCTCTCGTCGAGACGGCCCGTGAGCGCGCACCCGCGGCCGGACTCGGGACCCGTGACGCCCGCGACGGCCGTATCGAGTTTCTCGCCGGCGAACAAAAGGCTGCCCGCGATGCACTTCTCGACGCTCTCGCGACAGAACTCGCGACCGCTGCCTGACGCTCACGAGTGCAACAGCGTGCCACGACGTGGAGGGTCGTGAAAAGCAGGTCCCTGACGGGCTGGCCCGTCAGCGTGGTTCAAGCTACAGGTCGCGTGGCTGTACCGTCTTCCGGTCGTTTGCCTCCGCCCGCTCGGCGGCATCGGATAGCAGTTCCGCTACCTCGTCGTCGAGGGCGGCGTAGAAGTCAGACGCGACGTTCATCTCCTCGAGCTCCTCTTTCACGGCGGCTTTGACAATCAGGTCTGCCATACTCCTGAATCTATCCCGAGATGATGTATAAACTTTCCCGTTTGAGGGCGTCTCTGGCCGGTCTGTGGCCGCCTGATGGACTGTGCTGTCCGCTCACTACTCGATTCCCCTGCACGAATTAGCTGTACCCAATCCGTGCGTTTATTAGCGCTGCCCGTAGATACATTGGTGCAGGGCGCTTAGCTCAGCTTGGACAGAGCACTTGGCTTCGGACCAAGATGTCGCGGGTTCAAATCCTGCAGCGCCCACTCGTCGTGCGAACGTGTAACTGTTCGCACGGTCGGCAGAGCGTCACTACGGTTCTCTCCATTCTGTCTGCGTTCGTGGTACTGATTCCGCTCGACTACCGTCAGGTTCAGGCCGCCAAACGCTCACCGCGGGGATTGGCCGGCGGCAGGTTACATTCAATCAGACAGTATAACCCAGGCGGGCTTCACAAGAGTTATTACTCAATACACGAATTATGATTTGCATGTCGAAGACTGTCGGAGATCCCGAGCGTGCCGTCAACGGCCTGCTGTCGGTCGCACAGTT
>CAYZGA010000022.1:0-25114 GCA_964477945.1 uncultured Halobacteriales archaeon
TGAGTTCGACGATGTCGCCCTCGGCGATCCCCTCGACGTCGGGGGTGGGCGAGAGAAAGTGCTCCACCTCGGACATCGAGGTCTGTCCCTCGACGACGCCGCGGGCGTGGGGAATCTCGTCGAGAATCCGGTCGAACACCGCGCTCTCCTCGGCCTCGACCATCACGTAGGAGGTCACCGAGTCCGGCGCGAGCGCCGCGTGGACCGAGTTCTCCTCGCGGTTCATGATCATGTCCGCGACGGTCTGTTCCTGGCTCGCGGTCGTCTTGACGGCGAAGATACCCATCGGTGGTCACCCCAGCAGTGCCGCCGTTGGCTGCTCCGGAATCCCCGGGCCGCCCGGGACGAAGGTCATGAACACGAAGATGACGAACCCGACGAACCCGACCAGGAGGATACCGATACCGGCGATCTTCGCCACCTGGCTGAACTCCTCCCACGAGGGCGTGCTCGCGAGTTTGAGCACGCGAACGTAGGAACTGAGGTCGGTTGGCGTTTCCATACACCTCGGTTGTTTCCCAGGGGTTTTCTATGTTCCGACACCCGTCGTGCATCGGATTAAATTATAAAAAACCAGGCTTCAGGCGCTGTCAGTGTTTTAGCCACCAGACCTCGCAAACTCTTAGTGAACGCTTTCAGGCATCTAGTCTTCGTCTTTGACCCTGTATTCGTTGAGTTTCCCGCTTCTGTCCACCTCGATTACGCTCTCGTCTTCGAGCTTCCGGAGCTTGTTGTAGATCCGGTGGTCGGGGAAGTCCAGTTCCTCCCTGAGATCCTCGATTGTCTTCGGCTTTTGCAGGGAGACGAGCAACGCCTTCTCCAGACAGTACGAGACGAGCTGGCTGTGAATGGGCGGTTCGATGTTCTCTCGTTGGTTCAATATATCGAGGGTGTCGAGGACGGCAAACGAGAAGTACTGACCGGTAACTTCGTCCTGCCGCTTGACCTCATCGAGCAGTTGGTTCCAGTCGACGCTGGCTTGCCGTGTGATCAGCGCGATATCCTCGAGATCGCCTTCCCGCTCGGTAATCGACTTGAACAGAAAGATGTCGGTCAGTGAAAGCAGGTGGAGACGCAGGTTGCCGTGCTCGATGACCTGGTCAACTCGCCGTTTCATTTCCCCGGTTAACTGGAGCTTTCCGGCAACTACCTCGACGAAGATGTCGTACCGCGGCGACCCGTCTTTCTCGAATACAACCGCTGGTTCAAGCTTTTCGTAGGCCTCCTCCAGGTCCGTTCGCTCCTCGTATCCAGTCTCACGAAGTGCTTCACCCAGAGTCATGAAGCTGTCTCTGTCGTCGACGACGATGTCGAGGTCCTTCGTCGAGTCCTTCAGCTCCCGGAGAATCAGGTTTCCGCCGCCCAGGAGATACGCATCGACCGCGGTCTCAACCGTCTCTCCCAGTTGCTCCAGTCCGCGTTGAAGGCTTTCCTCGGGGTGGTATCCGCGGAGGAAGACTTCGTAGTCCTGTGCCAGCGATACGAACTCCTCCCACGGCAGAAACCGTTTGTTCTGTACGTCCCGCTGGTCGGCGTAGGCCAGTGTATCGGCCCATTCCTCGATGCAGTCCCACTTTTTTGCCAGTTTCCACAGCTTCGAGGTATCCAGAATCGACCGGTGCTCGAGGTAGAACACGACCGTCATGGCGGCCTGTTTCCGGGTTTCTGCCGCCTTCACGGCATGGACCAGTACCTCCTCGATGCTGGGAGCGGAGTCGCCCTGATGCCGATACTGTCGTGAGGGATAGTATTCGATGCCGTACCGCTGGAACGCTGAGAAAGCGGTCTTCTCACCGGCTATCCCATCTCCACCGACGATGAGTTTCTCGCCGTTCGCCCGGTACTCGGCGTCCCCTTCCGACAAAGTTGTGGCTGTCAGGAACTGGACCAGCGTTCCGTCAGAGATGCTGTACGTGTCGTCCTGTTTCTCTACTGCTCCGAGCGCCCGCAGGTCCTTCAGTGCCGCGTACACCGTCGAGGAGGGAAACCCGCGTATTTCGAGTTCGGAGACTGTTGCGGGACTCCGGTGTAGTTCACGGAGTATCTCCTCTTTTTTCCCTGCCAGCAGTTCCTCTATGCTGTACTCCCGGGCAAGGTCTGACAGCACCTGGGCCTCGTACGTGTCGGCGTATTCGACTTCTGTACTCTTCTCCACGAAGTTCTTCTCGACGAGTTCGTTCACGAGCTCGGAAATCCAGCCCTGATTCCGGTCGAGTTCCTCCGCTAACCCCGACACAGAGTATGAACGCTGCCGAAGCTTCTCCAGTATCCTGAGTGCTGTCCGTCTCATATATTACAACTACACCAATAAAACTTAAATATTTATTGGTGCAAATAGAATAAAAGCACATTCGCCGTACAGCAGTTGGTGAGATGGGTATTCGGCTGCACTTGACCGGCTTGTTGCTCCCAAGCACAAACAATGTCTTGAGAAAGTGGGTATCAAGCGCAGTCGAACCCCTATTTATAGCTGCGTGAGGCGGCGAATCTCATCGTTTTCAGATACGCTCAGCAACGTCGAACCGCCGACAGCAGAGTCGTGGCTCGAATCGTTCACGGTTTGGTGGAATCGATGCAAGATTAACACGATGCCCGTCACGGCGTGGCTCTGTCACCGGTGGCGGGGACGCGTCCTGAGCGAGACCAGCAGGCCGCGCTCACCACGCGAGGTCGAACGACATCGTCTCCCGGTCGGCGGTGGCCGTCTCGTACTCCTCGCGCAGGATGGAGAAGCGGTGCTGGTCGGTCACCTCGCCGTTCGGTCGGTCGGAGTGCTGGCGCATCAGCCCCTCGTGGCGGCCGCCGTACCGGTCGACGTACCGCGATATCATCCGCCGGGACCGCTCGTTCCCGGCCGCACAGGTGCTGTAGTACGCGTCGAGGTCGTACTGCTCGAAGGCCAGTTCGACGAACACCGACGCGCGCTCGGTGCCGTAACCGCGACCCCAGTAGCTCCGTGCCAGCACGATACCCGACCCCGCGCGCCGCGTCTCCCACTCCGGGCCGAAGGCGGTGACACCGACGATATCGCCCGTCTCGTCCGACCGGAGGAGATACCGGGCGGTGTCGTGCTCGGCGAACTGCTGGGCCGCGCTGTCGAGAAACGCCGCGACCTGGTCGAGTCGCCGGAACCGGAACCACGGCATGTGCTCGGTTGCCTCCCCCTGCCAGTCGTCCCGACTGACGAAGTCGTAGAACTCGAACGGGTCGACCGCTTCCGGCGTGAGTCGCTCGAAGACGAGTCGGTCGGTCTCGATACGGACCGGGAACAGGGTGCGTGTCATTCCGGTCCGTGCTTACCACCGCACCGTACAAGAACTGGCGCTCGCCCACAGCTGTACCGGTAGACTGAAATATTTTAAGTACATACCCCATTTCGGAAGATTGTTCAGCGCGGATAGGTGGGGTGGGAGGGAATCCCGAAATCGGCGTTCTCGCGTCGGGTATCGGCGGTGGCGATAACTTGCGTGCGAGAGCCCGGAGAGACGAGCACGCGTCGGAGACAGGCGGTCTGTGCGTCGTGGGGCGCAACGTGTCGACACCGCAACCGACAGTGAGATGTCCGTCTGGACCGAGATTCGGGTATGAACGGGGACCCGGACCTGCCGGAGGAACAGGCCGCCGTTGCGGGGATGGACCTCTCCGGGCGGACGGTGCTCATAACTGGTTCGACAAACGGGATCGGTCGTGCGGCGGCACTCGCGCTCGGCAGACTCGGCGCGACGGTGCTCGTGCACGGTCGGGACCGGGAGGCCGGCGAGACGGCCGTCGCCGAGATCGAGACAGCCGGAGGAACCGCACAGTTCCTCCGGGCGGATCTTGCCGACCCGGCGGCGGTGTCGGGGCTCGTCGACGCCGTCGACGACGCGGTCGACAGTCTCGACGCGCTCTGTAACAACGCCGGCGGCCTGTTCAGGGACCGCGAGCCGACGAGTCTGGGTGTCGACCGGGCGTTCCACGTCAACCACCTCGCGAGCTACCAACTGACCGCCGGCCTGCTCGACACGGTGGCCCCGGGCGGGCGGGTCGTCACGACGGCCTCGGTCGCCCACCGACTCGGGGCGCTCGACGTGGACCGACTGCTCGACCTGTCCGGGCTCTCGCCGGTGCGGGCGTACTGTCGCTCGAAACTCGCCAACATCCAGTTCGCACGCGAACTCGCCACGCGGCTCCGGCGAGCCGACCGCGAGGTCACCTCGAACGCGTTTCACCCGGGTATCATCCCCGGCAGCGGGTTCGGTCGGACACTCCCCGGGCCGGTCTCGGAGCTGTTCGGCCTGTTCGGGCAGACCCCGGTCGCTGAGACCCCCGAGGACGGGGCTGCGACGCTCGTGTATCTGGTGGCCTCGCCGGCGGTCGCTGACACGACGGGGGCGTACTTCGCACGCCGCCGCGAGATACGACCCGCCGGCCCGGCCCGGGACCGCGACGCGACACGCCAGCTCTGGGAGCACAGCGCCAACATCCTCGGCATGACAGAGCCGCTCGCCGGGTCAGTCTGAGCACGGGTCGTGCAACGGGGCGGGCAAACGGTCTTGAGCGTCCGGACCGAACACAGACTGTGACAGAACAGAACGTACTCGGGACGGAACTGGAGCCGTGCAGCGAGGACCCGATGACGGGCTACGAGCGGGACGGCTGCTGTGGAACCCACCCGTCCGACGTGGGTCGCCACGAGGTGTGTGCGGTTATGACCGAGGAGTTTCTCACGTTCAGTCGCGACAACGGCAACGACCTGATAACGCCGCGACCGAAGCTGAACTTCCCCGGCCTGGAACCCGGGGACCGCTGGTGTCTCTGCCTGGGCCGCTGGGTCGAGGCTGTCGAAGCCGGGGTCGCTCCGCCGGTGGTACTGGCGGCGACCAACGAGGCGGTGCTGGACGAGCTCGACCGGTCGACGCTGACCGACCACGAGTTCGACCCCGACGACCCCTGACCGCGGCGCGTCGCCCGTCTGCGACGCGCAGGGCGGGGGTGTGACGCAGTTCTCCAGGCACCGACTCAGTACTTCGGGTCGGCGCCGGTGACCTCGTAAACCTCCTCCATGAGCGTGTCCCGCCGGTCCTGCCAGGCCGGGAACCCGTCGGGGCTGGTCGGGTACTCGTCGTAGAGGTTCTTGATGCGGGCGGCGAGTTTGCTCGTCCGGTAGCCGTCGTAGAGGGTATCCCAGTGGCCGCGGGTACCGAGCACGGTCATGGCCGCCGTCTTCAGTTTCCCCGGGAGACTCAGCGACGCCTCCCCTTTCTTGCCCATGATGTTGATAATCGCCTGCCCGGGGAGTGCGGTGACCACCTCGGTCAGTTCGTCGATGTCGTGTCCGGAGCCGAAGATGTTGTACACGTCCATCGCGGCAAAGCGCTTACCGAAGTTGGTCTGGACGCGGTGGTTGTACGCCCAGAGCGCCGCCTCGTCGGGGTTGCCGTCGGCGATGGCGTCGGCGGCGACAGCGGCGGCCCAGTGGCCGGCCTTTGCGGCACCGGGTATCCCGCCGCCGGTGGTCGGGTTGACGTGACCCGCGGCGTCACCGACCGAGAGAAAGCCCGGCGCGACCGCCGAGTCGTACGGCCGCCGGGTCGGCAGTGCCGCGCCGAGTTTGTCCTTTACCTGCGCGTTCTGGAACTCCGAACGGCCGTCGAGGTCGCGCTTGAGCACCTCCACCAGTTCCAGCGGTGGCTCGCTCATCTGGAACCCCAGCCCCGCGTTTATCTCGCGCTCCGTCCGCGGGAAGTACCACAGGTAACCGAGTTCCTCGGTGGGCTTGAACACGATGGCGTCGTCGTACTCGACGGGTTCGGGCGTCTCGATGACCTCACGGTAGGCCGAACAGAACTGCGAGAAGTCCACGTTCGTGTCGTAGTGTGTCCCCTCGAAGTCGACCTTGTCCTGAAGGAGTGACAGCGACCCTGCCGCGTCGATGACCACCTCGCTCTCGTAGGTCACCGCGTCACCGTCACGGATCGCCTCGACACCGCGGACGCGACCGTTCTGCCGGACGTCCCTGACGACGGTGTTGTAGTGTACCGACGCGCCGGCGCGGGCCGCCTCCTCGAGCAACACCTCGCCGTAGCGTTTCCGGTCGACGACGGCACCTGCCCCGTCCTGGAACGGGATGTCGTAGTTCTCCCCGTCGGGGTTCAAAAAGAGCGCCCGCCGAATATTCTCGTTGGTGAACGACTCCTCGCGGAGATACGTCCTGTCGATGACATCCGGGAACGTGCTGGTTCCCTTTATCGCGTCACCGCAGGCGATGTGACCGGCCTCGTCCTCGCTTTTGCGCTCCAGGAGCACGACGTCGAGTCCCTCCTGGGCCGCCGTCGCGGCGGCGAACGCACCTGCCGTGCCCCCGCCGACGACGACGATGTCGTGTGTCTGCACTGTCATCGAACGAGTATTCGACGGTGACCTGTAAAAATCCTCCTGTCTCGGGTACAGAGTTAAGACCGTGGGACCGGTCTGTCCACACGTCGATGGGTACCGCAGACAGGGACAGGAGATTGCGCGCCGGCGAGCGGAGTATCTCACCCGTTATCGGCGTGGTCCTGATGGTTGCCATCGTCGTCGTGTTGTCGGCACTGGTGAGCGCCGCCCTGTTCGGGTTCGGCGCAGACGAACCGGCACCGACGATATCGGTGGACACCGGGTTTGTGGCCACCTCCGAGGTGGACCCACACTGGCAGTTCACCGTAACACACGCGAGTGGCGGAACGGTCGGGGCGGACGAGTTGCTGGTCAGGTTCGTCGACGCGCCACGGGGGAACACAGCCGAGGTGCGCTACCCCGAGCAGTTCGGCAGTGGTGACCAGTTCCGGGCGGAGCTGTGGGGTGACGCCGGCCGTGTCAGCGGTGGGTCGTGCCTGTCCGGTCCGGAGCCGGGTAGCAGCGACCAGCTCGCGGGGTTCACCAACAGCGGCCAGCACGCCACCGCGGTCGACGTGCTCGTGATTCACGAGCCGTCGAATACGGTCCTGGTCGACGAGACAGTCGACCTCGGGGCACAGCCCGAGCGGTGGACTGGTGACGAGCGGCACTACCTCGTCGACGGCGCGGTCCCGTCGATCGACTGTCCCGACGAGCCGAACCTCTGAGCCTCAGTACTTCGGGTCGGCACCGGTAATCGCGTACACCTCGTCCACGAGTTCGTCGCGGCGGTCTCGCCAGTCCGTGAACCCGTCGGGGCTGGTCGGGTACTCGCTGTAGAGGTCGTCGAGTTCGCTCGCGAGGTTCTTTACCCGGTAGCCCTCGGAGAGCAGGTCCCAGTTGCCCCGCGTGCCGATGATGGTCTTCAGTCCGAGCACCACCGTCTCGGTGAGCGTCGGTGAGAGACCGCCCCGCTCGGTCACGATGTCGAACAGCTGCTGACCCGGCAGTCCGGCGATGAGGTCGTTCAGTTCGCTCATCTCGTGGGCCGACCCGAGGATGTTGTACAGGTCGAGTCCGGCGTGGTGGCCGCCGAAACTGGCCTGGACCGCCCGGTTGTACCCCCACAGGCCCGCCTCGCTGACATCACCGTCGGCGATGGCGTCGGCGGCGACGTTCCCGGCCCAGTTGCCGGCCTTTGCGGCCCCGGAGATACCCTCGCCGTTTGTCGGGTTGACGTGACCCGCGGCATCACCGGCGGAGAGAAAGCCCGGCGCAACCGCCGAGTCGTACGGCCGCCGGGTCGGCAGTGCCGCGCCGAGTTTGTCCTTTACCTGCGCGCTCTGGAACTCCGGGCGACCGTCGAGGTCACGCCTGAGTACCTCCACCAGTTCCAGCGGCGGCTCGCTCATCTGGAACCCCAGCCCCGCGTTGATCACCGTCGACGAGCGCGGAAAGTACCACAGGTAGCCGAGTTCCTCGGTTGGCTTGAACACGAGGGCGTCGTCGTACTCGACAGGTTCGGGCGTCTCGATAACCTCGCGGTAGGCCGAACAGAACTGTGAGACGTCCACGTTCGTGTCGTAGTGTGTTCCCCCGAAGTCGACCTTGTCCTGGAGGAGTGACAGCGACCCCGCGGCGTCGATGACCACCTCACTCTCGTAGGTCACCGCATCGCCGTCACGGACTGCATCGACACCGCGAACACGACCGTTCTGCCGGACGTCCCTGACGACGGTGTTGTAGTGGATAGTCGCACCGAGGCGCGTTGCCTCCTCGAGTAACACCTCGCCGTAGCGTTTCCGGTCGATGATGGCCCCGTTCTCGCGGAACTGGTACTCGTAGTCCTCGCCGCTCGGGTTCAGAAACACCGCCCGCTGGAGTTCGCCGTTCGTGACCGACTCCTCGCGGAGATACTCGGTGTCGACGACGTCCGGGAACTCCCCCGCTCCCTTCAGCGCGTCACCGCAGGCGATGTGACCGGCCTCGTCCTCGCTTTTGCGCTCCAGGAGCACAACGTCACAACCCTTCCGGGCCGCCGCGGCGGCCGCGAACGCCCCCGCCGTCCCCCCGCCGACGACGACGATACCGTGTGTCTCGGTCCCCATTTGTCATCTGTTCGATGCTGACGGTCAAAAACCTGTCTCCGGACACGCGGGAGTCGGTCGTGGCAAGCGCACCGGTCGGGGGCCGTCACGCGGGACACACGAGCACCAGGCCGTCGGCGTGCTCGAACCGGTCCTCGATACGGTCGGCCACCTCGAACCCGTGGTGGTCGTAGAACCGGCGGGCGGCGGTGTCGTCGGCGGCGACGGTCAGGCGGAGTTCATCGGCCGCGGTCCGCTCGCGCAGTGCCGACAGGAGCGCGGAGCCGTGGCCCTCGCGCTGACGCTCGGGTCGAACGGCGAGTTCGGCCACGTACACCGTCGCCGGGCCAGGCACCGCGACGAGATAGCCGACAGGACCGTTGTCCACCGCGACGAGCACCGTCGCCGGGCCGTCGTGGCCGAGAACGGCAGGGAGCAACTCGGGCGCGGGGTCGGCAAGCGCCGCCTGCGCCGGCGCGAGCGGGGCCAGGTCGGCGGGTCGACCCGGGCGGATTCGGGTCACATCGACACCCCCGCGGTTGCCGTGACCAGCGACGCGACGAGCGCGGCCGCAAACGTCGCGAGGAAATTGACACCCTGGTTGCCGAGAACCGGCCCCTCGAGGACGACCCCGAGCAGACTGTCGACGGTGGTGCCGACGACGCCGGCGACCACCACGACCACGACACCGACCAGACCCGCCCCGGCGACGAGTCCGATACCGGCGACAACGGCTGCGCCGGTTACGCCGGCGACCGTGCCCTGCCAGGTGACCGCCCCGTCGGTCCCCGGTTCGACCGGTTCGAGCGTGGTAACGAGTCGCGGGTTGTCGTACAGCGACCCGATCTCGCTGGAGAGGGTGTCCGCGAGCGCCGCGGCCATCGCACCGGCAAACGCGTAAAAAAACACCGCCTCCCGGACACCGAGGGCGGTACCGGCCGGCGTGGCGAGCACCGCAACCAGCGCGACCAGCGAGTTCGCGAGCACGTTCCCCGTGTCGCGTGCCCCATCGTTTTCCTGTTCGACACCGCGTGCTGCCTTGCGCTCGTAGCCCACCTTCGTCGAGAGCCCGCCGATAGCGAAAAAGGCCGCGAGTATCGCGAACCAGCCGTACCCGCCCAGCACCACCGTCAGCAACACGAGCAACACGCCGGTCAGCATCCCGGGGATGGAGGCGGTCCCGAGCGCGAACGCGGTGTAGCCGAGCACCGCCGTGACCGCGAGCGCCGCCCCGATACGGGTCGTCGAGATGTCGCCGGCGAGTTCGGCGAGCAGCCACAGGAGCAGTCCGACCGAGACCACCACGAGGGCGTCGTCGCGGCGAAACAGGGTCTCCCGTACGAGTGCTGCCGCGAGCGCACCGCTCGCCCCCAGAAAGACGACGACCTGCCAGGACTCCGCCGGCCCGGCCAGGCGAACCGTGATGCCCTGTGCGACACACGCGGCGACCATCCCGCCGGCGACAAAGCCCGCGACGGCGGTGAGCGGGCTGTCGGTCAGCCACCGGACGACCTGCCCGGTGAGGTTCCCGACCACGAGCAACGACACCGTCGCCACGAAGACGTGCTCGGGGAGCCCGAACCCGACCACCAGCACCGCGAGTCCCGCCGTCGCCAGCGCGAACGCCGCCAGCCCGTACAGCCGGCCGTCCCGGCGGTCGGCCGGCCGGGCGAACAGTTCGAACAGCACCTGTCCCGGGCGTGCGAGCAACGCGGCCACCGCGACGGCGAGAAACGGGCCGGTCGCCGACAGTGTCGCGACGGCCGGCCCCCCGACAGCTAGTGGTACGACGAGCGCGAGCGACCCGACGACCGCGAACGCCGCCCCTCGCCGCACTGGGGATGTCACGGGTAATCGTATGCCGCGCCGCGACACTTACCCCTTCCGAACGCCACCGCGTGCAGGGTGCCGCGGTGGCCGAGGGAGACCCAGCGGTTGATATATCAGCCCGTCGTAGCTCCGGCATGCTCAGAGACGCCATCGAGTCGCCGGGGGAACGCCCGCCGGCGCAGTTGCGCGACACCTACGACGACCTGCTCGTCGAGACAGTGCAAACGGTCGGGACAGAGACCATTACCGCGTCGACGACGGTCGAGCGTGACCGGGTCGACGCTCTGCTCGCGGGCGAGTCACCGTCGCTCACGCTCGCGGAGGCGTCGGCGGTGCTGGCGGCTGACCCGGACCGGCCCGACGCCGAGACCATCGCCGCGGAGGCGCGGGATATCCTCCTGCTCGGGATGTCGATGGCCGTGCTGGACGTCGAGGCGCTCGCCTCCGGTATCGACGACGAGATGGAGCCAAAGGAGATACAGCAGAGAGTCGAGGGCCGACACCCGATGAGCCTCGACGAGTACGCCGTGTTGCACAGCTACATCGAGCACCGACGATGAGGGTGGTGGTTCTCGGCTGTGGCTACGTCGGGCTCGAACTCGGCCGTCGACTCGACGGGCACGAGGTGGTCGGCGTGCGCCGCTCGGAGGCCGGGCTCGCGGCCGTCGAGGCGGCGGGGTTCGAGGCCGTCGAGGCCGACGTGACCGACCCGAGCACGCTCGAAGCAGTTCCGGACGCCGACCACCTCGTGTTCGCGGCCAGCGCCCGGGGGACACCGGCCCGCGAACTGTACGTCGAGGGCCAGCGGGCGGTCCTCGACGAGTTCGCCGCCCGGGCCGACCCCCCGGACCGGTACGTCTACACCTCGAGTACCGGTGTCTACGGCGACCAAGACGGCGACTGGGTCGACGAGGAGACCGAACCGGGGCCGACCACCGAGCGCGGGAAGACACTGCTGGCGGCCGAGCGGGTCGCGCTCGACGGGGCAACCGACCGGGGTATCGACGGGACCGTCGCACGGCTCGCGGGCATCTACGGGCCCGACCGGTACCGGGTCGAGCGGTACCTCGACGGGCCGGTCGTGGCCGGCTACCGCAACATCGTCCACCGCGACGACGCGGCCGGGGCGGTGGCGTTCCTGCTCCGGACGGGCCGCGCCCGCGGCGAGGTGGTGCTGGTCGTCGACGACGAACCGGTCTCGCGGTGGACGTTTGCCGACTGGCTGGCCGACGCCTGCGACCGGCCCGCACCACCGAAACAGACCGTCGCGGAACTGCTCGCCGACGACGGTATCTCGGCGGGCAGACGCCGACGGCTGACCAGCAACAAGCGCTGCTCGAACGAGAAGCTCCGGGCTCTCGGCTACGAGTTCGAGTATCCGACCTTCCGGGCCGGCTACCGCGAGGCCGTCGAGACACACCCGGGATGACTGGTGCCTGTCGTGCGTGGCACACGTCCGGACCGGAGTCACGGTACACGTTCACAACCGACACTGAAGAACCGCAAGACGGCGACCGTCCGGCGGTGAGCTGACCGCCAGTCAGGTAACAATATACATATACGGTTAGGACATAGAAGTACGTTCATGTGGGAGTCTGGCGTCGCCGCGGCCGCCGTGGAGGTGCCTGGGGACTTCGGACGCCTGTCGAGAACGGAGTTGCTCCTGGCCGGTGTCGTTGCGCTCCTCGTGGTTCTGGTGGTCGGGTACGCACTCTACCGGTACCTGCAGAAGACACCCGGCGAGCAGTTCGCGAGCGTGGTCGGGTCGCTGGACGCAGCTGCCGTGTTGATGCACTCGGACCCCGACCCGGACGCGATGGCGTCGGCGGTGGCGGCCGCGGAGATCGCCCGCCAGCAGGACACCGACACCAGCATCTACTACCCGGGACAGATACAGCGTGACGAGAACCGCGCGGTCGAGACCGTTCTCGACCTGCAGTTCGAGCGCATCGAGCGGGCAGACGAGATAGCGGAGTCGAAGGTGGTGCTGGTCGACCACAACACGACCCGCGAACTGAAAAACGGGGACACACTCGACATCACCGCGGTCGTCGACCACCACCCGGGCGGCGGCACCGGTGAGCAGTTCACCGATGTCCAGACGGACCTGGGGGCGTGTGCGAGCATCCTCACCGGGTACTTCGAGGACCTGGGCCGCGAGGCCGACGACGCCTGGATAGACCCCCACCCCGAGGACGAGCAGGGACAGCTCGAACTCGAGCGGTCCCGCGAGGAGGGGTGGCTCCCGGCGAGTATCGCAACCGGACTCGTCTACGGCATCCAGTCGGACACAAAGAATCTCACGAACGGCTGTACGCCCGTCGACTTCGAGGCGCTGCGGTACCTCTACGAGGGTATCGACGACGAGAAACTCGACCGGATGGCGAACCCCGACGTGAACGCCGAGACCCTCGAGATAAAGGCTCGCGCGATAGCCGACCGCGACGTGCGCCCGCCGTTCGCGGTCAGCGATGTCGGCACGGTGTCGAACTCCGAGGCCATCCCGCAGGCGGCCGACGAACTCGAACGACTCGACAGTGTCACCGCCGTTGTCGTGCTCGGTGATAGTGACGGGGTCATCCGACTCGCCGGCCGGTCCGGTGACGACCGCGTACACATGGGAAAGCTCCTCGACGACCTCACGCAGGACATCCCGCTCGCCAGCGGTGGCGGTCACGCACGCATGGGCGGGGGCCGCATCTCCGTCGAACACATGGAGGGGATCGGTCCCCGCGACGGGGTGACCCGCGGGGATATCAGGCGGCAACTGTTCGACGCTATGAACGGCGAAGTGTGACCGGACACGGTGACTGCGCCCGCGTGTGACCGGACACGGTGACCACACCCGCGTGTGACCGGACGGGTCGGTGTGGTGGCAGGTCGGTGTGGTGGCAGGTCGGTGTGGTAGCGGGTCGGTATGCTGGCGCGTTTGGGCAGGTCCCGAACTGGTGTCGGCGGTCACGCGCGGTCGCCGGCGGGTCGGACCCGGGTCACTCGGGAACGATACCGTCGTTGTCGACACGGATCACCGCCTCGCCGTCGGCGAGGTTCGGTGCGTCGACGAGTCGGACGATGCGCTTGTTCTTTTTCGACTTGCGCAGGTAGATACGGAACGTCGAGGTGTGACCGAGGATGTTCCCGCCGATAGGCTGTGTCGGGTCGCCGAAAAACGAGTCGGGGTTCGACGCGACCTGGTTGGTCACGAGGACGGCGGTGTTGTTGAGGTCACCGACCCGCATCAGGTCGTGGAGGTGCTTGTTGAGCTTCTGCTGGCGCTCGGCGAGGTTCCCACGGCCGACGTACTCGGCGCGGAAGTGGGCCGTCAGCGAGTCAACACAGAGCAGTCGTACCGGGAACTCGTCGTCCTGACTCTCCGAGGCCAGTTCCTTTGCGGTCTCGGCGAGCAGCATCTGGTGGTTCGAGTTGAACGCCTTCGCCACGTGGATGTTGTCCAGCACCGACGTGAGCAGGTCGTCGAGGAGTGCCTCGTCGCCGGCGTCGGCCTCACCTTCGTCGGCAACCCCGTGCAGGACCATCGTCGCCTCGATGACCTCGTCGTCGAGCCCCCGGACCATGTCGTCGATGCGCTCCGGCCGGAAGGTGTCCTCGGAGTCGATGAAGATAGCACTCCCCTCCAGCCCGCCGTGCTCGGCCGGTAACTGGACGTTGACCGACAGCTGGTGGGTCACCTGCGATTTGCCGGAGCCGAACTCGCCGTACACCTCGGTGATGGACTGTGTCTCGACACCCCCGCCGAGCAGGTCGTCGACATCGTCCGGTCCCCAGGTGAGTTTGCCGATCTGCTCGCGGCGCTCCAGTACTGTTGCCCCGCTCTCGAACCCGCCGATATCCGCCGCGTCGCGGGCCGCGCTGATGATGTCCGCCGCACTCGACTCGCCGATGTCTGCCGTGTTCGAGAGCTCCCCCGGGCTCGCCACCGCGATACCCTGGAAACTCTCGAACCCGTTGTCTGTGAGTTTCTCCGCTGTCGCCGGACCCACGCCCGGTAGCTCCTGAAGGTCTTCGTCTGTTGCCATACTTTCTGATTGTGCCCCCTCCCACATAAAGCCCCGTTAACAGCAACCTGGAAGTAAAACAACCCGACGAGAGTCGACCGCCGCGCGATACCGCGACCGGGTTGATACGCGAGCAGTCACGGGGTCGTCGCCGGTGTGCACCTGACGACCCGGTGGTCACAAGAGGTCCAGTCGACTCGTGACGTGGAGTCGTCGCTCTCGCCGGTTCAGTCGGTGGCAGACGGCCTGGGTCCGCTCGCCCGACTACGCGGCGGGCCGGTTCTCCGACTCTCCCTGAGTGGAGTCCTCGGCGTTTATCTGGATGAAATTCTGCCGTCCGATTCGGATCTTCTCGAGTTGCCCGTCCTCGGCCAGGCGCGACACGACGCGGCTCACCTTCGCCTCGCTCCAGTCGGTCTGTTCGACTATCTCCTGTTGTGGAAGTCGCCCGCTGACGGTGTCGTCGATCTGTTTGATTCGGTCGAGTTCACTCACCTCGGTCGACTCGTCCGGTTGCCCGGCGTCTGTGCGCTCACTCTCCGTGGGAGACGGGTCACCCGTCTGCCGACGCCAGAGGAGGAGCACAGCTACACCCAGGAGCAGAACCGTGACACCCAGCAAGACAATCGAGAGAACAACTGCTCGGTCCGGTTCCCCCGACTCACGCGCCCACGGTGGCGGTCCACGGGAGAGCAACGAGTCGGCGACGATTGCGCCCGTGTCGCGGGCGAGGTCGGTAACGGCCCTGCTCACACTGTGAGTTACACTGTGCGCCCGAATCAAATATCGTTCGGTCCCGTGCGCCTGGGTCGAGCGCAGTGACCGAAAATCACCCGGAGAGCGATGCTTTCAGGTGAAATCGTACGAAAGCGTCTGTGGTACTCATATCCCCACCGGTCGTACGGACAACCGCAGTATGCGAGAAACAGTACAAGATCTGAACCTGCTGACCGTGGCGGTCGCGCTCGGTGTTGCGGCGATGCTCGCAACGGGTGCAGTCATCGGCACGCAGGGACAAACACTGACAGCACAGGACGGTCCAGACACGGACACGAGTCCCGAAACCGACGGGGAGTTCGAGAACGACTCCGCTGGGTCGGTCTCGCCGGACGAGGTAGAGCTGACCGTGCAGGAGGCACAGGAGATCGCGACCCGCGAGGCAAACGGGACCGTGCTCGAGATCGAGCTCGAACGTGAGAACGGAGTCCCTGTCTACGAGGTCGAACTCACAGACGACAGCGCAGTCCGGGAGGTCGAGATTCGCGCCGACGACGGGACCGTGCGCGAGGTCGAACGCGATGACGACGAGAGGAGCGCACGCGAGACCGAACGCGGAGACGACGCGGACAACGAGACGAGGGTGACCGTCAGCGGGACACTCGAGGCCTCGGCCGGCGAGGACTACCGCCTCGACGGGTTGGCCATCGACATCGGCGCGGAGTGGTACACGAGCAACACGACGGCCGAGACGGACCTCGACGGTGACGGAACAGTCGAGACGATCCGTGCCGAGTTCGATGGACTGGTCGGGCAGACTGTCACGCTGACCGTCGAGACGGACGGAACCGAGGGTGACGTGTTCGCCGTCGACGGCGAGCAGTACCGCGAGCGCGGACCGCCGCCGTGGGCAGGCGGTCCACACGGCAACGGTCCCCCAGACCACGCCGGTCCCTGACCGGTCGGGTGATATCGCGCTCGCGGTGATGCTCCCGCAAACTGCGGTGTGTCACCGTCGCGGCCGGACAGTCGTCACTCCAGCGTGGAGCGCAGTTCCTCGACGGTCCGGGTGTTCAGAACGTCGCCGGGTTCGGCCCAGCCGCGGCGGGCGGTGGCGACACCGTACCGGAGTTGCTGGTAGCCGTCGGGCGCGTGGGCGTCGGTGTCGACGACGACGTTCGCGCCGGCCTCGATGGCTGTCTGGGCCGCGCTCCCCCGGAGGTCGAGTCGGTACGGGCTGGCGTTCACCTCGAGAGCGGTGTCGTGCTCGGCCGCGACAGTCGCGAGTCGCCCCACGTCGACGGTCATCCCGGGTCGGCTGTTCAGCTTTCTGCCCGTCGGGTGGCCGACGATATCCACCTCGGGGTGGCTGGCGGCGGCCACGAGCCGGTCGGTGCCGTCACCGTCCAGTCCGGCGTGGGGCGAGGCCACCACAATATCGAGGGCCGCCAGCACGTCGTCGGCGACGGACACCTCGCCGTCGGTGCCGATGTTCGCCTCGACGCCAGCGAGCACCGCGATGTCGGCCTCGTCGTCGGCCTCGCGGATCGCCGGAAGTTGCTCCCGGAGTTTGTCGTCGGTGAGTCCGACACCGCCGACCATACCGGGACCGGTCGCGTGGTCGGTGATTGCGACGTACTCGTGGTCAACCGCGGCGGCTCCCGCGACCATCTCCGCGATGCTGGCCGCGCCGTCCGACCAGTTGGTGTGGCTGTGCAGGTCACCGCGCACCGCCTCGCGGGTGACGAGGTCCGGGAGGGTCCCCGCGGCGGCTGCCGCCACCTCGCCGCGGTCCTCGCGCAGCTCCGGCGGGACCGGGTCCATCTCGAGGGCTGCGTACACCGCCGCCTCGTCGGGTCCGGCGACGCGCTCGCCGACCCGCTGGCCGGTGTCGGGGTCGTCGACCGACGAGACGTCGAAGACACCGTACTCGTTTAGCTTCAGCCCGCGCTCGATAGCGCGGTTGCGAACGGCGACGTTGTGGCTCTTGCTCCCCGTGAAGTACTGCAGGGCGGCCCCGAACTCGGCGGGGTCGACCACCCGGAGGTCAACCCGCACGTCGTCCACGCGGACACTCGCCTTGCCGGTCCCGGCCTCGATAACGCGGTCGAGCGCCGCCCAGTCGGTGAACGCGTCGACGACCCGTTCGCCCTCGGTGCTGGCGACGAGCACGTCCACGTCCCCGACCGTCGGCCTGTGTCGCCGGATAGAGCCGCCGAGTTCGACCTGTTCGACGGCGTCGACCCCCGACAGAAACGAGCGGACACGGTCGGCCCGCGGGAGCGCCTTTGCCAGCAGTTGCCGCCCGTGTGTCTCCCGGGCGAAGTCGATACCGTCGAGGATGTTCTGCTCCGTTTTCGGGCCGAACCCGTAGAGGTCGCGTATCTCGCCGGCCTCGGCGGCCGCCTCCAGGTCGTCGAGTGTCCGAACGCCGAGTTCCTCGTACAGTGTCCCGACAGTCTTCGGACCGACACCCTCGACGCGGGTCAGCGCGCCCATCTCGACGGGCAGTTCCGCCCGCAGCCGCTCGAGTTCCTCGATCTCGCCGGTCTCGACGTACTCGACTATCTTCGCGGAGATAGCGTCACCCACCGCGTCGAGCTGTGCGACACGCTCCTCGCCGTCGGCGGCCAACCCCTCGATTGCCGCCGACAGCTCGCGGACACTCTCCGCGGCGTTCCGGTATGCCCGGGGCTTGTACTCGGTATCCTGTGCCTCCAGCAGGTCGGCAAACTCCTCCAGTCGGGCCGCGACCTCGTCGTTGCGACTCATGTGTTCGTACCATACCTACGCGCTCGCGCTGTCTGGGCCTTCCGGTCGGCGGAAGCGGGTCAGACCGTCGGGTCCCGTCCGTCGAGTCTCGCGAGCAGGCGGTCACCCCGCGAGCGGAACCGCTCGCGGACGGTCCCGATGTCCCCGGCCCGCAGGTCGTAGTCGAGGTTGGGGGGTTGCTCGGCCCACGAGCCGTCGGCGAGCAGCCGGTCGGCCTCGCAGGCGAGCAGGCGGTCGTCGGCCGTCATCACCCGCTCCCACTCGCCGGGGGTCGGCGGGTCGACACCGAAGGCAGTCCAGACGGCGTCGCGGATATCGGCCTCCCTGGTCTCGATACCGTCGAACTCGGCCTTTATCGGTCGGGGGATGTCACCGAGGTACGCCTCGCCGGCATCGTGGAGCAGGCCGAACAGTTCCAGACGAGGGTCGTCGAACTCCCGGCTCACGTGCAGCGAGTGCTGGGCGACGCTGTAGAACTGCTGGCAGTGACCGCTGAACCGGCAGGTGTGGGCGAGACCCGCCGCGATGTCTCGCAGGCGCACGTCTGCGGGGTCGGGGTCGAACGGGGCGAACCGTCCGCCGGTGTAGGTCTCGACAACCGGACCAGAGCGCTCTGTCACGTGTGTCCGTTGCTGTCGCGGGGCTAATGAGTTGCGGTCAAGACGTCAGGGACCTCGTCCCCGCGCACCGTGACCGCTCTCGTCGTCGGCGTGGCCGAGCGCCTTCTGGAGGAACTTCGTCCAGCGCTTGCGGTCGGCCGTCTCCTGTGCCTGTGCCTCGGCCTCGACGTCGACAGCGAGATTCTCGAGTTCGTTCAGCGCCCGGTCGAGTCCGATAATCGCCTCGGCGAGGCGCTCGCCCTCCTCGCGGGTGATGTCGCCATCCTCGATGCGCTGTTTGCGCTGGAGGCGCTCGCGCCGAAGATTCCGTTTTGCGTTCTCGACGCGCTCGCGCTCGCCGCGAGGAACGGTGTCGCGACGACGAATCTCGAAGACGAACTCCCGCAGGTCGATCTCCTCGCCCTGCACCGTTATCTGGTCGGGGATGGACGCCCCGACGGTTGCGCTCTCGCGCTCGATGCGCTCCAGTAACTGCTTGCGCTCGAACTGCTTCACATCCCACCTTGTCGTTGCGCGCACTTCGCTCTTGGCCCGTCACCGGTGTTATCCCGCGTCCGGCCCACAGTCCAAACCTGTTCGCCGGTGTGTGCCGACACGTCACCGGCGGTTCGCAACACGGGGACTCCGGCCGTCGTGCTCGACCGGACGACTGTTCAGTGCGCGGCGGACGCGTGGCGGGTCGTCGGTAACGCAGAGCTACTGCAATCGCGCACAGCACTGATACCGCCCCCAGCCCAACGATGTGTGTGAGACTACAATCGCCCGGGTTTCGCTCGCTGACCACCGAGCGCGACGACTACCACCCAACAGTCGAGGGGACGATTCCGGACTGGCTGTCGGGGACGCTCGTGCGCAACGGGCCGGGACGCTTCGAGGTCGACGGCGAGCGGGTCAACCACTGGTTCGACGGGCTGGCGATGCTCCGGCGGTACGCCTTTGCCGACGGCGAGGTCACTTACTCGAACCGGTTTCTCCGGACAGAGGCCTACGAGGACGCGATGGACGGCGAACTCACCGGCCAGTTCGGGACCGACACGCGGAGCAACCGACAGCGCCTCCGCGACCTGGTCACCTCGCTCGGGCCGCCGGAACCGACCGACAACGCGAACGTCCACGTCGCCCGCGTCGACGGCGAGTTCGTCGCGCTCACCGAGTCGCCCCGCCGGGTGGCGTTCGACCCGGAGACGCTCGCGACCCGCGGCGAGTTCAGGTTCGACGACGACCTGACCGAACACGTCACCGCGGCCCACCTCGTCGACGACCCACACCGCGACGAACTGGTCGGGTTCAGCACCCAGTTCGGCCGGACACACCAGTACCACCTCTACCGGGTGCCCGCCGGGAGCCGCGAGCGCGAGCGCATCACCTCACTGGAGGCTCGCGGTCCGGCCTATATCCACGACTGCAGTGTCACCAGCGACCACGTCGTCCTCGTGGAGTCGCCGCTGGTGCTGTCACTGCTGCGCGCGCTCAGCCCGTTCTCACAGGGCCCGGTCGACATGCTCGACTGGCGACCCGACGAGCCGACACGGATACTGGTCGTCGAGCGCGACACCGGCGAACTCGTCGCACAGCCGACCGTCGACGCCGCGTTCGCCTTTCATCACGTCAACGCCTACCTCGACGACGGCGAACTCGTGCTCGATATCGTCGAGTTCCCGAACGCCGACATCGTCGACGGGATGTCGATGGACGAACTCGACGGTGAGGGGTTCCCGGACGTGCCCGACGGTCGTCTCGTCCGGTACCGCATCGACCTGTCGAACGACGCTGTCGACCGGTCACAGTTGTACGACGGCGGGCTCGAACTCCCGCGGGTTCCCCGGGACTGCGTCGGTCGGGAGCACCGCTACGCGTACGGGCAGGTCACGGACCGCGACGGGGCAAACGGACTCGTGAAGGTCGACTGCGAGACCGGGACCGCCAGCGAGTGGTGGGAGCGCTCGACCTACGTCGAGGAACCGCTCCCCGTCCAGCGACCCGGTGGCGACGCCGAGGACGACGGGGTCGTGCTGGCGACGGCACTCGACGCCGACGACGACCGAACGGACCTGCTCGTGTTCGACGCCGAGACGCTGTCGGTGCAGGCCCGGGCACCCCTGCCACACGCCGAACCGTTCGGGTTCCACGGTCGGTTCTTCCCCGGAGTCTGACCGACCTGTCCGGTGGCGTCTGGTCTCGAAACTGACCGGTTCGGCTGGTAGCGTCTGTTCGGAGGAGCCCCATCCGGTAACCGGCAATCCACACAGGTTATGTTGGTACCAGTCGAAACCGGGTTGTGACTGAACGGGGACTGGGATTTCGAACGCTGACAGAGGAGTGTCAGGACTACAGTCCGGCGGTCGAGGGGACGATTCCGGACTGGCTGTCGGGGACACTCGTGCGCAACGGGCCGGGACGTTTCGAGGCGGGCGGCGACCGGGTCGACCACTGGTTCGACGGGCTGGCGATGCTCCGGCGGTACGCCTTTGCCGACGGTGAGGTCACTTACTCGAACCGGTTTCTCCGGACAGACGCGTACGAGCGGGCGGAAGCGGGGGAGCTCGTCGGCCAGTTCGGGAGCGACGCGCAGAGTCGCTGGAAGCGACTCCGTGAGGTGACGGGTTCGTTCGGACCGCCGGAACCGACCGACAACGCGAACGTCCACGTCGCCCGCGTCGACGGCGAGTTCGTCGCGTTCACCGAGGTGCCGCGCCGGGTCGCGTTCGACGTCGAGACGCTCGCGACACGCGGCGAGTTCAGGTTCGACGACGACCTGCCCGAGCAGGTCACCGCGGCCCACCTCGTCGACGACCCCCACCGCGACGAGCTGGTCGGGTTCAGCACACAGTTCGGTCTGACCCCGCGATACCACCTCTACCGGGTGCCCGCCGGGAGTCGCGAGCGCGAGCGCATCGCCTCACTGGAGGCCCGCGGCCCGGCCTACATCCACGACTGCAGTGTCACCAGCGACCACGTCGTTCTGGTCGAGTCGCCGCTGGTGCTGTCACTGCTGCGCGCGCTCAGCCCCTTCTCGCAGGGACCGGTCGACATACTCGACTGGCGACCCGACGAACCGACACGGATACTGGTCGTCGACCGCGACACCGGTGAACTCGTCGCCGAACCGACCGTCGACGCCTCGTTTACCTTCCACCACGTCAACGCCTACCTCGACGGCGGCGACGTCGTGCTCGACATCGTCGAGTTTCCGGACTCCGAGGTCATCCACGCCATGTCGATGGACGAACTCGACGGCGAGGCGTTCCCCGACATCCCCGACGGCTTTCTGGTCCGCCACCGCATCGACCTGTCGAACGGGGCTGTCGAGCGGTCACGGCTGTACGACGGCGGACTCGAACTGCCCCGGGTTCCCCGGGACCGCGTCGGTTGGGAGCACCGCTACGTGTACGGGCAGGTCACGGACCGCGAGGGAGCGAGTGGACTGGTCAAGATTGACTGCGAGACAGGGACCGCCCACGAGTGGTGGGAGCGCTCGACCTACGTCGAGGAACCGCTCCCCGTCCAGCGACCCGACGGCGACGCCGAGGACGACGGGGTGGTGCTGGCGACGGCGCTGGACACCGACCGCGGGCGGACGGACCTGCTCGTGTTCGACGCCGCCACGCTCGATGTGCGCGCCCGCGCTCACCTCCCGCACGCGGAACCGTTCGGGTTCCATGGCCGGTTCTTTCCCGGTGTCTGACCGACCTGCGGTCGACTGCCGGGGGACACGGGTCGGGCAACCCCCGTTCGACGCGCCAACCGATGCGGGGATGAGCCACGGGACGCGACCGGCGTCGATGAAACGGGTGACCCCAACATCTTGGTGAAAATCTGAACTGGTAGCTCGCCGTTCGATTCAATATGGAAGTCACAGACCGACTCCCACTCGACTCGAAGCGAAACCGCTCCGACTCGACCCGGGGTGCGCCTGCCGCCGGCGTCAGATCGTCACCGACTATCGCGGACGTGGCCGTGTCGGCGGGGGGGCGACGATGAGCGCCTCCTCCGGGACACTCGGGCGACGTGACTCGCTGCCCGGCGACAGGCACACGGCCGCGTTGCTGGTTTCCGGCGGTATCTCGGCGCTCACGCTCGCGGCGGCGTTCGGCCTGCTCGCGGTCGGCGTCGAGTCGTTCTGGGTCGCCTTCGTCGTCGGGTTCGGGTTCGTCCTGCCGACGGGGCTGGGTATCGTCGGGGTGCTCTACCCCGAGAAGACCAGCGAAGGTGGGGCCGACACCGAAGGCAACTCCCGGACGCCGATAGAGGAACTGGAGTCGCGGTTCGCGCGCGGCGAACTCTCGCGGGCCGAGTTCGAGCGGCGGGCCGGCGTCCTCCGCGACGAGGAGTGAGTCACACGCCACAACCAGTCTCACGGCGGATTGCGCGAGATAACGAGTTGCCAGTCGCCGTCCTCTGTTGCGGTCAGCCACTGGTCAGTTGTCGACCGTTCCTCCTCGGAGACGTTCGCGCCGGAACGCTCGACGCTGGCCTCGACGAGAGCGTTCTCCTCGGCGATGGCGACTTTCCCCTCGTCGCCGATGGCGAACTCGGAGTCCGGATTGTTGAACACAAACGGGAACTCCGCATCGAGGTCGCTCTCGCTCAGGTCCTCCTGGACGAGCGCTGTCTCGACGCTGTCGAGTGAGACATCCTGCTCGTCTGTCTCGTTCTGTTCCTGACTGATCGCCTGTAGTGACTGGAGTATGGGTGACTCACTGTGTAACAGCCCCTCAGCGTCGTCCTGCAGGTCGGAGACGGTCCGGCCACCGGCGTCGGCCTCCAGTTCGTACCACGCCTCGACAACCGTCTCCGGACTATCTGTGTCGCCGTCCCCGCCGCCGAGACACCCGGCGACCCCGAGCGTCAGTGTGGATACCGCGAGCACGAACTTTCGTCGTCTCATGCTAACTCCGAGAATGGGCGGACATGATATATACATTCGCACGGGTCGTGCTCCGGACGACCGGCACTGTCACCGCGGTCGACACCGGTGGCGGCGACGCTCCTGTCACGCGGTTGCTCGTTCGTAGTGACTCGCAGTCACACGAGGTTCCGGGCGACATCGACGGTCACGTCCAGCGACGGGGCGTCGAAGGCCCGGGTCCCGATGTAGGCGTTCGTCCCGGCACAGTAGAGGTCCCGGACGGCCTCGACGACGTGTGCCGGAAGCGGTTCCGGGTCCCGCTCGCAGAGCGCCCGCCAGTCTGTGACGGTCTCCTGTCTCGCACGTTTCTTTGCCGCGGAGACGGCCTCGACCCACTCGGACTGGGTGTGCCTGTAGTACCGGCGCAACACCTCCTTCGAGACCTGCTGGCTGTCGTAGGCGAAGCGGTTCTCGTCGAACGTGCCGACCACGTCGGCGACGCGAACCTCACCGTCGTGGTAGAGACACTCGATCTTGCCGTCCTGGTGGACCAGGCCCGCGCGCTCGGCGCGCTCGGTGACCAGTCGGTTCACCTCGCGGGCGACCGATTCGAGCGCGTCGAGTGGTGCCGTGCCCGCGATACGTGCCGCCGCTGTCCGGTCGAGATAGCGGTCCTGTTGTTCGAACTTCGTGGAGAACTCCACAACGGGTTCGGGCAGGTCGACCGCCTCGTCGGGCCACCCCGAGAGCGAGAGCCCGACGTCACCGGGCGTGGCGCGCTCGCGCAGCGACGACCCCACCGGGACGCGGTTACGAAAGACCACCTCGAGGGGGACCAGGTAGTGTGCGCCGGTTGCCTCGAAGTACGCATCGTAGTCGTAACTGTCGTTCTCGACGGGCAACTCGGGTGTCCGGGTCAGGTCGATCGCCATCGCTGTTGGCGGGTCGCCCGTCGCGAGCGCCGTCTCCAGGTCGACCACCTCGTCGGCGTGCACACCGCGGTAGTGTGTGGGCACACCGGCGCTCTCGAGTAGCTCGAAGTTGAACGCCCCCATCGTGCACAGCGACCCCCCCTTGTCGTGGATGGCGTCGGGCATCTTCCCCCAGTCGAACACCGAGTAGTCGTCGGTGAACGCGAACGCGCCCCGCCCGAGCGTGTCGTCGGTCGGCGGTCGTTCGACACGAAACTCCTTGACACTCGTCATTGCGTGTCGATTTTACAGCCACGGTCAAATGAGTGTTCCTCGCCAGCACGTCGGATGGAGTCCGTTCGCTCAGAACTGGTAGCGGCGGTCGTCGTTCTGCTGGGGCTGCGGGAACTGGTTGCCGCCGGCCATCTCCTCGAAGGTCATACCAGAGAGGTACTCGTCGTACGTGACCCCGTGGCTTCCCCGGAGGTTGAAGTCCAGACGGCCAGTCTCGACGGCGGTCTGGAAGAACATATGCAGCGCCCGTCGCAGCAGTTCGTCCGTGTCATCGGGGTCGAGCGCCACGGAGAGCATCGCCAGTTCGTTGCGCGTCTCCCGGTCGAGGTCGACTGTCACCTCCTCGCCGAGGTCCGAGTAGCTGTCCTCCACGTCCGCCGTGAGGTCGTCGAGTCCCATGAGCAGAGTTGTCGCGGCCCGCGCAAACGCCTTTCGGCGGTGACCGGCAGTTTCGGAGAGCCACACAGCAGACCACCGGGAGTGTTTTTCTCGCGAGGAGTCAACAAGCGGGTATGACTGAGCGAGCGCGGGCACACGTGTTCGTCTCGGGGACGGTCCAGGGGGTGGCCTCCCGGGCGACGACACGGGACACCGCCCGCGAGCACGGCGTCGACGGGTGGGTCCGCAACCTCGACGACGGACGTGTCGAGGCGGTCTTCGA
>CAYZGA010000023.1:0-21215 GCA_964477945.1 uncultured Halobacteriales archaeon
TGCCTCGATTGTCATGTGGTCCTCGTCGGGGCGCTTGGCGAGGTTGTAGATGCGCGCGCTCATCGCGTCGCGTGCGACGTCGATCAGTTCGCGGATATCGACCTCGGGGGCACCGTCGGCCTCGACGGTGAGCGTCGCGTGACCGCGCTGGGAGTGGCCGGTCTGTGGGGCCTGCTCCAGGAACCGCTCGATAGTGCCCTCGTCGACCTGCAGATTCCGCAGCGTCTCGCGTGCCCGCGTCGCGGACATCCCCTGGGAACAGGGACAGACGGTCATCCCGGTGACCCGGGCACCAACCTCGGCGCGGGTGCCGTCCTCGGTGGCGGTCGCGCCCGCGATGATATCCGCGGCGTGCTGGGTCGGCTGGTCCGAGACGGGGGTCCGCTCGCGGGTGACGTACTCGGCCTCCATCCGGACCTCGGTCTGTGTCGTGTACTCGTGTTTCTCCAGCAGTCGCTCGGCGGCGTCACCACAGACATCCTCGACGCGGTAGGTCGGCTCGCTGACTGCCGTCTCGAGTATCTCGTCGACAACCTCCATGTTCCGGCTCATATCCGCACCCTTTCGCCACGAGGGGAGATCGACGTACACCTCGAAGTCGGCCATCAACACGACCGGGCGCCTCTCGGGCCGGGCCACCTCGACGAGTTTCTCGACACCTGTGACTCCGACGCGGTTCAGTCCAACCTCCACGTCCGGACTCGTCGCCTGCACGTCCGGCAGTTGCTGACTCATCGAATAGGGTTACGGGGCACGGAAGTTATCCCCTGTGATTCGGGGTGGACAGTGTTCCACGGCGGGTATCTCGCCGGTCTGTCCCGCCCGGAGTCGGGCCGACCCCGGCAGCCAGCAGGTGCGTCGAGTCCCGCACTACGGGGACGATGCCGACCGACTCGCCTCGAGACCGCGATGTGTCACCGAGACGGTCCCGACGCTCGCCTCGGCGGCAACCTCGACGCTCGCCTCGTACTGAATCTCCGCGATACACTGCGTGCAGTACTGGCCCTCCTCGAGGGTGTCCTCCACACCGACGGTCAGCGAGAGCGTGCCGTCGTCGTAGCCGACCCGCTCGATGTACGCCTCGTGGCAGGGGGTCGATGCGGTCAGCGACTCTGAGACGGTGACGACACCGTCACTCCGGGAGAAGTCGGTATCTGTCACGACCTGCCGTTCCTCGCCGGCACCGCTGGTACAGCTCGTCTCGACTGTCGTGATGGAGTGTCCGAGCACTGTCGCCCTGGCCTCGCCGTCACCACTGCCGCCCGGTCGACCACCCTGTCCGTCGCCGGCGACGACACCCGTCTCGGAGATGGTGTGGACCGTCCCGCTCTGACCGCCGTGCTCGACGGTGACCGACGAGAACGGCGACAGGTCGGCGAGCGCCTGCGAGAACGTGAGTGTCGCCTCGTACTCGACGGAACTGATGACCTGCGTACAGGTCTGCCCCTCGTTCGTGTCCTCGACGTCGACGGTCACCGACAGTCGACCGCCCTCCAGTGAGGCGTCCGAGAGGACCGCCTCGTGGCAGGGGGTCGAAACCGGAACCGCCCCGGTGACCGTGACCGCCCCGTCGGTGATGGTCGCCTCGGCCCTGTCGTTCGATGTCTGCTCGACCGCTCCGGAGATAAACGACGTCTCGACCAGTTCGAGCGTCTCGTCGGTCTCGTCGGTGTTGTCGCTCTCGTCTTCGGTCCGGTTCTCGGTTCCGGGGTCGGTCTCGTCCTCGCTCTCCGGTTCGCTGTTCCCGTTGCCGCCGTCGTCTCCGTCGTCGGAGTCACTGGCGACACACCCTGCCAGGGCAACGGCCCCCAGCGCCGTCGTCCCGGCAAGCACGTCGCGTCGCGTCAGGTCTCTCATGCCGATATGTACAGGGTCGCAGTATAAACTGATTTGGGTGACTAAAACCGGGGTTTGAGTCTCGGTGGCGTCACGGACCGCACCGGAGCGGTCTCAGGGCCCCGCTTCGACTCGCTCGAACAGGTCATCGACCAGTTCGCCCGTGTCCGCGACGATGTCGGCCCACTCCTCGTCGTCGGGGGCCATCCCGACCAGCCGGGCGATGCGCATGATAGAGACGTGATAAACCTGCTGGATACCCGGGTCACGCTCCCAGACGATGACGTTACACGGGAACAGGCCGCCCATGCGCTGGTCGGAGCCGTCGAGTGCGCGGTCTGCCATCTCCGGATTGCACGCCCCGAGCACATAGTACGGGTCACGGTCGGCGTCGATCTTCTTGTTGAGTACCGTCGACGGCGAGAACTCGACGGGAACACCGAAGCCCGCGTCGAGACAGCACTCCCGGACGAACTCGACGGCCGGCCCGTGGTCCATCTCCAGTGTCGCTCGCTTCTCCCCGATATCCGCCGCGGTCAACTGCTCCGGGTCGATGGGGACTGACATACCCACTGTTGGCGTGGCAGGTGAAAAAGCCCGGCGATAACGCGGGTCGAAACCGACGCGAAACCGGCCGGATTATAATGATTTATCAGGCGGCCACGGGAACAGTAACCATGACAGAGGAACTCGCAAAGGGGCTCGAAGGTGTGGCCGTCGCGGAGTCCGCACTCAGTCACATCGACGGTGACACCGGAACGCTGGTCTACCGGGGGTACGATATCGAGGCACTCGCGGCGGGGGCGAGTTACGAGGAGGTGCTGTACCTGCTCTGGCACGGGACACTCCCGGACAGGGACGAACTCGAGACGTTTCGGACAGCGCTCGCCGGCGAGCGGGCCGTCGACGGGACCGTGGTCAGCGCGCTGGACACACTGGCGGCCGCCGACGAGCAACCGATGGCGGCGCTCCGGACCGGCGTGTCGATGCTCTCGGCCACGGACCCCGACCCGGGTGCGGACCCCCGTGACGCCGACGCCGCGCGGCGCAAGGGACGCCGTATCGTCGCCAAGATTCCGACGATTCTCGCCACCTACGACCGACTGCGCCGTGGCAGGGACCCGGTCGAACCCCGCGAGGACCTCTCCCACGCCCCCAACTTCCTTTACATGCTGACCGGTGAGGAACCCGGTGAGGTCGCCGCCGAGACGTTCGACATGGCGCTGACACTCCACGCCGACCACGGACTCAACGCGTCGACGTTCGCCGGTATCGTCATCGCATCGACGTTCGCCGACGTCTACAGTTCGGTCACCGGCGGCATCGGGGCGCTGTCGGGACCGCTCCACGGCGGCGCAAATCAGGACGTCATGGAGACGCTGTTCGACCTCGACGAGAGTGAGATGACCGCCCGCGAGTGGGTCGAGGACGCGGTCGACCGCGGCGAGCGAATCCCCGGCTGGGGCCACCGCGTCTACAACGTCACCGACCCCCGGGCGAGGATACTCCGCACGAAACTCGAGGACCTCGCCACGGCCTCCGGCGAGACCCGGTGGCTCGAGTACACCGGAATCATCACCGACGTGCTCACCGAGGAACGGGACCTCCACGAGAAGGGTATCGCCCCGAACGTCGACTTCTACTCGGGGTCGGTCTACTACCAGCTCGGCATCCCCATCGACATGTACACCCCTATCTTCGCGATGTCCCGGGCCGGCGGCTGGCTCGCACACATCTTCGAGTACCAGGCGGACAACCGCCTCATCCGACCCCGCGGCGAGTACGTCGGCCCGGAGACGCAGTCGTTTGTCCCCGTCGACGAGCGGTAGCCGCCCGGTATGGCCGACATCGACCGCCTCGTCATCGGCGGGTTCCTGTGCCTGTTGCTCGGTATCTCGTACGTCGCGGCTGTCGCCGTACTCGCCAGGTCGCTCCTCCTGCCGGCGACTGCCGTGTACGTCCTCGTCGCCGGGTTGCTCCTAGTGCGGCTGCTCACACGCAAGGAAAACGACTGATACGGTCGTGCGTGACTCTCGACGAGCGGGTGCGGCGACTCACGCCAGGTCCGCGGTGACGACGTAATAGCCGACGACGCCGGTCTCGACGAGGTCGTGCATCCGCGAGGAGCCGCGAAACGCCGCCATCTGTCGCTCCGAGAAGAGCCCGAGCGGCCCGAGCGCCCGTCCGAGGAGGTGGGCGTACCGGGCGAACTGCCGGCGGTTCTCCGTGCACGGGCGGACACCGTCTGTCTCGTCGGTGACACTGACGTTCTCGAACCCGGCCGCCTCGATGGTCTGCTCGAAACTGTCGACGGTCCCGAGCCGGAGACCGAAGGCGTCCTCGGCCTCGCGGACCCGGTCGTCGTCGGTCGGCTCGCGCAGGAAGACGTCGGTGAACGCGACCCGGCCGTCGGCAACCAGGACACGCCGGGCCTGTTCGAGCACGCGCGCCCGGTCCGGCGAGTGCGACACCGCCTCCAGCCCCCAGACCAGGTCCATCGAGTCGTCCGGAACGCTCGACAGCTCGTGGAAGTCGTCCTGTGCGAACGTGACCCGGTCGGCGACCCCGCGGCTCTCGGCTGTCTCCCGCGCCAGTTCGAGCTGCTGTGCGCCGATGTCGACCCCGAGGACCGTCGCGCCGCGGGCCTGCGCCAGCCAGACCGCGTCCTCGCCGGCACCACACCCGATGTCGAGCACGCGCTCGTCGCCCTCGACACCTGCCGCCTCCGCGAGCAGCCGTATCGTGTTTCTCGCCGCCGCACCGGCCGCCTGGTGGGCCTCGTCGTAGTACTCCAGGTGCATACTCCGGTGGTCCCGCCGGCGCCACTCCAGCTGGTACGTGTCGACGAGGTCATCGTAGATTGCCGTGACCTCCTCGGTGTCGAGGGGGCGCGCCATCACCGGACATAACGGTGGCCCGGCGATAAGCGTTGGTACTGACACGCAGGCGCGCGCGACCGGGACAGCCGGGTGCCGGCACCGGGGGTCAGTCTCGCCGCCGGGCGGCGAGCAGCGCAGCACCCAGCAGCGCCAGCGCGGCGACGGGCACACCAAACCCGGCACCGCCGCCGTCGGCGTCGTCCTCGCTGGTGTTGTCGTCGGACTCGGTGCCGTCGTCGGCGGGTGTCGGTACCGTGACGGTGAGCGTCCCCTCGACAGAGTCCGCCGGCGTCGAGACGAGGTACGTGTACTCCTGTGCGGCGAGTCCCTCGGTGGTCGTCTCGAAGGTGAGCGCCGCCACCTCGCCGCCGGCGAGTGTCACCGTCTCCTCGCGCACGATACCGTCGACATCGAGTGTCACTGTCTCTGTCGCCTCGGCCTCGCCGGTGTTCTGGACCGTCACGTCCACCACGATGGTGTCGTTCTGGACAACCGTGTTCGCGGCGGGGCTGACCTGTACCAGTTCGAACGCGGCGGGCTCGGGCGGTTCCGACTCGGGGTCGACGACCAGCGACCCGGTCTGACTGCTGTTCGCGCTGGCCACCCTGTGCTCGTAGTTGCCGGGCGCGACGTCGCCGGTACCGACCGGGTCGAACGCCACGGTCTGACTCTCGCCCGGCCCGAGGGTCACCGTCTCCTCGGCCAGGTCACCCAGACCGGTCACCGACAGTGTGACCGCCTGTGTCCCCTCGGTCCCGCCGGCGTTCGTGACCGTCGCGGAGACCTCGACCTCGTCGCCGACCGCGACCGATGCGGCCGTCGGAGCGAGGTCACTCACCTGGAAGAAGGGTGCGCCGGCGTCCTCGACGCTAATCTCGACGGTCTCCTCTGCCAGCACCTCGCCGACCTCGGGTTCGACGATCTCCGCTACCACGGTCACCGCCTGGTTGCTCTCGACCGGGTCTTCCAGGACGACGGGGACGTTCTCGTGGCGGCTCCGGTCGAGAACCTCGCTGGTGCCGAGAACCGTTCCGTCGGCGTCCTCGACGACAATCCGGGAGCGCCGGTTGGCCTCGTAGGCCGCGACGGTCAGCACCTCGGCGGTCCGCTGGTCGGTGACGCTGAACGTCTCGACGGCGGGGACCCCGAGCACCTGCCCGGAGACGTTGCCGCCGGCGAGTGCGGTGCCGTCACTCCGCGTGATGGTGGTCTCGAAGCTCGTCCCGGGCAGCGTGTCGACACCGTCTCTGGCCGTCGAGAAGTCGACGGTCACCGACCAGTTGGCGCGTGCGCTGCCGGGCTGTTCTGTCGTCTCGATACCGGTGAACTCCCGGGTAAACTGCGTGTCCTCGCCGACGTCGGTTATCATCTCGATGTCGAGTGTCGTCCCGGGGGCCGCCGTCGTGGTGCCGGTGAGGGTGTAGTTCGCCACGGGCGGCACCGCGAGACCCGCCGGCCCGACGTGCCTGTCGTCGAGACTGACCGCCGGCGTCACGAAGTCGATACGTTCGACTGTCTCGGTGCCGAGACTGCCGTTGCTCAGTGGCGGGTTGTACCGGACCGGGATGTTCGGCTCGCCCCAGATGTCGGCCACCTCCGCCTGCTCACCGCCGCCGGGTTCGAGCGAGAAGTCGGTGTCGAAGGTGAACCCGGCCTCGAAGGTGACCTCGTCCGCGTCGACTCTGTCGTCGAGCAGTTCGTCGCCCGGTTCGAGTTTGTACGGGACGACGAACTCGTTCAGGTTCCCGTTCGCGTCGGTGCCGGCGAGCACACGCTCGACCGGCAGGTCCGCCACGACCTGGTCGGGTTCGACCAGTTCGACGTTCTCGGTCGGTTCACCGACGCGGTTCGCGTACGTGGCCGCGTTCTCGAAGAAGTTGAGCGTGTACCGGAGCAGTGACCCGGGCACCCGGGGCAGACTCGCCTCCGTCGCGGTAGTGAACTCCGCCGTGATGTTGCCGTCCCGCCGGTCGAGGAAAGCCCCGACGCTCAGGTTCTCGCTGCGCTCGACGGCCTCGTGTATCACGCCCTCGATTCCGGACGCCTCGTACCTGACGACGAGGAAGTCGTTCTCTGCGATGGTGTCGTTGTAGACCTCGACGGGACCGCCGAACCCGCCCTGGTCCTCTTCCTCGGTCTCCAGTTCCGTGACGAGTCCCTGCTCAACCAGATTGTTGATGTCGGCAACGCTACTCAGGTTGTCGACATCGAGCGCGGTGTCGCCCTCGCCGGGGGCCACCAGCGGGGTGACCTGCTCGGTGGCGCGCTGTTCGATGTCGAGCGCGTTCACGTCGTCACGGTCGACCCCGGGAGCGGTGTGTGGCGAGCGGTTCCCGGCGACGTGCAGGTCGTACCGGAGACCGGGGAACTCGCCGTCCGCGCCCGTCTGGACGTCACCGGGTGAGAGAACGGCCCCGCCCTGCGACCCGCCGTAGATGACCGTCGTCTCGTTGACGTAGGCGTTGTGCTCGCGGTCGAGAAAGGCGGGGTCCAGCAGCGCGGTGCTGCTGTCTCTCGGGTCCGTGAAGAAACCGTGCTGGCGGTCCTCCCAGTCACCCGGCGACCGCCAACTGGGCCGGTTGGGGACGAGGTCACCCGTGCCGGACTCGATGTAGCCGTGCCCGACCTGGTAGGTGTTGAGATAGACCGTCAGGGTCGTCTCGTTCTCGCCCGCGTCGAAGGTCGGGTCGTAGACGGTGGCGTGTGCGGCGACGTTCTGCTCGTCGGCACCGCCGAACGTGACCGTGGCGACGTTGCCCCCCTCGAGTTCGAGTTCGATCGGGACGATGTCACCACGGTCGAAGATGCCGGATTCGGCCGGGTCGAGCAGGTCCGGCGAGACGATGTTGACGTCGTCGGCCGGCACGACCGGCGGCGGCGACGGTGCCTGTTCGATCTCGAACTCGGTCGTCGTGACCACGCCCGACTCCGCGTGACGGACGGTGACAGTGTAGTTGCCCGGTCCCACGAGGTCCACCGACGGCACCACCTCGAGTTCCCGGTTCCCGCTCCCGGTCAGGCTGTCCCGCTCGACGTGGACGACATCGCTCACGTTGGTCCCCTCGTGGTGGAACCAGGCCTCGACTGCACCGCCGGTCGTGTCGTCGGAGGTGACCGCGACCGGGAGTGTCCGGTTCTGTTCGTCGAACCGGACACTCCCGGGCGTGCTGGCCGCGAGGTCGAGCGACCGGACGTCGAGCACGACCGCCGCCGTACTGTTCCCGCCGAACGTGACAAAGTACCGCTGGCCGGCGGTCAGGTTGCTGGTGTTGAGGTTCGCGACCTGCCCGGGTGCCGTGTCGGCGAACCCGACCTGGTCGTTGGGCACCTTCGCGCCGAGTTCGTAGACCTCGACCTCGCTGCCGTTTCGCTCGACGGTGGTGGTCCCGACCTCGAAGATGTCGACCGTGTTCCCGCGGGCGGCGGTCTCGAAACTGACCCGCTGGTTCTGCCAGACGAGAAATGCGCCGCTGTTCGCGGTGCCGTTTGCGGCCCCGTCGAGTTCGATGTCCGCCTTGAGGTCGGTCTCTGCGGTCGGTTCGCCGAGGAACCCGCCGTCGGTGTCGGCGTGAGAGATCCCCGTTCGCCCCGCCTCGAGAACGACGAAGTTGTCGCGGGCCTGGTTACCGCTCGACCGGACACGGTGGTCGGTCTCGTAGTCGATCCCGTTCGGCTCGTCGACAGCGAGTCCCTCGACCGGGTCCTGTGCGGCCCAGAACAGCTGAACCCACAGCGTCGGACTCGCGGGCCCGACCGCGCTCTCGTCGAACGTGACGACCAGTTCGGTCCCGTTGTCCCCGAGAGTCAGGTCGTACGCGTCCGCGGGGATGTTCTCACCCGCGACGGTCCCGACCTCGGCGACGCGCAACCCGTGTGCCGCGGCCTCGTCGAACGACAGCGTGACCGGGCTGGTCTCGTCACCGGCAAACGAGACCGCGACCACCTGCTCCGGGCGGTCGGTCTGGAACCCAAGTAGCGACCCTGCCCACCCGTAGGTCTCTGTCTGGACCGGCAACCCACCGAGTCCGACGTGCTGGCCGGCGGCGACCGGCGCGTACCGCTCGTCGGCGTCTGTGGCCGTCGGCGGCAGTGAGATTCCCGAGCGCTCGTAGATACTCCCCGGCGCGTCGAAGATGGCACGCTCGTTCAGCGGGTAGCCGTCCGCGACGGTCAGTCCTTCGAGAACCGACACGTCGAGACCGTCGAGCTCCGGAATCGACGGCTCGACGAGCCTGGCCGACGAGCGCTCGACGACGCTGCTGTTCGTCGCCGCCGAGAGCGGGTCCCCGGGCGCGTAAGCGCTGCTCAACTGGTCGGCCAGCAGTATCTGAACTGTGTAGGTCCCGACCAGGCGGCCATCCGCGCCAGGGGAGAACCCGCGCGTGTCCTCGATGACCACCGGCACCGACTCGTTGTCGAACTCGCCGGTTTCGAGTCCGGCGACGACTGTCTCGCCCGTTGTCTCGTTCTCGTAGGTCACCAGCAACGCCCCCTCGACACCGGCGGTGTCGACCCCCTCGACGGTCGCCTGAACGCCACCGACGGCGTCACCGAACCGCTGGTCGGGCAGTGACGCGCGCAGGTCCGCTGTCACCCGGTACTCCGCCCCCGACAGCGACCGGGTCAGGTACCGCTGTCCGCTGCTGTCCAGCAGAACCGGCTGGGCGGTGACGTTCACCCCCGTCTCGGTCCCGAGCGCCCCGGTTGCCGCCGTCTCGAGTTCGGCGATGACCACCTCGTCGCGCTCGCCAAAGGCCCCGTCGTTGAGCGTCGCGTTCATCGTGAACAGCGGTCCCTCGTCGGCGGGTGTGCCGTCGGCGGCCCGGATTGTGGTCTGACTGTCCGGCGGTTGCCCCCCACCGACGGTCTCGGTTGCGGTCTCCACGAAGTCGACAAACTGCGCGGCTCCGGGGTCGTCGATGCTGATCTCCACGTTTCGGTAACCGCTGAGCCCCTCCCGTGAGTTGTTCAGGACCACCTCGTAGGTGGCCGTCTCACCGGGGGCCGCCTGTGCGCTTGCCGGTTCGAGAGACAGGTCCACCTCTGTCCGGAACGGCTCCTCTGAGACCAGAAAGAAACTCTCCGCGGGCAGATTCGGCACGTCGTAGAACCCCTCCGTGGAGTCGTTACCCAGTCCGACGTCAGGTTTGGCCACCTCGAACCCGTTCTCGACGGAGTCGACGGTGAGGTTCGTCGACTCGTTCAACCCACCGACCGCCGCCACCGCCACCGTGGCGACGGTGAACGCCGCACCTGCCGTCTGGTTCGCGTCGTGAGCACGGTCACCCAGCGCCACCTCCAGCGCCAGCGTCCCGTTGTCCGCGGTTATCTGTGAGCCGTCGATCGGAAAGTTCGGTCCCTGTGTGGCGGCCAGCTCGTAGTCGACGATCTGGCCCACACCGGTATCGTCCACGCTGACGTTGAGTTCGTAAGCCCCGATGCCCTCGGCTGCGTCCACGACGACCACCTCGTACGCCCGGGTCTCGCCCTCGTCCGCGGCACCCTGTTCCGGCGACAGTCTGACCTCCACCTCGCCGTCTGGCGTGTCCTGTGCCACAACCCCCGGCACGGCCACCGCGAGCACGATAGCTGCAACGATGACTGTCAGCGAGACTGATACGAACGTTCTACGAATCATTGTGTACCATTGTCTGTGTCCCCGCAAGGGTATCCGTTGGCTGGCTGTTTACAAAGACAAGGTAAGTGTTTTGCGTATTCCTGACCGTCGCGTACGGGTGTCCGCAAACTAATAGATCGGGCAGACGGCTTGGGGGTCCGTCGGGCGAACTCGGAGACAGAGTCTCGCCGGACCACGGCGTCGCCACTGGTCGGCAAAAAAGAATGAGAAGGTGTGTGGTTAGCGGGCGGTACGGAGAGCCGACGGGGTCGGCTTACTCGTCGACGCGGCGACGCATCGCCAGCAGTGCAGCGCCGAGCAGGGCAAGCATGGCGATAGCCACACCGAAGCCAGGCCCGGAGCCGTCACCGTTGTCGCTGGCGTTGTCGCTGTCGTTGTCGTCCTGAGGCTGCATCTCCTCGATGGTGAGGTCACCCTCGAACGAGGCGTTCTCGGTTTCGACAACGTGGTTGTAGTCGCCGGGGTCGACACCGCTGGTATCCACGTCGAAGCTGACCGAACTGGCCTCGCTACCGGCGAGGGTCAGGTCGGAGCTGAAGTTGATACCGTTGATGTCGAGCGTCACCGTCTGGGTTGCCTCTGCCTCGCCGGTGTTCTGGATCGTCGCGGTCACCGTAACGGTGTCACCCTGAGTGGCGGTTGCCGACTCGGGCGTGACCGTGACAATCTGGAAGTTGGCGGGCTCGGGCGGTTCGGGCTGTGACTCGATGACCAGCGACCCAGTCGAACTGGTGTTCGCGCTGGCCACCGTGTGCTCGTAGCTACCGGGGTCGACACCCTCGGTGCTGACAGCCGCGAAGTCCACGGTCTGGCTCTCGCCGGGACCGAGGGTTATCTCCTGGGTTGCCAGCTCGCCGAGGCCACTGACCGACAGGGAGACCGACTGGGTCCCCTCGGTGTCGCCAGTGTTCTCGACGGTCGCGGACACCTGGACGTCGTCACCGACCGTGACCGTGGCGGCCGTCGGGCTGAGGTCGCTCACCTGGAAGAAGGGAGCACCCTCGTCCTCGACGTTGATCGTCGCGGTCTCTTCGCTATCCTCGGGGAAGGTCTCGCCGACCTCGGGCTTGACGATCTCGGCCACTGCGGTCACTTCCTGGTTCTCGGTGATTGGCTGGTCCAGCACCACGTTGAACTGCTCCTGAAGCTCGCGCTCGAGCGGACCAGTGGAGCCGAGGACGTTACCGTCGGCGTCCTCGATAGTGATGCTTGCGATGCGGTTGGCCTCGAAGGCCGCGATCTGCACCACGTTGCCATCACTGCGCTGGTCGTTGAGCGTGAACTCTTGGACCGTCGGCTGGGCCAGCACGACACCGGGCTGGTCGTCGATGTCGACGAGTCCGCTGCTGGAGCCGTTCAGCGTGACGTCGGTGCTGAACTCGGTGTTCGGCAGGTTCTCCACGCTGGTGTTCCGGGACAGGTTGAAGTCGACCGTCGCGCTGAACTCGGTCAGCCCGTTGGGGCCGCCCTCGGTCAGGACGATCTCGTCCTCCACTGCGTCCGCGGGCAGCTCCTTGAAGAACTGCGTGTTCTCACCGACATCGGTGATCAGTTCGAGCGATAGCGTCGCGCCGGGCGCGAGCGTGCTCGTACCGGTCAGCGTGTAGTTCTGCACCGGCGGCACTTCGAGCCCTGCGGGACCCAGATGCACGTCGTCGAACGTGAGCAGCTGGTCCACGTAGTTGAGCCCGTTCGTCGGAGTGGACACGAGGTTCGTACCGTTCGGCGCACTCTCGTTGAACCCGAGACTGTTCTCTGCCAGCGCCGGGTTGACTCTGCGCGGGACCGGGTTGTCGTTGACCCCGTCCTGCTCACCGCCGGTCGGCTCGAACAGCGTGGTGCTGTCGAACACGATGTTGTCGCCCGGCACACCGGAGATGGTCACCGGAGCGGTCGCGTTCGGCAGCCCGGCCGTGGTGGCGGGGTCGAGCTGGTACGGGATGTAGAACTCGTCCAGGTTCGTGTCACCGCTCTCGTCCCGTGCAAAGGCACCGAGACGGTCCAGCGTCGGGTCGATCCGACTCGGGAGCTGGAGCTCCTCGTTCGGACCGGCGTCACCGATGCGGTCGGTGAACGCGGACTCGTTCTCGATGATGTCGAACGCGTACTGCAGCAGCGTGTTCGGACCGTAGGCACTGCCGTCGTAACGGTCGAGTCTGCGTGTCGTCGCGTTCTGGAACTCCAGCGACACGTCGTCGTCGTTGGGACCGTTGAACGTGACGAACCGCTGAGTCGGCATTCCTGCGCGGTCAGCGGCCTCCTTCAGCACGCCCTCGATACCGGTCGTGTTCGCCTGCACGATGAGGAACTCGTTCTGGGCGATGTGGTCCGCGAAGTTCCCGTCCTCGACGTCGAGCGGGGTGAGGATGCCCTCCGCCGCGGCGTCGTAGATATCGTCGACGGTGTTGATAGCCGAGACGTTGAGCGCGTTCTCGCCCTCCGAGAGCGCTTTCCAGTACCGGAAGCCGGTGGTCGAGCGCTGCTCGATGTCGAGCTGGTTCACGTCGTCACGGTCGACGCCGGGAGCGGTGTGTGGCGAGAAGTCTCCGGCCACGTGCAGGTCGTAGCGAATACCGGGGAACTCGCCCTCGTCGTCTCGCTCGCCGGCGGAGAGAACGGCACCGCCCTGCGACCCACCGTAGATGTCGATGGAGTCACCGGCGAAGACGTTCACCGACCGTTCCGGATTCAGGCCTGCCGGAAGCAGCGCCGAGGTGCTGTCTGCCGGGTTGGTGAAGAACCCGTGCTGGGCGTTCGGCGCTCCGTCGTTGGTGTTCCAATTCGGATCGTTCGCCGAGAAGCCGGCACCGTCCTCGACCATTCCCTCACCGATCTGGTAGGTGTTCAGGTAGACCGTGATGTCGGTCGGCCCGTCACCGGGGCTCCAGGTCGGGTCGTAGACCGTCGCGGAAACCTCGAGGTTCTGGTCCGGTTCGTCCTCACTACCGAACGTGAGCGTGGCGACGTTACCACCCTCCAGCGTGAGGTCGATCGGGACGATGTCACCGCGGTCGAACTCGCCGGTCTCACCGGGGTCGAGCAGGTCCGGCGAGTTGATCTCGACGTCGTCGGCCTCCTCGATCACCGGACCGGGTGCCGGCGGCAGAATCTCGAACTCTGCCGTCGTGGTCACACCGGACTCGGTGTGGAGCACGGTAACCGTGTAGTTACCCGGACCGACGAGGTCGAAGTCGGGCTGGACCTCGAGCGTCCGGTCTCCGCTACCGGTGAGCGTGTCGCGCTCGACGTGGACGACATCACTGACGTTGTCACCCTCGAACGAAACCCACGCCTCGACGTCACCGCCGGTGGTGTCGTCGGAGGTAACCGGAATCTCGAGGGTCTGACTCTGGTCGGCGAACGGAACCGTGTCGGGTGCGCTCGCGTCCAGGTTCAGCGGCCGGACATCGAGCACCGCCGCGTTGTCCTGGTCTCCGCCGAACGTGACGAAGTACCGCTGGCCGGCGGTCAGGTTGCTAGTGTTGAGGTTCGCGACCTGGCCGGGTGCCGTGTCGGAGAATCCGACCTGGTCGTCGGGCACCTTCGAGCCGAGCTCGTAGATCTCGACATCGCTGCCGTTGCGCTCGACGGTGGTCGTTCCGACGTTGAAGATGTCGACCGTGTCGCCGTTATCTATGGCGTCGAAGGTGACGCGCTGGTTCTGCCAGACCAGGAACGAACCGGGGTTGGCAGCACCGTCCGCGGCACTCGAGTTTTCGATGTTCGACTGGAGGTCGGTGTTCTCGGTGGGCTCACCGAGGAAGTCCGTGTCGACGGCGTCCTGTGGCGAGATGCCGGTTGCACCGGCCTCGAAGACGACGAAGTTGTCACGGAACTCGTTACCGTTCGGGAGTTCGAGACGGAGGTCCGTCTCGTAGTCGATGGCGTTCGGCTCGTCGACACTCAGCCCCTCGACGGGGTCGATTGCCTCGTACACCAGCTCGAGCTCGATGTTCGGGTTACCGGTCGCGCTCGGGACGCTGATGTTGAGCAGGCCTGGCTGGTTGGTCAGCAGGGTGCCGATAGAGCCGAAGACCTCGTCGATGTCGTCCTGGTCGCCACGGAAGGCGTTCTCGTCCAGGGAGTCGACCTGGCCGTTGTTGTTCTTTGGCGGACTGGCGATGTCCTCCATCAGTGCCTCGTTGGCACCCGAACCGTAGGCCAGCGAAACGATGGTCGTTCCGTCACCCTGCGCGGTCAGGTCGTCAACGTTTCGCGCGTCCGCAGCCCCTGCGCGGGTCGCCGCAGGACCCGTCAGGTTGGGCGTACCGACGTTGGGCGAACCGTCACCGAGCACGATCATGAACTGCTCGGAGCTGGTACCGTTTGTCTCCAGCTCGTCCTGGGAGATATTGATACCCTGGGACATCGCCGTCGACCCAGTGGCGCTCAGGTTGTCGATAGCAGTTTTGACCGCTTCCTTGTCGGTGCCGAGCGGGGCGACGAGCGACCCGCTGCTGGAGAACTCGACGAGACCGACGCTCGTATCTTCACTGAGCGTGTCGACGAGCGTCTTCGCGCCCTCCTTTGCCTGGGTGAGCTTGTTACCGCCCATCGAGCCGGAGGTGTCGAGTGCGATTATCACGTCCGAGTCCGAGGGACCGCTCCCACCCTGCGCGGCCGAGGTGAGAAGCTCAACGTCCACATCGTTCGCGGAGACGTTCTCCGCGGCAGTCACGTTGATTCGCGATGGGTCGAGTTGGAGCCCGTGCTCCACTGCCTCGGTGTAGTTCAGCGTCACGTTCTGACCGACAAACTGCTGGTCGAACGAGATGGTGACCGTCTGCGAGGGCTGATCGCGCTGGAAGTTCAGCAGCGTGCCCGAACGCGGGTCAACCGGGTACGACCCATCGATGTCGGAGAGCCAGTTGTACGTGTCGTCCTCGTCGACCAAGGGGAGACCGACGAGACCGACGTGGCTCCCGCTCGTGAGGTTCGCGTACCGCTGGTCGAAAGCATCTGCAGAACTCGGGAGTCCGATGTCTGACCCAGTGTAGATACTACCCGGCGTCTCGAACAGGTCACGCACGTTCACTGGGTAGGTGTCGCCGATGGTCAACCCACTGCCGTCGGTCCCACCGACGGAGATGTCGTTACCCTCGAGATTCTCGATACCGGGGACGGTGACCACCGCCTGCTCGTTGTCCAGGATGTTGCCGGCCGTCGCCTGCGAGACGGTGTCGCCGATACTGTATGACTGACTCAGGCCACTGGTCGGCAGAATGTGTGCGGTGTGGCTACCGTTGACCACGCCGCCGGTCTCGGTGAGCCCGCCGTCGTCTTCGATGGTGACATCGACGTTCTCACCGGCGAACGTGCCGGTCGTCAGACCGGCGATGACGAGGTCACCGCCGTCGGGGTAGGTCACGACGACTGCTGCCGGCTCGTCGTCGGACTCGACGTTCTCGACGGTCACGCTCCCGTCGGAGTTGAGCTCCTGGTCGTTGAAGTCGACGTTCATGTCGAAGTTGACCTCGAGCCCCGAGGACGTGGCGTTCGCGGGGTACGGGTTGTTGTTCTCGTCGCCCGGCTGAACCCTATCGGGGAACGTGACCGCGGTCGACGTTCCGGGGTTGACATCGAGCGTGTCGAGAACAACCTCCGCGGCGTCGAAGCTCGTCGTCGGCTGTTCCGGGGGATCGGGTGCCTCGTACCCGACGTTCAGGGTGAGCCCACTGCCACCGTCGGTGACGTTCACATCAGAGACGAGCGTACTCCGACCGAGCGTGGCGTTCGTGGCGCTCTGGTTGAACTGGGCGACACTCCCGTCGACCGCCAGGTCGACGATGTAACCGCCCAGCGGGGTGCTGTCGTTGAACTCGCCCGTGATGCGGTCGAACTGGAGCGTGTACGAAACCTGGTCGTCAGGCGCGGCGAGAGCGTCGCCGGGCTCGAGATTGACGTTGACCACGGGTTCCTCGACGACCTCGAACGTGCCACCGCTCAGGCTCGCGCTGTAGAAGTCGTCACCGGGACCGGGACCGCCCTGACCGACCTGCGGTTCGGCGATCTCGTTGCCGGCGTCGATCGGGTCGACCGAGACGTCGACCGGTCCGGCAGGTGCCGAGCCGGCCGCCGCCACGTCCACCGTCGCGATGGTGAACGCGGTGCCGTCGGTCACGCTCGCGTCGTGAGACTCGTTACCGAGCGCGACCTGCAGGCTCAGCGTCTCGTCGGTGAACGACGAGTTGTCGAACGCACCGTCGCCGGACTCGTTGACGGGGGCCGTCAGGCCGTACCCGTCGATTGTTCCGACGCTGGTGTCGGCGACACTGACGTTGAGTTCGAAGGCGCCGATGCCGTTGTCGGCGTCAGTTACGACTACCTCGTATGTCTGTACCTCTCCTTGTGTCACCTCACCATCGACCGGATCCAGCGAGACGGTAACGTTTCCGTCTCCTGGGCTATCCTGGGCGGCCACCGCTGGCACCGCGAGTGCCAGCATAGCCATTCCAAGCAGGATGGCGAGAGAGACTGTGAACAGTTTGCGTTCGTTCATGTGTTGTGTTGTCTTCGGGGGGTAGGCTCTGTCGTTCCGGGGGAACGGAGATACCATTCCCCGTCGTCAGTCTGTTCTGGCAGGTACGTTAAGTACTTTGTGTGTTCGGCAAAGTGTGGTAGAGTTGAATGTACGACGGGGATACGCGTCACAGACTGCCGCTACGGCCGTCAGCGCAGTGTACCCGAGTGCTGATACACCACCACGACGTCCGGGCGAAAGACAGGCGTCCGACAGGACCTGGGCGGAGAGTGCAGTCGACAGGGTTCGTCGACCGCTGTGTCCAACGGGACGGTCAGTATCACCCCGGACAACAGCCACGGGCGTCGGGTCAGGGACTGCGCGCGTTTCGCTCGTCGAACAACTGCAGGGCGTCGAAGAGGGTCACTGTGTCGGGGTTGCTGTCGGAGAACTTGAAAAAGTGGACGTCCTCGTCGGCGATACTGTTGCGATTGTCGAACAGTGTGAGCGCGTCGAACAGGTTCACCTCGCCGTTCCCGTCGACATCCCCGTGTAATCCGTCACCCGTCAGATCGGCCGGGTGACTGTTCGAACCCGGAAACGGCGGCGGTTGTTCCACAGTCGTGAGATTTCCGTGGTCGAACGTGGCCGCGTACGATGGCGAGCTGTCCTCACCGACAACGTCTGCCGCGACTGCTTCGACCACGACAGTTCCGGGCGCGTCGGTAACCAGGGTCAACTGTGCGACGACCAGCTCCTCGGCCGGGCCGTAGTCGTTGCTCAGCAGTGCCGTCGCGAGCCTCGCCTGCGAGCCGTCGTCTTCGATTGTCGACCTGTCGAGACCGCTCCTGTTGAAACTGGTCTCGGTGAACGAGGCGTTTACCGAACTCGCGGTCTGGTTTATCTCGAAGGTGATATTGAACGTGCTGAGACCCTCGTCTGGTCCCTCGATGGCGATATCGAGCGGGACCGGTGCTGTCGCGGCCCGCTCCTGTTCGGGTTCCCGGATGTCGACTGTGACGCTCGGAACGACCGTCACGTCCGCCTCGTCGCTGTCGTTCTCGCTGGACACTGTGGCGGTGTACTCACCCGTGTCACCCGCCCCAGTCGCCACAGAGAGCGTCTCCGTCGTCGACTCGCTTCCGTTCAGCGTCACTGTCGTCGAGTCGGTACCGAGTTCGCCAGCGTCCAGTGTGACCGTCTGTGTGCCCTCGATAGCCCCGGTGTTCTGGACAGTCGCGTTCACCAGCAGTGACTCGCCCTCAGGTAGCGGTGCGTTTGTGTCTGTCACTGTCACCGAGAAGTTCGACGCCGCGTCAGCCGTTGCTGGGTCCTGTGTAGCTCCTACCCCGGCAGTCGGTGTCTCGCTGTCCACCGGTTCTGTACTGGCGGTTATTGCGGGGGCAGCGAGCGCTAGTACGAGAAGTCCCGCAGACAGTGAGAGCAAGAAAAGACGTGTGTTCATTGTTCTTGTTCCGTTTGTACTCGGTCGGTGAGTAAAGGGTTGCCCATCAGATTGCGACAACGGAGCAGCAGTCGGAACACGGACGAACCGGGGGTCCGTCTATCGGATCACGTTCGCTGGTTTCGCTCGTCGAACAGCTGCAGGGCGTCGAAGAGATTGACCGCCTCGTCCTGTGTGAAATCGAAGTACGGGGTGAACTCCTCGGTGTTGACCGCGTTACGGCTGTCGAACAGCTCCAGAGCGTCGAACAGGTTCACCGCGCCGTTATCCCCTCGCACATCGCCGAGCAGTCCATCACCGTTCACATCAGCCGCCGGATTGCCGTTACCGTTCACGTCGAACCAGGCGACATCCTGCGGTGCGAGTCCGACAGCACCGTTCTGGTACGGTTCGACACCGGACGTGTTGTCACGGACCTCGACGTTGCTCGTGGTCAGGTTCCACTGGTTGAGAGCGAGTGTACCCTGACCGGGGAACGCCGACGCGTTCGCCTGGATGAACACGTCCGCGACGACGATCTCCTCGGCACCGTCGTACGTCGAGTTTCCGAGTGCGGTCCGGAGACTGAGCGTCGACCCGCCGTCCAGGATTTCGCTCTTGCTCAGGTCGTCCGTACCGTTTGCCACGGGTTGTTCGAACTGCTCCTCGAATCCGGTTATGTTCGCGACATTGCTGTCTTCGATAGATATCGTGGCGTTGTACGCCGAGATGCCGTCGACGGCACCCTCGACAACCAACTCGTACTGCTGTGGCTCACCCGGAACCAAGCCCGGGGTGAGTTTTCCGTTTGCGGGTTCGAGCGTGAGATTGACTGTGTTGTTGTTCTGTGCCGTATCCACGCCGTCCTGTGTCGGTGCCGGACTGTCTGCTGCGACCGCTGGTCCCCCGACGGCCAGCAAACCTGCCCCCAGTACCACGAGCAGACCCAGCAGGACTGGTTTGCTCTTTACCAAATCCGATAGTTCTGACGATGACATCGTGGATTCGGATATATCCGCCCACCTTATGAATCTACCGGTATTTCGAACACGGTAACGGGTCGAGAGACCTGTTCGACAGAGGAACAGACCGGGGGGAAGAGAGAACCCGAGAACGAGCGTACCGGTCCTCAACGGCGACTGGTCGCGCCGACTGCCGGGAGTATCGACCTGTCGGATTTCCGGGACAACAGGCGGGCTGTCACCCGGCCGAACAGCGCCGCGTGCTTGCCACCCACGAGGTACGTCTTCGACCGGAACGGGACGGGAGGGGACTCCGTGTCACGAGATGCGTGGGCCGACCACCGGGCGCGCAGACTCACAGAACGCCGATACGTTCGAGCGACGCAACCACGAGAGCGCACACGCGTCGAACTGCGACGATTGTCTCGGCGGTTTGCAATATTTATACCTGTCCCCTGTGTACGGGCCGACGAACATGAGATTCGGAGCGCCCTGGAACCCACAGCCCTCGACAGCGGAACAACAGACATCACCTGTCCGAGGTGCTGGCACGCACAGCGGTCGGGAGGTGACCGGATGACATCGCGGTGGACGACGAGTCGGCGCGAAGCGTTGCAGGCGCTCGGCGTGGCAGTCGCCGGGAGCGTCGGCGTGTCGACTGCCGGCGGACAGGACAGCGGCCTCGAGGCGACTATCGCGTTCGACCCGGACCAGGTGACGGTGACCGCCGGGTCGACAGTCGATGTCGATGTCGTCGTGCTCGGGGCCGAGGAGGGTATCAACGCGTACGAGTTCGAGCTGACCGTCGACCCCGCGGTCGTCACCTTCGAGGAGATCACCCTCGACAGGGGGGAGTCGACATCGAAATCGGAGATCGAGGACGACGGGCAGACAGCGGTGTTCGAGACTGCGCTCCTCGACAACGCTTACAGTGGGGCACCGGAGATTACCATCGGTAGTGTGACACTCAGGGGGGAGAGTGGCGGGCAGAGCCCCATCGAGTTCGCGGAGATATTCGGGGTACAGTCGACCGAGGACAACCTGTACGACACCACGGGCGAACGGGGAGAGGTGACGGTAACCGGCGCCCAGACCCCGTCGGCGGCGTTCGACGTCACGCCCGCCGAACCCGCGGCCGGTGAGCCGGCCACCTTCGACGCGAGCGACTCCACCGGGAACATCACCGAGTACCGCTGGGACCTCACCGGCGACGGCACCGTCGATACGACCACCACCGACCCACAGACCGACTTTACCTACGAGAGTGCCGGCGACCGGACTGTCACCCTCACCGTCGAGGACGGGGACGGCGACACCGACCAGGCGGGTCAGACCGTCACCGTCAGGGACACGCCGCAACTCGACGCAGTCCTCGACGTGGAGCCCACGGACCCGGAGACCGGCGAGTCGGTCACATTCGACGCCGGCGGGTCGACCGGTGACATCGTCGAGTACCGCTGGGACCTCACCGGCGACGGCACCGTCGACACCACCACCACCGACCCACAGACCGACTTTACTTACGGCGAGGCCGGCGACCGGACCGTCACCGTCACCGTCGAGAACGCGGACGGCGACACCGACCAGGCCAGTGAGACGGTCACTGTCACCGAGTCCACCACGCTCACCGCCGCCTTCGATGTGACCCCCGCGGACCCGGAGACCGGCGAGTCGGTCACCTTCGACGCCGGCGGGTCGACCGGCGACATCGTCGAGTACCGCTGGGACCTCACCGGCGACGGCACCGTCGACACCACCACCACCGACCCACAGACCGCGTTTACCTACAGTAGTGGCGGCGACCGGACCGTCAGCCTCACTGTCGAGGACCCGGACGGCGACACCGACCAGACCAGTCGGACTGTCACTGTCACTGACCCCGCCACGCTCACCGCCGTCTTCGACGTGGACCCTGCGGAACCGGCAACGAGTGACGTTGTCACCTTCGACGCGAGCGGGTCGACCGGCGACATCGTCGAGTACCGCTGGGACCTCA
>CAYZGA010000023.1:21315-24344 GCA_964477945.1 uncultured Halobacteriales archaeon
CATCGTCGAGTACCGCTGGGACCTCACCGGCGACGGCACCGTCGACACCACCACCGACGGCCCGACGACCACCCGCGCATACGACGAGTCCGGAACCCGCGTGGTCGAACTGCAGGTCGTGGACACGCTCGACCGGACCGCGAGCGCGACGGTCGAGGTGGCCGTCACCGACCCGCTCCCCGCGCCGGAGGCGGCCTTCGAGGTGGCCCCGTCCGAACCGGAGCCGGGCGAGACGGTCATCTTCGACGCCGCCGGGTCCACCGGTGATATCGTCGAGTACTACTGGGTCTTCGGTGAGGGGACCGAGGAACCGACCGAGGAACCCGTCACCACGCACGTCTACGACGACCCCGGCACCGTCACGGTGGAGTTGACCGTCACCGACAGCGCCGGTCAGGAGGCCACCGCGACACAGACACTCGAAATCAGTGCCGGGAACACCGGTGACGGAGACGGTAGTCCGGGTGACGGGAACGGCACCGACGACGGTGACGGTGGGGACGACGGCGGTCCGGGTGACGGGAACGGCACCGACGACGGAGACGGTGGGAACGACGGCAGTCCGGATGACGGGAACGGCACCGACGGGTCCGGGCCGGGGTTCGGGCCGGCGAGCGCCCTGGCCGGACTCGGCGGCGCGGCGTACCTCCTGCGGCAGCGACTCCTCGGCGACGACGAACGGGAGTGACCACTCGCGACAGTTTAAACGAGTGTTTGACTCTCGAACAGTCGTTTAGGTGTCCGACCCCCAGGTGATAGTATGAGCTACGACGAGGTCCCCCGTCGGCCCCCCACGGGTCTATCGGCGCGTGTCCGGGGTGTCGGTCACGGCGTGGTCGGATGTGTCCGGACGCTCGCGTTCTGGTTCGCTATCGTCGCCCCCTGGCTGTTGCTCGCGATGGTGGCAGGCGGGTACGTCACAAACCGTCCCGGCGTGTTCGCGGGACTGCTCGGCGGTGCCGTCACCTGCATCGTCGTCGGCCGGAACCACGGACGGTGACCGACCGGTGTGAGCCCCGCCACCGGTCAGAGCCGCGGACTGCGACCGGATAGCGTGGAGTCACGGTGGTAGACAGAGGTACCGAACCAACAGCAAACGGCGTCACCGGTGCCGGTCGCGCGAGCACCGGACGGTTCGTTGTCTGAGCACACACAGTGTCCCGACCCCGAGGCGGCCCGGGTAGTGCTGCTTGACAGTATCGGTCCGCTCACCGGTGTCGAGGTGGAGACACAGTCACTCGTCGAGCGGGCGGTCGCCACGACTATACACCCGTGGGTCGAACCCGCAGGCATGGTTCGCAGAAGCGTGCTGTTCTCGCCGGGCGACCAGCCAGACCTCATGGCAAAGGCACCCGACACCGGTGCCGACGTCGTCGTGTTCGACCTCGAAGATGCCGTTGTTCCGGGACAAAAGGAGATGGCCCGCGAGGCAGTCTCGACGGCTGTCACCGACGCGGACACCGACGCCGAGGTCTGTGTCCGGGTCAACCCGCTCGGTGACGGTGGCCGTGCCGACCTGGCGGCGCTGGAGACGGGGCCGGACAGTGTGATGCTCCCGAAGGTCAGGGCGGCCACGGATGTCCGGGGACTCGCCGACGCGCTTGCCGAGCACGGACTCGACGTGCCGGTGCTCGCCCTCCTCGAGACACCCGGGGGCGTGCTCGACGCGCCGGCGGTCGCCGACGTGGCGGCCACCGACGGCGTCCTGCTCGGGGCCGAGGACCTCTCGGCGGTTGCCGGCTGCACCCGGACCGAGGAGGGAACCGAGATACTCTACGCCCGGGAGCGGGTCGTGCTGGCGGCCGCCCGGGCCGGCGTGGACGCTATCGACACGCTCTACACCGACTTCGAGGACACCGACGGACTCGCCGCCGACGCGAAGTTCGCCAGCGGGCTCGGGTTCGACGGCAAGATGGCCATCCACCCCGCGCAGGTACCGGTCCTCAACGAGGCGTTCTCGCCCGACCCCACGGATATCGACTGGGCCGAGCGCGTTCTCGCGGCCCGTGACGAGGCCGAGGCCGACGACCGGGGCGTGTTCACCGTCGACGGCGAGATGATCGACGCCCCGCTGGTCACGCAGGCCGAAACGATTCTCGAGCGGGCGCGCGCGGCTGGGATGCGAGACGACACCTGACCGCGCGCCGGGATGCGAGACGACACCTGGTGTGTCGGGACTGCAACCTGCGGACGGTCCGGGAGCGAACGCCGGTCACCCTCCGGAGGTCCCGCTCCGCTCCTGGCTCGCGCACGTGTATCAGCGTGCCAAACCGCGGGCAGCGCGACAGTTTATTGTCGACTCGGCCAGGAAACAGGGTGTGCACGTCGGGATAGACGAGGCCGGAAAGGGACCGGTGCTCGGTTCGATGTTCGCCGCGGCGGTCCGGGCCGACCCGGAGCGACTCCCGGAGGACGTGGCGGACTCGAAACGGCTGACCGCCCCGCGCCGGGAGGGACTCGCGGAGACGGTACGCGAGCGGGCAGTCGCAACCGCGGTGGTCGAGGTCCCTGTCGAGCGCATCGACGACCCCGACACCGACATGAACGGGCTGACTGTCACCGCACACGCCGACGCACTCGCCGCTGTCGTCCCGGGTGACTCGGGGGACCACGCGACGGACACCGAACTGACGGTGTACCTCGACGCGGCGGACACGAACGCCGTCCGGTTCGAGCGCCGCGTCGGCAACCAGCTCGACGACCACCCGGTGTTACAGGCCGAACACGGGGCCGACGAGACCTACCCGGTAGTGAGTGCCGCGAGCATCCTCGCGAAGGTCCACCGCGACGCCCACGTGGCCGACCTCGCTGCGGAGTACGGTGATGTCGGCAGTGGCTACCCCGGCGACCCGACGACCCGGGAGTTTCTCCGGGGTTTCGTCGCCGACCACGACCGACTCCCCGCCTGTGCCCGGCGCTCCTGGCAGACCTCGCAGGACGTGCTCGCCGAGCGCGGACAGGCCGCCCTCTCCGAGTTCGAGCGCGAGGAGCGTGACCAGCGCTCGCTGTCGGAGTTCTGAACAGTCGGT
>CAYZGA010000024.1:0-23248 GCA_964477945.1 uncultured Halobacteriales archaeon
CGCGTGTCCTGCTCGGCAGCGTGGCCGAGACGGTCGCCCGCCGGTCGGCGGTGCCTGTCACCATCGTCCGGTGAGCGACAGCGCGTGTCGACGGGCACGGCTCCCCTGCCCCCGTCGGAGTGGAGGATTTTTGTCGAACGCTCACTATGTGGACACGTGGACAGGGACTCGGGGGATGACGGACGCTCTGAGGACAGTGCACGGTCGGCGGTCCGGTCACGGGACTCACCGGCACAGTCGGGCGACACGGTGGTGCTGTCGGTGGCCGACGGCGAGATCCGGTCGGTCCGGGGCGAGAGTGAGTCACTGCTCGACCGGCACCCGGCCGATATCGAGGGGCGTCCTATCGGGTCACTCGTCGCGGGCCAAGAAGGGCTGTCGGCGGCGGAGTTCCGGCAGACGGTCTGTGCCGGTCGGGTGACCGACTGCGAGGTCGCGCTGGCGGGTGCGGACGGACCGGTCCCGGTGACAGTCACGGTGACACCGGTCCCCGGGCGAGACGAGACGGTCTGTGTGCTCGACGGGACACCGGACAGTCGGGACCCGCTCGTCGAGCAGGTGGGCGACCCGGTGGTCGTGCTGGACGCTGACCTGCAGGTGACCCGGGTCAACGCGGCGATGGTCGACCGGACCGGGTACGCGCGTGACGAACTCGTGGGTCGGTCGATGGCGGAACTCGTCCCGTCGAGGGACCACGAGCGACTCGCCGGTCGACTCCGCGAGGTGGCGGCCACGGACGACCGGTCGTCGGCGACAGTCCCGCTCCGGGTGGTGACGCGGGACGGGACGGTGCTGTCGACGGAGGCGAACCTCACTGTAACGGCGGAACCGGCCGGCGAGCACGAGCGGTCGGTCGGCGTGTTGCGGGACATCAGCGAGCGCCGACGCCGCGAACGTGACCTCGAACTCCTGACAGACGTGCTCTGTCGGGCGTTCCGGCACAACGTCCGCAACGAGTTGAACGTGGCACAGGCACACGCCGAACTGCTCCGGGACGAACTCGACGGGGACCTCGACTCCCGGGCGCGGAAAATCCTCGCGGCGACGGGACGGATGCTGGCACACAGCGAGAAGGTCCGTCGCATCGAGCGTGCCGTGAACGTCCGCGAGACCGTCGAGGTCGACCTGGTTGCGGCCGTCGAGGGCGGTGTCGATACGGTCACCGGACGGTATCCGGAAGCACCCGTTACCGTCGAGCTGCCCGAGTCGGTGACCGTCACCGCCCACCCGCGAATCGAGGCGGCAATCACAGAACTGCTCGACAACGCGGTCCGTCACGCCCCGTCACCCCGGGACACCCGTGTCGAGGTCCGGGTCGAACAGAAGCGGGGGACGGTCAGACTGGTCGTGGCCGACGCGTCCGGCGGTATCCCGGCCCGCGATGTCGAGATACTCCGGCGGGGAACGGAAAGCGAGATGGAGCACCTGGACGGGCTGGGGCTGTGGCTGGTTCGCTGGCTGGTCGACAGCTCCGACGCCGACCTGACGGTACGACAGACCGGCGACGGGTCGGCGGTCTGTATCCGCTTCGGACAGGGTGAGACGGCGTCGGCACCCGTGTCGCTGGTGCCGGCAGACCAGACCCCGGCACGGGTTCGCGGTGAGGCTGTCGTCGGACGGGTCGACGAACTCCACCGACTCGAGGAGGCCTACCGAACACTCGAACCAAAGGGCGGACAGGTCGCGTTCGTGACAGGGGCGCAGGGTGTCGGCAAGACGACGCTCGCCGAGACGTTTCTCGACGGTCTCCCGGGGTGGGCAGACCGGTCGCCGGTCACGGCGGCAGGGTACTGTACCGACGGTATCACACCCCCCTACCACGTCTTCCGGCAGTTGTTCGACGCGCTCCCGTCCGGCGCTGGGTTAATTGACGTGTTCGCCGATGTCGAGGTGTTCGCGGCTGACGACGCCGGCGGAGTCCAGGACCAGCGCGGGAGTCTGTTCGCGGATATCGCCGACCGCCTGCGCGACCTCGCGGCGGACCGGCCCGTGGTGCTCGTCGTCGAGGACCTGCATCTGGCCGACCAGTCGACCGTCGCGCTGTTCGAGTACCTCGTCGACGAGGTCGCCCGGTGGACGCTTCCGGTTCTTTTCGTGGTGACCGCCCGGACCGGTGATCCCGCGAGCGAGCACCCGGTCGATGAGCTCGCGGACAGGGTCGCCCCCGGCCGGACAGTCACCGTCGACCTGGGACCGCTCGACCGCGAGGCGGTGCGCAATCTGCTCCGGCATCTGCTCGATGTCGACCGGGTGCCACCGGCCGTGCTCGACGAGGTCCACGACCAGACGGGCGGGAACCCGCTGTTCGTGACCGAGGTGGGTCGGGAACTCGCGGACAGGGTCGGCCCGGGACCCGTTCCGGACGACCTGTTGACCGGCCACGAGGGTATCCTGTCGGACACCGTCGGACAGGCGGTCACCGACCGCATCGACGCCTGTCCCGACCCCGACCGGGCGGTGCTCGAACTCGGGGCGGTGCTCGGCGAGACGGTCGCGGTACCGGTACTCGTGGCCGCGAGCGAGCGCCCGGCGACCGCCGTGCGCGACTCCGTCGACCGTCTCGTTGCCCGCAGACTCTGGGAGCGCTCCGACGGGACAGTCACGTTCGCTCACGGCGTGGTCCGCGAGCAACTGCTCGCGGCGCTGACCGACGACCGCCGGAGACAGTGTCACCGGCAGGCCGCCGAGGCTATCGAGACGGTCCACGAGGACACGCTCGAACGGTACCACGGTCGCCTGGGGGAGCACTACGAGGCCGGCGGTCGACCCGCGCGGGCTATCGAACAGTACCGACAGGCCGGCGAGCGCGCGCTCGGCACCTACGGCCACGAGGTCGCCATCGAGAGCTACGAGCGGGCACTGGAACTCGCGCTGGCACACGACACCCTCGACGACGGAACGCTCGCGGCCCTCTACGCGGACCTCGCACGGGCCTCCTGGGCAACCGGTGCGAACCGGGACGCCGCCGAGCAGGCTCGCGAGGGACTGGCTCTCGCTCCCGAGGGGTCCCGGGTTCGCTGTCGGCTCCTCGACGTGCGGGCGAACGCCGAGGTCGCCCGCAGCGAGTTCGACAGCGCCGAGGCGACGACACGGACACAGCGGGACCTGGCAGCCAGCCTCGGCGCGCGGAATCTCGAGGCGAGCGCACACCGCCGACTCGGGAGCATCGCACGACGACGAAGCGAGTACGACCGCGCCCGCGAGCAGTACCGGACGGCACTCGAAATTGCCCGGGAGACCGACAACCGTCTCCTCGAGTCGCGGATACGCCTGGGTATCGCCGGCATCGCGTACCACCAGGGGCAGTTCGAGCAGGCCCACGAGGACGCAACCGGGAGTCTCGAGATGGTACGGGCGGTTGGCGACAGACGACAGGAGGCGCGAACGCTCAACTTCCTCGGTGCGGTCGCGTCGAAGCGGGACCGGTACGACCGCGCCCGCGAGTACTACCGGGCGTGTCTCGACATCCAGGGCCGACTCGGGAACCGGTACAAGCAGGCCCGGACACTCGGCAATCTCGGACTCGTCGCGCGACGACAGGGTAACTACGACGAGGCGCTGGACCACTACGAGCAGTCCCTGTCGATGGCACAGAGACTCGACGACCGGAGCGGCGAGGCCTACAGTCGCCACAACCTCGGCGAGGTGGCGGTCTACCGTGGTGCCTGCGACCGGGCCCGCGAGCACCTCGAAAGGAGCCTGACGCTGGTCCGGGAGCTCGGGGACAACAGGGTCGAGGTGGCCAACCTCGTGCGTCTCGGCGACTGTGAGCGGGTGGCGGGCAACCTCGACCGGGCCGCGGAGCACTACCGCGAGGCGCTGTCCCTGGCGCGGGACCGGGGTCACCCGGAGCGGATGGCCGAGAGTTCTCGCGGACTCGCTGCCGTTGCGCGCCACCGGGGGGCGTACGACGAGGCCCGCGAGCGACTCGACGAGGCGCTGTCGGCCGACGAGGACCGTGACGACCGGTCGGGGGTCGGGAAGACGCGGCTGGCGCTCGGTCGACTGGCGCTCGCCCGGGACGATACGGACCGCGCCGTGGAGCAGGCCACGCTGGCCCGCGAACTGTTCGCGGAACTGAACAAGACCCACCAGCGCGGGCGCTGTCGACTGCTCCTCGGGCGGGTCGCCGCAGACCGGGGTGACACCGACGTGGCCCGCGACCACTGGCGACAGGCGCTCGACAGTTTCGAGACGGTCGACGCGCCACGGGACCAGCTGCGGGTCCTCGAGTTGCTCGTCGAGAACTGTCGCGGGCACGACGACGACCAGTTCCGCCGGTGGTGCGGGCGGGCGCGCTCGGTGCTCGACGACGCGCCGCCATCGGTCGTGGACCACCACGAGACGTGGGTCGAGACCACCACGTCAGACCCCGACTGACGGAACAGGTATATTATCCTCGCACCGGTACATCGGGTGTGGCACTCGACACGCTCAGGAGCCGGTACCGCCGTACCGAGGCCTGGCTCGATGCCCGTCCGCTCTACAGTGACCTCGTACACGCTGTCGCTGCCGCGCTGGGCACCGCCATCGGCGCGACAGTCGTCGACAGGTCACCGTCGGTGGTCCTGCTCGTGGCAGTCGTGACGTTCGTGGTCGGACTCGTCGTGACGGGCCTCAGGCGTCTCTGGAGGGGCAGACACTGATACGAGCCTAAAATGTAAAGAGGTCGATACCGCCGGTGACACCGACGACCTGGCCGGTGACGTAGCTCGCCTGCTCGGAGGCGAGGTAGGCGACGAGGTTGGCGACATCCTCCTCGCGCCCGAGTTCGCGCATCGGTGTCGCTTTCGCGATACGGGCAAAGTGCTCGTCTACCTGTTCGAGTTGCTCGATTGGGAGGTCGGCAAGCTGCCCGACGACGATACTCGGCGCAATAACGTTCGAGGTGACCCCGTGCTGGGCACCTTCGAGCGCGAGGGTCTTGCCGAACCCGATGAGTGCGGCTTTCGTGGCGGCGTAGGAGAGCTGGCCGAACCCACCGTACCAGCCGGCCATCGACGACATATTGATGATGCGGCCCCAGCCACGCTCCTTCATGTGGGGGTACACCTGCCGGGTGACGTTGTACGCACCGGTGATGTTGACCGACACGTCCCGGTCCCAGGTATCGTCGTCGAACTCCTCGACCCGGCCGCGGGCGTCGACCATGCCGGCGTTGTTGACGAGGATGTCGATACCGCCGGTCTCGGCCTCCAGTGCGTCGACCGTGTTCGTGACATCCTCGCGGTCGGTGAGGTCACACTCGACGGCGTGTGCCGTTCCGGGGTAGTCGCCGTCGACAATCTCGTCGGTGACCCGCTCTGCGGCATCGAGGCTGATGTCCAGCGCGACCACCTCGGCACCTTCGGCGGCCAGCACACGGCAGTCCTCGCCGCCGATACGCCCGCCACCACCTGTGACCAGTGCCGTCCTGTCTTCGAGTCCAAAATCCATTGCAGTCGGCTTTCGCCCGGCACCGGATTAATACTTTGCCGACCCGTGCGTCCCTGCACACACAGTCCATGATAGGGTCGGTCGGGACACGGGAGGGGTGGTCGTTGCCCGCCTGCCGTGGCGCGGCGAGAGATTTATGAGCGTGGTAATACAATACACACCCGAGAGAAACCATCTCGAGGAATGACCCCAGCAGGTCAGACGACCTCAGTACGATGGCGGAGTTCGAATCACTGGTTTCGGGGTTCATCGAGCGACTGGTGAGCGACGACGAGCGCCCTCGCGCGGCGCTGGTCAGCACCGACGGCGTAGGGCGTCTGAAAGACGGCACCGCCGAGCGCCTGGGTTCGTCGGCTGTCGTCGTGGTGACAAACGCCCGGGTAGCGTTTCTCACCCCGGACGGCACGGGGAGCCTCGAGGAGTGGTCCGTGTACTACGACGAGATGGAGAGTGTGGCCGTCGACACCGACGGCACGACGGGGGTGGACGTGACCACCTGCGACGGCGTGCGCTGGCGGTGTCCACTGCCGGACGCGGACCCCGAGGTAGTCGACGCGGTGCGCCGGCACCTCGACTGGGTCGACGAGATCCGGACGCGCCTGCTGGACCTCGAGGCGGAGGTCGAGGACGTGGCCGACGAGATTCGCGACCACGCCGACCGGATGGACTGGAACGCCGCCGAGGACTGCTACCAGCGGGCACGGACACGGCTCGACGAGCTCGTCTCGATGGTCCAGCGGACGACCCCGATGGCAGACGACACCATCGCGCCCGAGCTCGCCGACATCGAGCGGACACTGGAGGAGGGACACGTCCGGCTGTACATCGAGCGAGCACGCTCACAGCTCGAACTCGGCCGGTATCTCATCGAGAACGAGGAGTACGACCGGGCGGCGGACGTGTTGCAGCGGGCACAGCGGCTCCACAGACAGGCCGCCGGGCAGAGTGACGCGGTGAAGCGACCGGACGCGTTCGCGTTCGGCCGACAGCGCGAGATAAACGAGGACCTAGACCGGCTCGACTTCGAACTGGACGCCGTCGCGGCAGAACCGCTCCGGCAGGCAAACGAGGCAGCCATCGAGGCGAGCGAGACCGACGACCCGACGGTGGCGGTCGAGCACTGGGAGAGCGCCGTCGCCCGGTACAACCGGATTCTCGAACTCGGCTGGTGGCAGAAGACACCCGAGGCCGACGGTGTCGACGACGCGCGCGCCGAGCGGGACCGCGCCGTGCAGAACCTGGTCGCGACCTGCAGGGAGATCGCCACGGAGCGCCAGCAGACAGGCGTCCGCAGACACGAGGCCGGCGAGACGGACGCGGCAGTCGAGTGTTTCGAGACCGCGGCTGCCCGGCTCGAACGCGCCCACGAACTCGCCTCGGAGTTCGACCTCTCCGCGACGGAGGATATCGCCGGACAGTTACAGGAAATCCGCGGTCGCCTCGAGCAGTTCGAGGCGGGGTTCACCCGCGGTGCCGGCGACTTCGACACGGTGGCGACCGGCGAGGTGGCGACCGGCGAGGGCGGCGACCTGCCCGATACGGGCGAGGAACAGCCCAACACCGACGAGACCGACGGTATCGAGGAGCCACAGTCGGCACCGGCCGAGAGCGGTGCGAGCCTGCGGGTCCGGCACGAACAGTTCGCCGACGACGACACCAGTCAGGAGTGGATCCCCCCGTCGATGAGCGATATCGTCGACATCCGGACCCACCACGAACTGACCTACGACCTCGACGAGATCGGTCTCCCCGAGGATGTCTCCGGGCGTGAGAAAGACGGGGAGAGCAAGCCCGGCGGTAACGGGGGCGACAACTGAGCGGCTGGACGGTACTGTCGGGAGCCGACAGCTTTGCTCCGGAACGTCGTCGACTGTCCCCCGGGATTTCGTCTGTTGCCGTGTCGTCCACGCGAAACACAACCTCTTTGCGCCCGCCGACCGAACGTAGCACAATGGCGGAGTGTGATGTCTGCGGCGAGGAGGTGACGATGCCGTACGAGTGTCGCCACTGTGGCGGCATCCACTGTGCCGACCACCGGTTGCCGGAGTCACACAGCTGTCCGGTCGTCGACCAGTGGGACGACCAGGGTGCCGTCTTCGAGCGCACCTTCGACGAGACAATCGGCGACCAGACCGAGGACAGCGGTATCGCGGACCGACTCGGCATCGACACCGGTCCCGGTGGTCCTCTCGCGTACCTCCGGGGGAACATGACCTACCTCTTTCTGGGGCTGATGTGGCTGACCTTCCTCTTGCAGTACGTCGTCGCGCTGGTCATCGAGCCGGGACAGGCCCCCTCGCTCACGTGGGAGACCAGCGACACCTGGCGGTCCATCTTCGTGTTCACGACGGACAACCCGGCGTTTGTCTGGACGTGGGTCATCTCGATTTTCGCCCACGGCAGTTTCATCCACATCCTGTTCAACAGCATCGTCATCTACTTTTTCGGCCGGCTGGTCGAGCAGTACGTCGGCTGGAAGCAGTTCGCACTCCTGTTTCTCGTGAGTGGCGTGCTCGCGGGGTTCGGACAGGTCGGGCTCTCCCTCCTGACCGACCCCGGCACGGCAGGCGTAGTCGGCGCGAGCGGGGCCGCACTGGCGCTGATGGGCGTGCTGACGGTCCTGAACTCGCAACTGACAGTGTATCTGTACTTTATCATCCCGGCACCCATCTGGGTGATAACCGGCGGCACCGTCGCGGTCAGCCTGGTTTTCATTCTGCTCGGCTCGCCCGGGGCGGCCGGTATCGCACACGTTGCACACCTCGTCGGTGTGCTCGTCGGACTCGGGTACGGCTGGCGGGTGCGCGAGCAGACCCGGATTCCGAGTCAGGTCCAACTCGGCGGCGGCCCGGGTGGCCCTGGCGGTCCGGGTGGTCCCGGAGGGGGACCGTTCTGATGTGCCGGTGTCGGCGGGAGCCTCGCTGATGGACCACCCCGAGTTCGTCCCCGACCCGTCGCTCTCGCGGGCCGAGATGAAACAGCTCCAGCGCGACATCGCCGCGCGTGCCACCTTCGAGGACCACCTCGACGGCGACGTGCTGGACTCGGGCGGGACCGTCGCCGGGGTGGACCAGGCGTTCGACGGCGACACGGCGACGAGTGCCGCTGTCGTGATGCGCGACGGCGAGGTAGTCGAGCGGGCACACGCCAGCGAACCGGCGGCGATTCCGTACATCCCGGGACTGCTGAGTTTCCGCGAGGGCGGGGCGGTGCTGTCGGCGCTCGATGCGCTCGACAGTGACCCGGACGTGGTGCTCGTCGACGGGAGCGGTCGCATCCACTACCGCGAGGCGGGACTGGCGACCCACGTCGGTGTCACGCTCGGGGTGCCGACCGTCGGCGTGGCAAAGAGCCTGCTGTGTGGCCAGCCACGCGCGTCCGTCTCGGGGCTACCGGCGGGTCGGCGTGTCCCGGTCGAGGCCGACGCGAGCGTGACCGCCCCCGACGGGACCGTTATCGGCCACGCGGTCCAGACCCGGCAGTACGACTCCGACGGCCGCCACATCAACCCGGTGTACACCAGCCCCGGACACCGGGTCGGTGCCGGGTCCGCTGCCGACCTCGCCGAGCGACACGCCACCCGGTACAAACTGCCCGAACCGGTGCGGCGTGCCGACAGGTACGCCGGCGACCTGACCGACTGAGCGTCGCGGGCAGGTGACCCGACCCCCGAGGGGAACCCGCGATATCGGGCGGTTCGGCCCCCCACGCCCGACGACGGTGGTCTGAGTTCGAACACGACAGACCCGCCCCGTGGGGTGGTACGCGACAGCGGCGGCGCGGGACACTGGAACTAACTGCCGGGGGGTCGTTGCCTCGGGTATGGACGACAGGACGGTGCTGATAACGGGCTGTTCGTCAGGTATCGGGCGGGAGACTGCCGAGGCGTTCCTGGAGGGGGGCTGGGTGGTGTACGCGACCAGTCGGGACACGGACGACATCGCGGACCTGGCCGAGCAGGGCTGTGAGACCGCCAGTCTCGACGTGACGGTCGACGCGGACATCGAGCGGGTCGTCGACCGCATCGAGAGCGACACCGGCGGGGTGGACTGTCTGGTCAACAACGCCGGCTACGGGCAGTACGGCCCGCTGGAGGATATCCCGGTCGAGCGACTGCACCGGCAGTTCGACGTGAACGTCTACGGGCCCCACAGGCTCACCCGTGCCGTGTTGCCGTCGATGCGCGAACAGGAGGACGGTACAATCGTCAACATCTCGAGTGTCGCCGGTCGTGTCGCGATCCCCGGTGGGGGTGCGTACTCGGCCTCGAAGTTCGCGCTGGAGGCGATGAGCGACTCGCTGCGGGCCGAACTCGACCGGTTCGACGTGGACGTGGTTCTTGTCGAACCGGGGCTCATCGACACCGAGTTCAACGACCGAATGACCGACGAACTCGACGACCTCCCGCGCACCGCGGCCTACGACTGGCTCTACGAGACCACCGAGGAGTTCCAGGTGACACTCGACTCGCTCCCGCTCGCCTCAGAACCCGAACTCGTGGCGACCACCGTCCACGATATCGCCTGCATGACCAACCCCGACGCCCGGTATCCCGTCGGACCGAGCGGGAAACTGCTACTTTACTCCCGGTTCCTCCCCGACAGCGTCCGTGACTCCGTTGTCAGGGTCGTCCGGAAACTCCTCTGAGACAAGCCGACTGCGGTCCGGGTACTCTCAGGTTCCGACGACATCGGCAAACGAGTACCACCCGGGGTCACGGTCGGCGAGCCAGTCGGCGGCGTCGAGCGCACCGGCGGCGAACACGCCGCGGTCCTCGGCGCGGTGGGTCAGCGTCAGCACCTCGTCGTTGCCGGCGAGCAGCACCTCGTGCTCGCCGCGGACGGTCCCTGCCCGCCGGACGAGCACCCCGACCTCGTCGTCGCGCCGGTCGTGTGTGCCCTCGCGACCGGCCACCGGGTCGACCTCGCGGTGTTCGCCGACCCGCTCCAGGATTGTCGAGGCGGTCCCGCTCGGGGCGTCTCGCTTCCCGCTGTGGTGGGTCTCCAGCAGTTCGACGTCATAGTCAGGGAGCGCGTCGAGCGCGGGTCCGAGCGCACCCAGCAGTGCCTGTATCCCCCGCGAGAAGTTCGTCGCCTTCAGCACCGGCACCTGCTCGCTCGCGCGCCGGAGCGTCGCGAGTCCGTCCTCGTCGAACCCGGTCGTCCCGACCACGAGCGCGACCCCCGTGTCGGCACACGTCTTGGCCAGGTCGACCGTCGCCGCCGGGGCGGTGAAATCGACGACGACATCCGGCCCGTGCTCGGCGAGCGCCGCACCCGATTCGTCGGGCGCGTACACCGGGACCCGCAGGGACGTGTCGGTCCGCGAGAGCCCGAAGGCGACGGTCACGTCCGGTCGCTCCGCGGCAGTCTCGACGACCGTCTGCCCCATCCGACCGGTCGCACCGGACACCCCGACGGTGGTCATCGTTCCTCCCCGGCGGTATCGGTTGTCGTCTCGTAGCGTGCGAGTAGCGTCGCGAGACGCTCGCGGGTGTCGGAGTCGAGCGGTGACAGCGGCGGTCGCACCCGCCCCGGGCCGTAGCCGCGAATCTCCATCGCGGCGTTGACCGGCACGGGGTTGGTCTCCCAGAACATCGCCCGCATCAGCGGCCCGAGTTCGTGGTGACGCTCGCGGGCCCGCTCGTACGCACCGTCACGGGCCGCCCACACCAGGTCGCTCATCCGCTCGGGTTCGACGTTGGCGACGACGCTGATACAGCCCGTTCCGCCCACCGAGAGTATCGGGAGCGTCTCGCCGTCGTTGCCCGAGAGCACGTCGAACTGCTCGTCGCGGGTCCGTGCGACGATCTCGCTCACCTGGCCCAGGTCGCCGCCGGCGGCCTTGTACCCCCGGATATTCTCGTGGCCGGCGAGTTCGACCACGGTGTCGGGGTCGACGTTTCGCCCGGTCCGCGAGGGGACGTTGTAGACAATCTGTGGCAGGTCCACCGCGTCGGCGATGGTCAGGTAGTGCTCCCGCAGGCCGCGCTGCTGTGGCCGGTTGTAGTACGGCGAGATGAGCAACAGGGCGTCGGCCCCGGCACCCGCGGCCCGCCGGGAAAGTTCGAGCGCCTCGTCGGTGTTGTTCGACCCGGCACCCGCGACGACGGGCACGTCGACGGTGTCGACAACCGCCTCGACCACCTCGACGTGTTCCTCGTGGCTGACCGTCGCCGCCTCGCCGGTCGACCCCATCGGGACGAGTCCGTCGACGCCGGCCTGCTCCAGTCGCCGTGCGTCCGCGCGCAGTGTCTCGAAATCGATACTCCCGTCGGCTCCAAACGGCGTGCACATCGCGGGGTACACGCCCTCGAATGTCGTGTCTATCATGGCTGGATTCGGTGTTGTCTCTTTCCTGTTCGGACCGGTTCACGACGGACCCGCAACAGGATGCCAGCCTGCCCCGAGTCTACAGAGCGTGCTCGCGCTTTTGCTTCGGGGCCTCCGTACCGATGGTGTGAGAATCGGACACGACGGACGTACCGCTCGACGGGCACCGATACCCTGGCGTACGCCTCACGTGTTTCACGTCTGAGTCGACGGCGGAAACACACTTAGTCGTTTCGAGTGTCAGCCGGCACGCTCCGCCGAACGCTCACAACCGCACCCGTTGCCCGGACAGTTCCATCCGCAGACAGTTCGCTCGGGGGTCCCCTCGTACCGTGGTGTCGTCGCAGTGCAGTGATGGCCGTCCCTCGTGCGGTTGCGCCGTCGGTGGTCGTGCTCCGGTCCGACACGAACGGTTCTCTTTTTACTGTCGAGAGACAAGGTAATAGTATGGTAGGACACAACGGACTCAAACTGCGGATGCTGCTCGCCGGAACCATCCTGTTTGGGTTCTACGCCGCCATCGCCGGGCTCGTGTTTCTGAACTTCGGCACCGGGACCCCGGTGTTGCTCGCCGTCGCACTCGGGAGTCTCCTGTTTGTCGGGTTCCAGTACAAGTTCGGCAAGTGGATGGCGCTGCGGAGTGTCGGTGCCGAGGACATGCCGGAGAGCCGCCGGTACGACCGGATTCACCGCTCGGTGGAACAGCTCTCCGGCGAGATGGGCATCGACAAGCCGCGGCTGATGGTCGCCCAGATGGGTGTCCCCAACGCCTTTGCCGTCGGACGAAAGGGTGCCGGTGTCGTCGTCGTCTCGCAAGAGATAATCAACCTGCTCGACCACGACGAACTCGAAGGGGTCCTCGCCCACGAGCTCGCCCACATAAGCAACCGCGATGTCGTGATGATGGTCATCGGTCAGTCTATCGCGTCGCTGGTCGGTATCGTCGTGCAGTGGGCGTACTTCTTCAGTGGTGAGAACAGCATCGGCAGTTACTTTGTGGGGATGATCCTCGGGACTATCGCCCAGATGATAGTGATGGTCTTCGTGATGGCTATCTCCCGGTACCGCGAGTACGTGGCCGACCGGGACGCCGCCACCTACACCAACAACCCGGACGCGATGGCCCGCGCGCTCGAAAAGATCAGCAACGGGGCACAGAACAAGGAGATGCGCGGCGAGAACACGGTCAACGCGCTGTGCATCTTCGGGACATCGGGGAGTTTCATCCAGAAGATCTTCTCGACACACCCGCCGACCGAGGAGCGCATCAGTCGACTCCGCTCGATGAACGTGTACTAACTCTTCGCGTTCTCCCGACTTCGGGTTACAGATGATCAAAAGCGACAGTCCCGAACAGGGTGTGCTCCCAGCAAGCATATGTCGCTGGCCGTCGGAGTAACGAGCGATGGAGAGTAGTTACGTTCACCCTTCCCAGCGGGTCGCCGTGCTCGCAGACTCACAGAACCTGTATCACTCGGCCCAGAGCATGTACTCGCGCAACATCGACTACGAGACACTGCTGACCAAGGCAGTCGGTGGACGCGAACTCACCCGTGCAATCGCGTACGTCATCAGGGCCGAGGCCCCCGAGGAGGAGTCGTTTTTCGAGGCGCTCGAGGACATCGGGTTCGAGACCCGTATAAAAGAGATCCGGCGGTTCCCCGACGGGAGCAAGAAAGCCGACTGGGATATCGGGCTGAGTCTCGACGCGGTGACCCTCGCCAACCACGTCGACACCATCGTGCTCTGTACCGGTGATGGCGACTTTGCCCGCCTCTGTAGCCACCTCGAACACGAGGGGGTGCGTGTCGAGGCGATGTGTTTCGCCGAGTCCACCGCCGACGAACTGCGGGCACGCGCGGACGATTTCACCGACCTGAGCGAGGACGAGGATTTTCTCCTCTGATACTGTCCCCGTAAGGAGTTTACTTCCGACACGCACAGTACTGGCCGATGAGTGACAGCGACACGACAGCGGACGGTGACGGCGGGTCACGTCTCAAGCGAGTCGGTCTCTCCCTCGGACTCGCTGTCGGCGGCATCGTGGTGGTCGTGGTCGTTCTGGCCCTACTCGGTATCGTCGGGGTTCCCGACGCCGGTCTCGAGGACAACCGGTGGGGGGAGGTCGAGGGACAGGAGGTCAACGTCACCACGGAGGTCGGTATCGACAACCCCAATCCGTTCGGGTTCGGCGGCTCCGCGGACGTGGCCTACGATATCGAGTTACAGGATGTCAGACTCGCAGAGGGCCAGGGAACCGGTCTCGATGTCGAGTCCGGGCAGAGCTCGGAGAACCTGACGACGACTCTGCTCGCAGAGAACCTGCCGCCGTGGTGGAGCAGTCACCTGAACAACGGCGAGCAGAGTCGACTGCTCGCCAGCGCCAGCGCGGACGTGAGCCTCGGTCCCCTTTCGGGGAGTTACGACACGAACATCGTCGACGGGGTGGTGACAGACATCGAGGGCGCACTCGACGAGACCTCCGACGAGTTCGAGGGCGAGTACTCGCTGACGCGGTCGGGACTCGCGGTCGAACCGTCGGTCACGGTCGAGAACGCCACAACGAGGTGGGGCCAGGTGACCGAGGAGCGAACCGAGATTGTGACAACCATCTCCGTTCGCAACGACAACCCGTACCCGATTCCGACACCGGCGTTTGCCGGTGACATCGTGATGAACGGCGAGGACCTCGCCAACTGGTCGGCCGGCGAGGTGCAGGTACTCGACGCAGAGGGAAACGAACTCGTCGGCGACGAGGCGTTCATCCCACCCGGCGAGACCGAGGAGCGCACGTTCGTCGCCGAGATGGACAACCAGAACGTCGCGGTGTGGTTCCCGACACACGTCGACAGCCAACAACCTGAGAGCGACCCGGGTGTCGAGTTCACCGAGATGGTCGTCACCGCGCAACTCGCGTTCGAGATAAACGGCGAACGGCTGACCATCCCGCCGGGTGACCAGGCTGTCGCCTGCGAGTTCGGCCTGACGACGGCCATCTTCGTCGACCAGGACCAGGGCACGACCCCACAGGGGTGTTCGCTGACCCCGTTCGAGCAGCCCCGTGACCAACTCGAGGCCGCCGGCGCAGTACTCGACCTGGACGATGACGAGGGTGTTCTCCCCGCGAGGAACGGGTAGCGAGACCTTGGCCACCGGCAGTACGCGAACCACTCCCGCCCGCACAGGGAGTGCTGTCGAACGCGGGGTTTTTGACCGTACCCGCCAAACAACCGATATGAGCACGGGTCGGAGCGACATCTCGAACAGCGTGCTGGCCGACCGGCGGGTCCGTGCGCTCATCGGCCTGTCGGGGTTCCTGAGTATCGCGGTGGTCGCGGTGTTTTTCGTCGACGGCACACTGTTTCAGGCGGTGCTGCTCGGCGTCGGCGTCCTCGACCTGTTCGTCACGCCCTATATCCTCGGACGTCTCGTCGAGGGAGACACAGCGGAGACACCGGAGTGGAGCGGGTGAGATGGACGACCACGCCGCGATGCTCCGGACGGTGGCAGACTACCAGTTCGGGGGTGGTGCCGGTGCGGTGCTGTTCCCGGCGGGAGCCGACCTGTCGCTGACCCGGACCAGTTCCGGTCGACCCCGGCAGGTCCACGCACCGGACGGTCGCATCGCAACGTACGGCACGGACGGCCGCCTCCGACTCGGACTCGGTGGCGGGCGACGACTGCACCGGGACTGGTCCGGGAGTCGAACCTATCGGGTGACTGTCGGTGCGGAGAGTGTCCCGTACGTCCGCGAGGAGCGAAACGCCTTCGCGAAGTTCGTCCGGCGGGCGGACAGCGCGGTTCGACCCCGTGACGAGGTGCTCGTCGAACACGACGGCGAGCTCCTGGCTGTTGGCCGGGCAGAACTCGCCGGTGACGGGATGCTCGCGTTCGAGACGGGGGTAGCTGTCAGCGTCCGCGACGGGGCCGGTCACTCCTCGTAGGCGAGTTGCATCACCCACTGCGAGAACGTGTCACTCTGGGCGTCGACCTCCTCGCTGCCGACGAACGGCGAGAGCATGTCGCCGGCCATCAGCATCGAGAACTCGAGGTCGCGCGCCGTCGGCGTCAACAGGTACGTGTTGTGACCCTTGTAGACGGCCTCGTCGCGCTCGATGAGGTCCCGCTCGACGAGCGTCTCGACGATGCGACTCCCGGTTCGCGAACTCACGTCGAGTTCCTTCCAGAAGTCGCTCTGGTGGATACCGCCCGTCTCCCGGACGAGCTCGAGTCCCCGGCGCTCGTCCTCGGAGAGGCCCTCCTCGGCCGGTCGCGTGCTCATACTGTAACGACGGAGCCTGTGAGACTTAAATGTGGCCTTCGGGAAGGACAACACACAAGCCCGGGAAGGTGCTGTGGCGGGTATGGAGACGACGAGACACTTCGTGGCGACGGTGTACGTCGTCAACGAGGGTGCGACGGCACTCCACGAGCACGGCACACTCGAGATGTGGCTCCCGCCCGGTGGCCACCTCGACCGGGACGAACTGCCCCACGAGGCGGCGGTGCGCGAGGCCCGCGAGGAACTCGGCCTGACAGTCGAACTCGTCGCGCCTACCGGTGACCTGCGCTCCGAGACAGTCCGGAGCATCCCGCAGCCGAGACACCTCCTGCTGGAGGATATCGACGGCTGGAACGGCGAGGTTGCACACCAGCACGTCGATTTCGTCTACTACGGCCGGGTCGGGAGCCGCGATATCGACCCCGGTCCGGACGAGGCACCCGCGACGGCCTGGGAGTGGTTCACCCCCGAACGGCTCCGGGCGAACGCCGACCGACTCCCGGCCGATGTCGTCGAGGCCGGACAGCGCGCCATCGCGGCTGTCGAGTGACCGGACCCACGTGCGGGTGCCGAGTTCCACTCGTTCCCACCCCGCGGTCAGACACACCGGAACCGCGTGCAAGGGGACGGTTGCCGCCGGACGCGAGTTTATTTATCTGCACGCCCACGGTTCGGGTATGTCCGTGCAGTTCGACTTCAGCGACCGCGTGGTACTGGTGACAGGCGTCGGTGGTGCGCTCGGGAGCAGTGTCGCCGAGGCGTTTCTCGACGCCGGCGCGACCGTCTGCGGTGCGGATATCGTCGACCCGGACAGTGACGACTTTCTGCTCGCAGAACCGGAGCGCATCGACTTCTACCGGGGCGATTTCACCGACGAGGGTGACGTCTCGGACACCGTCGAGACAGTCATCGAGACGCAGGGCAGACTCGATTACCTCGCCAACGTCGCCGGCACGTGGCGCGGTGGTGACCCCGTTCACGAGACCGACGTCGAGACCTTTGACCTGCTGTTCGACATCAACCTCAAGACGGCGTTTCTGGCAGCCAAGCACGCGCTCCCGCACATCCGCGAGCAGGAGGGGGCTATCGTCAACGTCGCCTCGCGCTCGTCGCTGTCGGGGGGTGAAGGTGACGCCTTCTACCGTGCGAGCAAGGCGGGTGTTCGACTCCTCACCGAGAGCATCGCCGAGGAGAACAAAGGGATCGTCCGTGCGAACGCGGTCATGCCGAGTGTCATCGACACGCCGATGAACCGCAATATGATGCCGGACGCAGACCACAACCAGTGGGTCGACCCGGGCGATATCGCGTCGGTGATGCTGGCACTCTGTAGCGACGCGACGGCGGTCACGAGCGGGGCGGCCGTGCCGGTCTACGGCGAGGTCTGACCCGTCCATCCGTCCGGGGTCCCGTACCAGGCGGCGAGCGCACCGGCGACGAGCAGACCGCCGAGCAGGACACCCGCCCCGACCGCGAGCCCCGGGTCGAGTCCGGCGATTGTCGCGGCCGTGTCGGCCGACCCGTCGGTCAACTCCGCCGGGACTGTCACGTTCGACCCCGGGTCTGTTCCGTTGCCGCTAACGACGAACGTCGTCTCGTTTGCCACCTGTCCGGGGTCCCCGTCGACGACGAACACCGAATCGGTTCCTCCCCTGACGGTCCGTTCGGTCACGGTTGCGTTCTCGAGTTCCCAGGCTGTTCCGTTGTCGAACACGTACGCGGTGCCGTTGTCTCCGACCAGCACACCGTCGGCGCTCTCTGCCTCCGGGACGCTGTCGATAGCACTCTCGTTTGTGTCGACCACCTCTTCACCCGCCGAGGTGCCGAGTTCGCCGTCGTCGGACGGTTGGGACCCGTCACCGGTGAACACGTCACCCGAGTCACCCTCGATGTCGCCGGCGTCGACCGTCACGTCGCTGTCGCCGCCGGTCCCGAGCGACCAGCGCGCGCCGAGTCCGGCGAGCACACTGACCGGGACCAGCAGTGCGAACAGGCCGGTCACGCGGTTCAGTAGACTCCGGAGTGTGCTCTGCTTGTCGCGGCCGGCAAACAGCACCAGCGAGTCGTCTTTCGGCGCGTACACCTTCATCTCCGTGCCCCGCTCTGAGTACCACGTGTCGACCACCGCCACGAGGTCTGCATCCTCGAGTTTGCCCAGGTGGTACTGGACGTTCTGCACGGAGGTATCGGTCTCCTCTGCCAGGTCCGAGGCTGTCTGTGGGTTCCGGTGCAGGGACATGAATATCGTGCGGGTGGTTTCCGAGGAAAGGGCCTCGAACACCTCGTCTGCGGTATCCTCGTCCAGGTCGACGAGCCGCGGCTCCCGGTCCTCGTCGGGGGTCACCGTGTCCCGGAGCGGAAAAATACTGCTCATGTGAGTACTCACCGGTACTCCCCCGACAGACAAAAACCGATTGAACGGACAAACAGCCGTTTTAGCCGACTCACACTCGCCTGTCCAGGTATAGAGAGCTGTTTCAGCCGGGTAATCGACAGTGCCCACCACCAAACAAACCGGCCGCTCGACCCGCCGAGTGCCGGAATACAGGAACAGATACCCATTTTAGTCTCGAATCCGGTCTGTTACAGCCCTGACATCGTCCGCACGTCGAGTGAGACCCGACACGGGAGCACCGCCCTGTCTGGCACACCGTGGGACCGGTTGTTCCGTTCGGACATGCGGTCGTGCACGAGCAACAGAACGACCGGAGCGAACAACAATCCTTTTTTGCTTCGGAAGATATTTTTTAGTAGAGGCAAACAGAATAATGAGTACCGAGCAGCGGATTCTATCAGTGCTGGAGGAGGATGCAAAGGCATCCTACGCCGAGATCGCCGAGCAGGCCGGCGTCTCCAAGCCGACCGTCCGGAAGTACATCCGCAAGCTCGAAGACGAGGGTGTCATCCTCGGGTACTCCGCGGACGTCGACCCAAAGAAACTGTCGGGCCAGTCCATCGCGCTCGTCGGAATCGATGTCGAGAGCGAGCGCTACGTCGAGGTCACGCAGGCACTGCAGGAGCGTGCGGCCATCGAGTCACTGTACACGTCGAGCGGCGACCACACGCTCATGGCCGAGGTGCGGGCCTCGGACGGTGACAGACTCGGAGCGATCATCAGCGAGCAGATCACGGCCCTCGATGGCGTGACTGCGGCCCACCCCTCCTTTCTGCAGGAGCGCCTGAAGTGAGGCGAGGCGACGGGGTTATCTGCCCGGTCGGCGATGGTTTCGTATGGTCGGGCGGCTAATCCTCGGCAGTGGGTGGCTCGTGTCGAAGGTGGCCGAGGACATCGAGCGGCCGGTGCTGGTGGGGACACCCGACGACACCATCGCGTCGACGCTGGCGGGTGGACAGGTCCGGACCAGGGTGCTCGACCCGACAGACGAGGCGACACTCGGCACACTCGACGCGGACGTGGTGCTGGTGCTCGAGAACAGGGCGGACGCGGCGCTCTCGGTTGCGCGGGCGGTCAGGTCGGCCATACCCGAGGCCGAGATTGTCGCGTACGGGGGCGACGACGCGGGACCGGGTACGTCGGGTGAGGCACTGGCGACAGTCGCGGACAGGGTGCTCGACAGGGGCCGGACCGTCGCGGCGCAGGTTCTCGCGTCCGCCGGCGAGTCACCGCTCCCCGGACTGTTGACGGTCCTGCGCGATATCGACCGACTCGCCGTCATCACCCACGACAACCCGGACCCGGACGCGATTGCCAGCGGGGTTGCGCTCTCGCAACTCGCCGCCGGGGCCGGTTGCGAGGCCGAGGTGTGTTACTACGGGGATATCGGTCACCAGGAGAACCGTGCGTTCGTGAACGTACTCGACCTGGACCTGCGCCGTCTCGACCCGGACGCGGACCTCTCAGCGTTCGACGGGTTCGCACTGGTCGACCACGCCCGCCCCGGTGTCAACGACCAGCTCCCGTCGGACACGGATATCGACATCGTCGTCGACCACCACCCACCGAGACGCCCGGTCGAGGCACGCTTCGTCGACCTTCGCAGCGACGTTGGTGCCACGAGCACGCTCCTTGTCGAGTACTTCGACCGCGCCCGCCGGGCAGTCGACACGGATGTTGCGACGGCACTCCTGTTCGGTATCCACGTCGATACACACGGGTTCGTACGCGGTGTCTGCCCGCAGGACTTCGAGGCCGCGGCGTCGCTCGTCGACGTTGCGGATCTTGACGCGCTTGAGCGCATCGAGTCCCCGAGTGTCGACCGTGGCACGTTCGACGTACTGGCGTACGCCATCGACAACCACCGGGTCGAGGGTAACGTGATGCTCGGCCCCGTCGGACAGATTCAGAACCGTGATGTGCTCCCGCAGGTCGCGGACAGACTCCTCACCGTCGAGGGCATCGACACGACACTGGTGTACGGTATCATCGACGGGACAGTCTACATCTCGGCCCGGTCGCGAGCCGACGAGCTTGACCTCGGCGAGGCAATGCGCGAGGCGTTCGCCCAGCTCGGAACTGCCGGTGGCCACGTCGACATGGCCGGCGCACAGCTGGACCTGGAACCGTTTGGCGATGTCGAGAGCGGGTCGGTCTCCGAACTGGTGGAGTCGCTCATCGCCGACCGCTTTCTCGAGGTGCTCTCGGCAGAGTCACACCAGTCGACCGACACCGAACTGGACAACAGCTACCGCGACGAGTTGCCGACGACCACCCGGCGGGAGACAGACGACGGCTGAGCCGGTAGTCGAGACGTTTTTGCCCGTTCCTGCCGTCGTGTCGGCCGATGGCCGAGGACAGGACACCGACCGTCGAGGAGTACATGACCCGCGATGTCGCGACGGTCTCCCCCGACGACACCGTGCGAGAAATCGCGGAGCGCATCGCGGAGAGCGAGAACCACAGCGGGTTCCCCGTCTGTGACGGCCGCCACGTCGAGGGGTTCGTCTCCGCGCAGGACCTCCTGCTGGAACACGACGCCGAACCGGTGTTCAAGATTATGGCGACAGACCTACTGGTCGCACATCCCGAGATGGAGGTCGACGACGCCGCGCGTGTCATCCTGCGGTCCGGTCTCCGGCGGTTACCGGTTGTCGACGACGCCGGGAACCTGGTCGGTATCATCTCGAACGCCGACGTCATCCGCAGTCAGATCGAGCGCGCGACCCCCGACAAGGTCGACAAACTGATGCGGACACTGGAGAACATCCACGGTGTCGGTGCCCGCAAGGAGCGCCGCGAGGTGCGTCTCGCCGACCTCACACCGACACAGGGGACTGTCTACGCCGACGAACTCGAGGGCCGACGCTACGAGCTGGAACGCGGCCTGGCCGAACCGCTCGTGGTCGTCCAGACACCGGAGACCCTCCTGCTCGCGGACGGACACCACCGGAGCAAGGCCGCCAGCCGTCTCGATATCGAGCGTATGGACGCGTACGTTATTGTCATCGACGAACCGGTCGAACTCGGCATGGCGAAAACTGCCCGACAGGAGGGGCTCCAGTCTATCGCCGATGTCGATGCTGTCGACTACGCACACCATCCGCTGGTCGAGACGACACAGCGCCTCCAGGACGGTCGGTGAACCGACCGCTCCCGGCTGCGACACCGAGGTAATTAACTGCCGACCCTCGAACGTTCGGGTATGACCGAGACCGAGGCGAACTCTGACCTGTCACTGGGTACGAGTCTCATCGCTGGATTCGTGGTGGTGGTCGCCGCGATTGCGATGGCTTGGACCGCGTTCATCTCCGCGACCGAGGGAAGCGAAACGATGCAGTTGCTCTCCGGTATCGCCCTCACTGTCGCACTGGTCGCGGGTGCTGTCGCCGTCGCCGCGCCACATCTGTTCGAGTGAACCCGCGAAATTCACAGCCGAACAAAGCGGTGAACTACGCCACCCTACTCGCCGCCTTCGGCAGTTCCTCGTGGGAGGGGACTTAGCCTGCAAGAGTTAAACGGCTCGCGCCCGTAGATTGGGCGATGACAGACCTCAGCGAGGAGGACCGTCAAATCCTGGAGTACCTGCGTGACCAGGTTGCGCGTGGCGAACAGTACGTTCGTTCGAAGCGCATCGCCGACCAGCTCGGCCTCTCGCCGAAGCAGGTTGGCACGCGACTTCCCAAACTCGACGAGCAGACCGACGATGTCGATATCGAGAAGTGGGCCCGCGCCCGGTCGACCACCTGGCGTGTCAGCCAGCCGTGACTGCTCTCCCCGATACCGCCTGCCGCAACCGGAACTGTCTTGACCGTCCTTGTCACACACTAGCACGATGACAGCAGGCCACGACGCGCGACTGTCGCGTATCGGGACCGACGGGCGTGTGCTGATGGTCCCGATGGACCACGGTCTCACACTCGGGGCCGTCACCGGACTCGAGGAGATCGAATCGACAATCGACGCGGTAACCCGCGGCGGCGCGGATGCCGTGCTGACGCAGAAGGGTATCGCACCACGTGTCCACGGTAACAAGAACGGTGCGGGCTATATCGTTCACCTCAACGGGTCCACCGCCATCGGTCCCGACGAGCGGGACAAGCGCCCGACGGGGACTGTCACCGACGCCATCCGCGCCGGTGCGGACGCGGTGTCGGTCCACATCAACGTCGGAAGCGAGCACGAACCCGACCAGATCAGTTTCCTGCAGGAGGTAACCGGTCGCGCCGCCGAGTTCGGACTGCCGGTGCTGGCGATGACGTACGCGCGTGGCCCGGACATCCGCGACAGCCCTGAAGGGTACGCCGAGGACCTCGCGCACGCAGTCAGACTGGGCGAGGAGCTCGGCGCGGACCTGGTCAAGACATCCTACTCGGGGTCTCCCGCGACGTTCGAGCGGGTGGTCGCGGCGACCCGCCTGCCGGTGCTCATCGCCGGTGGAAGCAAGGGAACCGACAGGGAGACCCTGTCGATGGTTCGCGGTGCCGTCGACGCCGGGGCGGCAGGTGTCTCGATGGGTCGTTCCATCTTCCAGCACGAGGACCCCGAGGCGATTACCGCCGCCGTCGCGGCAGTCCTCCACGACGGCGCAGACCCTGTCGAGGCCGCCGAGCGAGCGGGGCTGGCTATCCGCTGACCGGTCCCCGAGTCCTGTCGAGCAAGCAGAGTTCGCCGCCGAGTGCTGGGCCAGTCGGTGCGTTCAGCCGATGTACCGGAGGTCCTCGTCCGAGGGTGCGGCCGCCCCACCCTCCATCTCCTGTATCTTCCGGACGACTTCCTCCATCTCCTCGGCACGGCTCTCCA
>CAYZGA010000025.1:0-6042 GCA_964477945.1 uncultured Halobacteriales archaeon
AGTGGAGCGGGACAAACCGGACCCGACCCTGGTGTTCGCGTTTCAGCGACCCGTCGGGTCGTCTGGTCGCCCGGACGAGCACCTGCTGTCCGCTTCCGACGGGCGCGAGCACGAGTCCGCCGGGGCGGACCTGCTCGACGACAGCGTCGGGAACCGACGGTGCGGCGCAGGTCAGGTACGCCCGGTCGTACGGGGCGTATTCAGGCCACCCCTTCCGGCCGTCCCCGGTCTGGACCGAGACGTCACCGTACCCGGTGACCGTGAGACGCTCGCGCGCTCGCTCGGCGAGTGTCGCGCGGTACTCCACGCTGTAGACGTTCGACGCGCCGACCACCTCGGCGGTGACCGCCGCGTGGTAGCCACACCCGGTCCCGATCTCGAGGACCTCGTCGCCCGGCGTCAGTTCCAGCAGGTCGGTCATGATTGCGACCATGTGCGGGGCGCTGATGGTCTGTTCCTCACCGATTGGGAGTGGCCGGTCCCGGTACGCGAGGGTCCGGCGCGACTCCGGGACGAACACGTGACGCGGGACCGTCCGCAACGCTCGCAGAGTCGACTCGTCGAGGTCGTTCTCCCTGCGCAACCGGTCGACCAGACGGTCCCGCTCGTCCACGCTACCACGCCGACCAGGCGGTAGTCGACTCGTCTCTGACGTACAGCCGTTTTATATCCTTTGCGACGGCCTCGTCGCCGTCGAAGTCGAGTTTCTCGTGCTCGTACCCGCGGGCGTCGTCGCGGAGGTGAATCCCCTCGACGGTGAACGTCTCGTCGCCGAGGTCGTCCGTCTCGCCGACGACGAACTCGTAGTCGCCGGGTACCTGGCGTTTGATACCCCGTGTCTCGTCGTGTTCACCCGACTTCGGGTGGACCGTCACCCGCACACTGACGTTGCCCACCGCGCGACTCCAGATTGTCTCTACATCGTCTGCCGGGGCCGTCTCGGAGCGACCATCGCTCACCTCGAGACTCGTGATGCGGGCGGTCAGCAGCGCATCGTCGGTGTCGACGAGAAACTCCTCCCCGACGGCGAGCGTCTCCCCGGCGGGCACCTCGACGGTGTCGGTAACCGACTCGCCGTCCTGCGAGACGACCACGTTCCGACTCAGCGTCTCCTCCGCTGGCAGTGCTGTCTTGTGGACGTGGCTGCACTCGGTACACCGGACCGTCGGGGTCCCGTGTGGGTGCAGCACCTCGTGGACCGTCTCGGTTGCCGGCGAGCAGGCCGGACAGACGAGCGCAACCCGCTCGGCGGTATCACTCATACCTGACTGTACACGCTGTTGGTACAAAAGGCGTGGGTCTTCACGGGAGGCGTCTCGCCGTTTGCAGGCGCTCAGCGGACCGAGCGGACCCGTCGCCGCAGGTCCGCACGCACACCGGCGGGAACGGCAAGTGCGAACAGGAGAGCGGCCTCCCGGGACTGACTCTCGTAGGCGTGATTGAGAATCAGGTGTGTGACGACCACGAGAAGCAGGCCAAGCATCCACGCACTCCCCGCGATGCGCCCGACCCGTTTTTGTGTGAGTTCCCGCGGCGAGTGGGTCAGACAGAGCACGACGACGCACAGGACAACGGGCACCGAGACGACAGGATGTGGACGGCAAGCCTGAGCAGGTACACCACCCGCACCGCCGACGCTGCTCCGGTGTATCTGGTCACGCTGGGGTGGGCATGTTACCGACCTGAGAGGTATCCGGGACTCCGCCGGTCGACCAGCAACACCCCGACGGTGGCGTTCGGGGACGGTTTGCCGGCAGTCGGAAGCGTGTCCGGCACTCGTGCGGTTCAGTTCTTCCGGGCGGCCAGGAGCACGCGGAGATTGTGGACAGTCGTGACGGCACCGACGAGGAACACGACGAGCGGGAACAGCAACCGGTAGGACTGTGTCGACGTGTCACCGGCCGCGTAGAGGTAGCCGGCGGCGGTCACCGCGAGCACGCCTGTCTTCAGGAGGACAAGCGACGCGGTCACACCGAACCGTAAAATAGCCTGCTGTGCGAGCGGGTTCCGTTCGACGACCCCCTGCCGGGCGAGACCGTACCGGGTGGTGGCCCAGTCGCCCACGAGAAAGAAGGCGACCGCCAGCGTCCAGACAGTCCCGTCCAGCAACTCCATACCCGATACAGGTCGGCGGGCGACTCGTGTCTGTCGGTCGACAGTGACCGCGCGGTCACCCGTCGGTGCCGAGCGACGTGTTCCCCGGACTCATCCCGACGTTCTCCTCCGGTGGCGGCACGAGTCCCCGCTCGGCCAGCGTGTAGTAGACGTACCCCGCGTGTGTCGCGCCGGCCAGCAGGGCGTACGCGAGCACCACCGCGACACCGACCAGCCATCCCCCCGAGACGGCCACCCCGAGCGGTCCCCCCGGGCGGGCCACGAGCAGAGCGGCGAGTGCCGCGCCGAGTCCCACGAGAAGCACCGTCGCCCCCCCGAGGACCGCGACCCAGTGTCTGATGTAGCCCCCGTCCGACCGGAGCACGGAGCGACGGTCCCCGCGTAACGCCTCGACGGCGCTGTCACTGCCGACGAAGGCAACGACGTAGGTGCCGACGAACCACAGGAGTCCGGCCAGCGAACCGAGGGCGGTGACCGAGAGGACGCCACTGTCGCTCGGGACGACGAGCAGCATGAGACCGAGCAACACGACCGTCCCGGCACTCCAGAGCAGCGCCGGGATGCTCACGACGATAACGAGGCGCGCCCCGTCCATGAGCAGGCCGCCCCAGTTGTCGTACGCGGGCGGTTCCTCGGCGGCGAACACGGCACTGCGGCCGAGTCGGTAACTGTACCCGGCCAGCACCAGCGCCGGTATCACGAGAACGCCCCCGAGAAGCAGGGCCGCGCTCACGAGCAGTGGCCGCCGTCCGTTGCGCAGTGGGTGACCCAGCACGAACGCGAACCCGGACTCCCGGTCCGGCAACGGCACGTCCCCCGACCCTGTCCCGCCGTCGACATCCCCCGGTGTCCGACTCCCGAAGTACCCGGGAACGGTGCGCTCGGTGTCGGTGGTCCCCCCCGTGCGGTCCGTTGAGGGGTCCGGGATGGCTCCCGTGCTGCGACCGGACTCGGCTCTGTGGCTCGCGGGTCGGTCCGCCGCTTTCCTCCCCTCACCGTCGACACCCTCGGTGTCCGGCGTATCCCCACCCTCACCACCTGGGAGTACCGCCCCACAGCGGTGGCAGGTCTGCCGGTTCCCGTCGGCCCGGGCGCCGCAGTCCGTGCAGCGTGGCATGTGTTCATCAACCGGTCCGAGGGTCATAAACGTTGCAAGTGAGCGGGTGTCCCGGTCTGCTCGGTCCGAACCCCGGCACGGACGGCACCTGTCGTCGTGGAACCGCGCCGTGACGGGCAGGGGAGGGTCCCGTTACCGGACTGACTCAGGAGAGCAGTTCGGCCCCGTCCTCGACGGAGAGGTCGCCGCGTGCGACCGCCTGGAGCACGTCCCGGAGGTCCTCGGAGTCGTCCTCGTCGCGGGGGAGTTCGTCGAGCGTGACCTTCTCCGAGTGGCCCGTGAACTCCGCGAAGTCGGTGCCGTCGGCCAGCGCACGCTCCAGTTTGACACGGTAGTTCCCGCCGTCGGTGGTGTAGAGGTCGTCCGGGTGGAAGAAGTACCAGTCCTCGCGGTCGAACCGGACACCGATGCGCGGGTTCGCGCCGAAGTTCCGCGCGAAGTAGACAAGCGCCGTCACCTCCTCGCCGTCGAGGTAGATCGGGTCGCCCGCCGACGATTTCGCCTCGATTGCGTAGAACTGGTCGCCGTCCCCCGCGAGGACATCGGGCAACTCGCGGTCGGTTGCGCTCCCGCTCGCGGGTGCGCGCATCACCGCGAACCCGGCCCCGTCGAGTTTGTTGACGAGCTCTCGCTCCCGGCGGTCGCCCTTTGCGCTCGACATCGCCCTCTACTCGCCGTGCGAGTTACTTAAACGACCCGCCCGCCGGGCGAGCAGGTACCCGCCGACGCCGGCGAGTGTCGCGCCGACACCGAACCCCGGACCGAGACCGTCCGTTCCGTCGTCGGTGTCGACCTGGGAACGGTTGCCGTCGTCGGTATCGGTTCCGTCGTCGGACACGTCGGTACCGTCGTCGGTCGGAGAGTCGGTTCTGTCGCCGGACCCGTCAGTGCCGTCGTCGTCCGGCACGTCCATGTCGACGACACGGCCGACACTCGCGGCCCGCCGGTCGACCGTCGGGGGGTCGTCGGGTTCCGGGCCGAACAGGTCCGCCGGTCGCTCGGTCAGCGACGGCGGGTCGGTCTGCCGACCGGGTTCGTCCGGGAACGTGTAGAGACCGCCGCGGGTCTCGACCGAACCGGCGAAGACTGTGCTGAGGTCGATACTGCTGGCGACGAACTGCGAGTCGTCGACAGACCGGGCAGTCCAGAAACTGGTCTCCCGGGGCTCTCGCCAGCGACTCAGTTCGACCGGGTCTGTCGGGTCGCTCACGTCGTAGACCCCGACGCCACCAAAGTACCACGAGGTGTAGAGTCGGTCGCCGCGGAAGTCGAAATCGTGGGCGGTGGTGAACCAGCCCTGTATCCGCTGGTCGAACGACGGCGGCGGGTCGATCACCGCGAGACGCTCGGGACGCGCCGGGTCGGCCACGTCGTAGAGCGTGATACCGCTGGCCCCGCCGACCCGCCCGCCCGCCGGACCGAACCTGCCGTCTCTGTCGTCGGTCGCCCACGTCTCCCTGCCGACCGCGAGCAGTGACCCGCTCTCGTCAACCTGCGCGTAGTGGGCCGCCCCGCCGGGTGTTCGTGCGACCTGGTCTGCCTGCCCTGGCCCGACGGCCAGCAGTTCCGCCACCGCGAAGGTCCCGGCCCGACCGTGTGCCACCGGCGCTCCGGGGTCGCTCACGTCCACCAGCCAGGTGCCACCGTCCCAGTACGGCAGGTACGCCGTCCCGTTCTGGACGTACACGTCGTGGAGCATCCGCAACGGCCGTTCGATGTCGCGCCAGCGCTCGTCGGCGTCGATTGGTGACCACCGACTCACCTCGACGGGGTCGTCGTCGCTCACGTCGACCACCACGAGCGACATCCCACTGTCCCGTGCCGGCAGGTACACCGTTCCGTCGGAGAAGTGCAGATTGTGGACGTGGTCCTCGGTGGGGTGGAAGGCGACCTGCCGCGGGTCGGCCGGGTCGCTCACGTCGAACAGCGCGACCCCACTCGGTCGACCCGGTCGGGCGTGGGCCGGGCCGCCGACGGCCAGTCTGTCGCCGTCCGGCCAGACGTCCCAGATGCCCCGCAGAGTCTCGTCGCTGTCCGTCTCCACCTCGCGGCGCTCCGCGAGCACTGTCGGGTCTGCCGGGTCACTCAGGTCCACAGTGGCGAACCCGTCCCGGACAGCGACGTACGCGACACCGTCCGCGACGGCCGCATCACGCGTTCCCTGAACTGTGACGCTCCCGAGCGGGCCGTACCCCCCTGTCTCGGACTGACCGGCCGCGGACACACGCCCCCGACGGCGCGCCCCGACCGGCGACCCGGCAACTGACCCGGCCGCCAGCGACCCGACGACCGCCAGGAACTCCCGTCGATCGACCATCGTGCCCGAACCACGTTCCTCACGGGTGTACGTGTTTCTGTTCCGTCCTGACAAACCGGTACTAATTTCACACCGGTCGTGCTACCACCGCACGATGTCCGAGGAAACCGAACTACTCGACGTCGAGGGGACACAGTCGCTCGAAGACAGTGCGGCCGCCATGCGTGCGCTCGCCGGTCTGCTCGAAACCGCCGACGAAACGGTGACCGTCGCGTACGACGGCTCACTGACCACCGTCTCCGCACCTGACGGGGATGTCGAGTTCGAACTCGAAGTGACACGCGAAACCGAGGACGACGAGTCCGAAGTCGAACTCGAAGTCGAACTCTCGTGGGACGTTTCTGTCGAAACTGAAGAGGAAGACGACGAGGAAGAGGGAGAGGAGGAGGAAGACGACGAGGAAGAGGGAGAGGAGGAGGAAGACGACGAGGGAGAGGAAGAGGAGGAGGAAGACGACGAGGGAGAGGAAGAGGAGGAGGAAGACGACGAGGGA
>CAYZGA010000025.1:6142-23150 GCA_964477945.1 uncultured Halobacteriales archaeon
GAAGACGAGGGAGACGACGAGGGAGAGGAAGAGGAAGACGAGGGAGACGACGAGGGAGAGGAAGAGGAAGACGAGGGAGACGACGAGGAAGACGACGAGGAAGACGACGAGGAAGAGGAAGAGGAGGAGGAAGACGACGAGGAAGAGGAAGACGAAGAGGAAGACGACGAGGAAGAGGAAGAGGAAGACGACGAGGAAGAGGAGTAAGCCCGAAGCAAGCGAGGGAGGAGTGGTCAGTCAGCAGGGTGAGTCGGGTCGGAACTGCAGACAACATTATAAACAATTCCGGGCCATCATAGGATGTTTGTACAAAGAACTTATTTTTGTCACCACGTATGGTGAGAGTAAGATGCGGAAGGCGGATTATGACACACTCGGGTCAGAAGGATTGCGGGAATCGGAGCCGTTCAGAGGCAGTCTGAGTGGGAGACACAGCGGCAGTCTACCGACCGACGAGACCGGCCGAATCGGGGCAGTCGTCGGCCGGGGACGGGACAGAGACCGGACAGATGAGACGTAGCATCGAGGTGGAGTACTGGGTCATCGACGGCGACGGCAATCTCGTCGAACCGGGACCGCTGGTCGATGCCTCGCCGGGGGTCGAACGGGAGTTCGTCGAGCCGCTGCTCGAGATAAAGACATCGCCCTGTGAGACCACGGCCGAACTGCGCGAGCAACTGTACGACCGCCTCGGTCGCGTGCTCGCCGTGGCCGACAGCGAACAGAAGGGGCTGGTGCCGCTGGGGACGCCGCTCGCCGGGGAGGCGATCGAGGACCTGGCACACGAGCGCACCCGGATACAGGACCGCGTTCTCGGCGGGGCGTTCGAGTGTGTGCGCCACTGCGCGGGGACACATATCCACTTCGAGCAGATACCGGGCAGGGAGATCGAGCAGTTGAACACGCTGACAGCGGTCGACCCTGCCCTGGCGCTGGTCAACTCGTCGCCGTACTTCCAGGGGTCACACGTAGGGGCCAGTTCGCGCTCGGAGATTTACCGGTGGCGAGCGTACGACAGCCTTCCGTATCAGGGACAACTGTGGCCCTACGCCGGCGACACGGAGGAGTGGGCGACCCGACTGGAGCGGCGCTACGAGGCGTTCGTGACCGAGGCGGTCGTGTGTGGACTGGACCGCGAGACGGTCGAGGCAGCGTTCACCCCCGAGAGTGCGGTCTGGACGCCGGTCAAACTCCGCGAGGAGTTCTCGACGGTCGAGTGGCGGTCGCCCGACGCGGCACTCCCGGGGCAGGTGCTGGAACTGGCCGACCAGTTGGGTGACCTCGTGGAGCGGGTCGCGGAGTCCGATGTCCGCATCGGGGGCGAGACCGGCGGCGTGACCGACGACGCCATCGTGCTCCCCGTGTTCGACACCGTCGAGCAGTACGTCCACGCCGCAGTCAGCGAGGGGCTCTCCTCGCCGGCAGTCTGCTCGTATCTGGACCGGATGGGGTTCGATGTGTCGGCGTTCGACCCGCTGACCCGGGAGGTCGAGGCGGGCGCGGAGCTGTCACCGGAGCGCGTGCGCGAACTCCGACTCACCTGCGCGGAGCGACTCGAGACGGACGTCGCGAACACCACCCCGGTCAGTGCCGACTAGTTCCGGGACTCGGACGACCCGACACCTACTCGTCGGTCGTGTCGATGCCGAGTGCCTCGTTCATGCCGCAGAAACTGGTCGTCGCGTTGAATCCGAACGCGAGCGCCCCGACGACTGCGAGCAGACCGAGTCGGTTCTTGCCTCGTTTCAGCGTGCTGACGGCGACGACGGTCAGCACCACGGCGAGCAGCGCGCGAATCTGGCGGTCACGACCGCCCACATTTTTCTCTGGCATACGAAGAACTGTACGCCGGTCGAACTTATATCCTGCCTTGCACCCGGTCAGGCCAGCAGACAGTCTCGCGGGCGACACCGGCCTTGACAACGCTTAAGCGTGCGTCGTCGCTACCCGGAACAATGAGAATCGTCGTCTCTGTCGGGGGGAGCGTCCTCGTGCCGAGTCTCGACGCCGACCGGGTGGCGGCGTACGCGGAGACGGTGCTGGACCTGGTCGGGTCGGGGCACGAACTCGGCGTGGTGGTGGGTGGTGGCCCGGTTGCCCGCGAGTACATCGGCGCGGCACGAGAGCTAGATGCCGACGAGATATCGCTCGACCGAATCGGTATCGAGGTGACACGGCTGAACGCCCGACTGCTGATAGAGGCGCTCGGCGACGCGGCGGTCTCTCACCCCATCGAGAGCGTCGAGGGTGCCCGCGAGGTGTTCCGCCGCGGCGAGATTCCGGTGCTCGGCGGGACGGCCCCGGGGCACACGACCGACGCCGTCGCGACAGGTGTCGCGGAACACGCCGACGCCGACCTGCTGGTGTACGCCACGAGCGTCGAGGGCGTGTTCGACGCCGACCCCAGGACCGACGACGGGGCGGCGAAGTTCGACCGACTCTCGCCGGCGGAACTGGTCGAGACGGTCAGCGAGGTGGAACTCGCGGCGGGGAGCAACGCGCCGGTCGACCTGCTGGCGGCGAAACTCCTGCAACGCTCCGGGTTGCGCGCCGTCGTCGTCGACGGGTCCGACCCCGGCCACATCGCCGCCGCCGTCGACGGTGACCACGACGGAACCGACATCCTGCCGGGCGGGTGAAGACCAGCCACCCGAGCAGCACTCGTTGCTACGATACGCCCCGGGAGACGGGGCTTGACAACCCTTAACCGTTCGTCGCCGCTATTTACTGGCAATGCGAGGTGTCGCGCCGGACCGATGAACACGCACGGAACCGACCACGACGAGTCGTTGCTCCCGAACCCCTACGAGGTGGCAGACGACCCGGACAGGCTCTTCTGGGCCGACGCCGCCGCCGACGCCATCGAGGCACGCGACCCCGAGGAACCGGTGGTGCTCAAAGGCGGTGTCTCTCCGTCGGGTATCCCGCATATCGGTCACTTCAACGAGATTCTGCGGTGTTACTTTGTCGCCGAGGTGCTCCGCGAGCGCGGGTACGAGGTACGACAGGTGTTCACCGCCGACGACCGGGACCGCCTGCGTGCGCTCCCCCGACAGCTCGCCGACGAGAACTGGAACGTCGTCGGACTGGGCGAGGTGGACGCAGGTGCGCTCGGACGGAACCTCGGCCGACCGTACACGGACGTGCCCGACCCCTTCGGCGCGGCCGACTCCTACGGCGAGCACTTCACCGGCCTGCTCCGGCAGAGTGTCGACCGACTCGACGTACCCGTCGAGTTCGTCTCGAACACCTCACTCTACGAGCGCGGGGCGTTCGACGACGCCATCCGGACGGTACTGTCGGACCGCAGGCGTGCCCGCGACGTGCTCGGGTCATACCAGAACGGTGTCGACGACTCGTACGTGCCGTTCTTCCCGATCTGTGAGTCCTGCGGACAGCTGACCGAGACCGTGACGGCTGTCGACCTGGACGCGTGGACGGTGTCGTATGTCTGCTCAGATGTCGAGACGGGTGACGGGGTCATCGAGGGCTGTGGACACGAGGGCACGACCTCGTTGCGCAACGGCAAACTCCCCTGGCGGTTCGAGTGGCCGGCACAGTGGGACCTGCTCGGTGTCGACTTCGAGCCGTTCGGCAAGGACCACGCCGAAGGCTCCTGGCCCAGCGGGGTCGACATCGCCCGCACCCTGTTCGACAACGACCCCCCGGTGCCGATGGTCTACGAGTGGTTCACCCTCGAAGGGGAGGCGCTCTCCTCGTCCAGCGGCAACGTCGTCACCGTCGACGAGGTGCTCGAACTGCTGGAGCGGGAGGTGTTGCTGTACTTCTTCGCGAAGGAACCGCTGAAACAGCGGGATTTCTCGATCCGGAATCTCGACCAACTGGTCGACGAGTTCGACCAGTTCGAGCGGGCCGCACTCGACGGGTCCGGTGACAGTCAGGACGTGGCGCGTGCCGAGCGGGTGTACCCGATGCTCGTCGACGAGGTCCACGAGGAGCGCATCCGTATCCCGTACACGTTCGCGGCGGTGCTCGGGATGACCGAGGACCCGGCACTGCGCGAGGAGATTGCCCGCCGCGAGGGACACATTCCCGGGGACGCGTCCGAGTGGGTCGTCGACGAGGCGCTGTCTCGGGTCGAACGCGCCCGGGCCTGGGCCGGTCGGACGGGCAACGCCTTTGACTACGAACTCAAGCGCACCGAGATGCCCGACGTGTCCTTCGACGAGGACACCGAACGGGCGCTAGACGACCTCGCGGCGTTCGTCGCCGAGGGCCACGACGGCGAGGACGTGCAGGCGCGGATATTCGCGCTCGCGGAGCGGTACGGCCTCGACACGGGGTCGTTTTTTGCCGCCGGGTACCGGCTCTTTTTCGACGACACCGAGGGACCGAAACTCGGCCCGTTTCTCGCGAAACTCGACCGCGAGTTCGTCGTCGGCCGACTCCGCCGGGAACGGTAGCCCGCAGGTCGCCCGACAGCACTTTTGCTGTCTATCATCCCGGGTCCGAGCCGTCAGTGAGACCCTGCCCGCTCACACGGGTCAGACCGGATTTCGTGCCGGTTCGGTCAGGGGAAGGCGTAACCTGTCGGTTCGGTCGGGAAGAGCCAGAACAACTAAGACCGCGACCGTATCAGGCTAACGTAATGGAGTCCAGCCCCGACCCGTCACACTCGCCCATCGAGTCGACTCTCACGCCCGACACCGCAATCGAGTACAGCAACGACCGCGAGGTGTTCGGCACGCCTGTCGAGACACATCAGACAGCCTTCCCGGTGTCGCGTGCATACGCCCGCACGAAGACAGCATCGCCGATGTGTGACAAGGCCGCCTGGCTCCTCGACCAGGGCGAGGACTGTGGCGACGAGACGAACGTGGCGAACGCCGTCGCCGTCGGGTCGGACATCGAGGCGACCAGTCACGCCATGCAGGCGTTCGGCGGGTGGGGCCACGCGACCGAGTACGACGTCGAGCGCTGGTGGCGCGAGGTGACCCTCACCCGACTCGCGCCTGTCACACAGCAGATGGCGTACAACCACATCAGCCAGGAACTCGGATTCCCCCGGTCGTACTGATGCGGGTCCGTGTCCAGCCAGACACCGACGAGCAGTCCGCGAGCGCAATCGCACAGGCGCTCGCACGGAACTTCGGCCAGGATATCGAGGTGTTCCGCGAGGGGGGCGACGAACCGGTCGCGACTGCGGCGGCGAGCGGGACGGCGGCGTCCGAACACCCGGCCGAGGACCTCGAACCGACCGCCCGCGAGGAGCGCCTCCGCGAGGAGATACGTGACATCGAGCAAGGTGGGCCCGAGAAGTACGTCGAGCGACTCGCCGAGCAGGGGAAACTGTTCGTCCGGGACCGACTGGAGCTGTGGTTCGGGGAGGAGGGGCTCGGATTCGAGGACGGCCGTTTCGCCGAGTTCGACGCCGACGACCGGTTGCCCGCCGACGGACTCCTGACCGGCGGGGCGGAGTTCGAGGGTCGCTCCGTGCACGTCATGGCGAACGACTTCTCGGTCAAAGCCGGCTCGATGGCCGAGAAGGGCGTCGAGAAGTTCCTCAGGATGCAACACCGGGCGCTACAGACGGGCAAACCCGTGCTGTACCTGATGGACTCCTCGGGGGGCCGCATCGACCAGCAGACCGGTTTCTTCGCCAACCGCGAGGGCATCGGCAAGTACTACTACAACCACTCGATGCTCTCCGGGCGGGTGCCACAGATCTGTGTGCTCTACGGGCCCTGCATCGCCGGCGCGGCCTACACCCCGGTGTTTGCCGATTTTACCGTCATGGTCCGGGGTATCAGCGCGATGGCCATCGCCTCCCCGCGGATGGTGAAGATGGTCACCGGCGAGGATATCGACATGCAGGATCTGGGCGGGGCGGAGATACACACCCAGCAGTCCGGCAGCGCGGACCTCGTCGCCGAGGACGAACAGCACGCCCGCGCGCTGGTCGCTCAACTCGTCTCCTATCTCCCGCAGAACTGTGACGAGAAACCGCCACACACCGAGGGCCAGGCACCCGCCCGCCCGCCGAAGGGTCTCGACGCGGTCGTGCCCCAGGAACCAAACGAGGGGTACGACATGACCCGTGTGATAGAGCGGGTCGTCGACGCGGACTCGATGCTCGAACTCCGCCCGGAGTTCGGGAGCGAGATACTCACCGCGTTCGCGCGCATCGACGGTCGTCCGGTCGCGATTGTCGCAAACCAACCCGCCCAGCGGGCCGGCGCTATCTTTCCCGACGCCGCCGAGAAGGCCGCACAGTTCATCTGGACCGCCGACGCCTACAATATCCCCCTGCTGTACCTGTGTGACACGCCGGGCTTTATGCCCGGGTCACAGGTCGAAAAGGATGCCATCCTCGAACAGGGAAAGAAGATGATCTACGCCACCTCGTCGGCGACGGTCCCGAAACAGTGTGTGGTGGTCCGGAAAGCCTACGGCGCGGGCATCTACGCGATGTCGGGCCCGGCATACCAGCCCGAGTCGACCATCGCGCTCCCCTCGGGCGAGATTGCCATCATGGGTCCCGAGGCCGCCATCAACGCCGTCTACGCGAACCGACTCGCCGATATCGACGACCCCGAGGAACGCGCCGAGCGCGAGCGCGAACTCCGCGAGGAGTACCGCGAGGATATCGACGTCAAACGGATGGCAAGCGAGGTCGTCATCGACGAGATCGTCCCGCCGAGTTCGCTCCGGTCGGAACTAAAGACCCGCTTCGAGTTCTACGAGGATATCGAGAAGGACCTCCCGGACAAGAAACACGGCACCGTGCTGTGAGTGTGGCGTGCGCTCTGTCCCGGGTCTCTCAGCAGACACCAGTGCCCCCGGCGCACGACACCCGCCGGCTGGAATCGCCCCCGGCACGGACCGACGCTCGCGTTACAGTTTGTCGAACAGTGCCTGGACGTCGGTGATACCGATGTCGGGGTTCGGTCCGCCGCTCCCGCTGAAATCGAAGGACTCGGCGTTCTCGATAACCGGTTCGCTCCGGAACGTCTCGAAGAAGGCCTGTACGTCGAAGATGGTGAACTGGCCGTCACCGTCGACGTCCTCGTAGAGGCCGTCGTTGTCGAGGTCCCGCGGCGGGCCGGCAAAGGCGGGGCTGAGTTGCGGCGGTCCGTCGAGGTCATCGCTGGTGAGGATGCTGCCGGTCATCGTCTGCTCGTCCGGGCAGATGTAGCTGTCGAGTTCGGCCGCCAGGTCCTCGGTGAGCGTGAACTCGACGACATCGCCGGTGTCGACCCAGTCGACCTCGGGGTCGCCCTCGAACTCACCCGGTCCCTCGTCGGGGTCCTGTGTCAGCAGCGGGTTCCCGTCGGCGTCGTGGAACGCGAGCGGGTACGCGTCGGCCCCGGGCCGGTTCTCGATGTAGTGGCGCTTGCCGACCGCGAACGTGAGCGTGGGATCGTTCTCCCCGACCGGTCCGACACCGTCCGAGGCCGCCGCCAGTCGCCACGCCTCGATACCCTCGTTGTCGAGCGCGGCCATCACGCCGACCCCGTCGAGTTTGCGGTCGAGGTCGACCGGCAGTCGAAGTCCGTGTGCGCTCTCGATGTTCTCCGTGACGAGCAGTTCGGGCGCGAGCGGCCCGCTCTCGTCGACGACCCTGTCGTCGTTGAGTCGGAGGTCGGTCCCGAGCGCGTCCGCAATCGCGTTCAGTCGCCCCCGCTCCTCGGGTGTCGGCGCGGCGGACCCGAGCAACACGACAGCGCCGCCCGCGTCGCGGAACCCCCTCAGGGTGTCGAGTTCCGCCTGTGTGTACGCGCGGCCGAGCGCCGTGAGAAACACCACCCGCGGCGGTTCCGGTTCGGCCGGCAGAGTCTCCTCGATGGTGTTCATCTGCCGGAGGCGGACGGCCCCATCGACCTGCGCGCTCAACCCCTCGACGTGGCGCAGGTAGTACTTCAGGTCCTCCAGCGACGCCCCGCCGTCGACACCGAACTGCCCGTGACCACCCTCGACGATGAACGGGCCCTCGTTGTCGGTGAGCAGTTCCACCGTGTTCGTGAACAGCGTGAAGTTGCCCGCCGACGCGAGGTCGAACTCACCGGTGATGTCGTCGTCCTCGCCGGCCTCGTACCCCTCCTCGAGCAGTTGGCCGCCGAACATCGCGACCCGCTCGTCGATGTCCACCGCCGCGAGCGGCGGGGCACCCTCGTACTCGTCGAACCCGCCGTCACCGTCGAGCGGTTCCTGCGTGGCACTCTCGCCCGCGTGGAGAATCGGCGTCGGCCCGTTATCGCCGTCGAGCGGGCCGTTCGTGCCCGTCACGCTCGACGCCCGCGGGACGAACACACCGACACTCTGCGTGAACGCGGTGCGGTACTCGCCGAGCGCGTCGAAGTCCGCCGGTCCCCAGACCCCGGTCCTGTTTGCGAGTGCGTCCTCCTCGTCGGTGGCGAACTCGTCGTGGTCGGCGAACCCGGAGGAGTACACCCGTGCGCGGCCCTCCTGGACGACTTCGCGGTTGTAGTTGGTCGAGTACTCGCCCGCCGGCGGGTCGGGCGCGAACTCGTCGGGGTCGTACTCCACGTGTGCGAGGATGCGGCCGAACGTCCCGCGCACCGGTTCCCGGTCGTCGAACCGGAGGTTCACCCGCCGCCCGTTCTCGAAGACGGTCTCGTCGTCCTCGGCGCTCTCGGGTGCGAACCGGTCGAGGGCGAACTGCGTTCCCTTTCCGCCCCACTCCTCGAGGTGGGCCGTCTGGTCGTCGGGGAGACCGAACCACTCCCGCGGGTCGTTCGCGCCGGCGGTCGTCTCCGCGGTGTCGATGCCGACGTTGCGGACGACGTCCCGGAACCCGTACTCCGAGTCGTCGAACTTGACCTGGAGGGTGTCCCCGTCGAACACCTCGACGACCCGACCGGTGTAGTCCGTCTCGGGGTCGAACTCGATGCCGATGCCCTCCTCGCGCTCGTCGAACACCGGGTTGCTGGCGTCGTAGTTCGCCGTCAGCGGGTCGAACACCGACCCCGTGTTGTTCTCCTCGTCGTTTACCTGGTCGGAGTTGAACCGGAAGTCCAGACCCAGCGAGTCTGCGATGACGTTGAGATTCGCCGTCTGGTCGAGCCCCTCCTCGTCCTCGCCCTGCCCGCCGAAATCGGACTGGTCGAACAGGAACACCGCACCGTCGTTGTCGACGAACGTGGAGAGCGCGTCGAGTTCCTCGCCGAAGAACCCCGGCAACGGCGTCGGTATCATCACGCCGTCGACGTCCACCAGCCCCGGTGTCAGACCGTCGAACACCTCGAACCCGGTGTTGTACTTCGTGGTCGCCGGTTCCGTCGCGGTCCCGCTGTTGTACTCCGCGTCGGTGACCTGGTCGGTGTTGAACCGGAACGAGAGGTCGAGCGTGTCGGCGATCTCGTCGAGCGCCGTTGTTCCGGTGCCTGGCCCGACCGTGTCGAGCATGACGACTGCACCGCCGGTCTCGACGTGTGTCTCTACCGCGCCGCGTTCCTCGTCGGTGTAGCCCTCGCCCGGTGACGGAACGATAACGGCGTCCGACGTCTCGATGGTCCCCGGTTCCACGCCGATACCGAAGAGGTCGAAACTCTCGTTGAAATTGCCGGTCCGGGGGACGAAGGGAGCAAAGCCGTTGTTCGTGTCGTCGACGACCTGGTCGGTGTTGAACTGCAGGTCGGCACCGACCGCCGACAGCACCGCGTTGAGTTCGGCCGTCGAGTCACCGCCGAAGTCGGCTGTGTCGTGCAAGAAGAGCACACCGCCGTTTGCGACAAACTCCGAGAGTGCGGTCAGTTCCGCGTCGGTGAACCCGCCGGCACCGGCGACGTCGTCGTTGTTGGTCGCAATCATCACCGCGTCGGCGTCCTCCAGCGCACCGGTAAAGTCCTCGGTGATGGACTCGACGGCGAACCCGCGCCCCTCGGCGACAGTCGCCAGTTGCGAGTAGTCCCCGTCGAGGGTGTAGCTCTGCCCGTGGGTCTCGTCGTAGCGGACAGTGCCGGTCCCGTCGAGGCGGTTCTCCCAGACGTTTGCGAGAAACAGCCGGTTTGCCGACTCCTCGCTCTGGTCGGTCGCGAAGTCCGACCCGATTGCGACGACCCCGCCGTCGATACCGACCAGCGGGAGGTCGGTCCCGTCCGGGTAGGCGACGAACGTCCCCTGGTTGTTCGTCTGTGTCGCGGTCGACGCCGCCCAGACCGCAATCCGCCCGCTGTCGGTCAGCGGGTTCCCGCTCCCGTCGAGAACGGTCGAGGTCGAAAAGAACTCCAGTTCCGGAATCGCCGTCGACACCTCCGGGGCCTCCGGCGGGCCGATACTCAGTTCGCCCTCGCGGGTGTACGGGTCCGCGTCCCCGTCCAGCGTGATACTCGCCGTCTCGCTCGCCCCGGGGTTGGTGATGCCGTCGATCTCGACAACGACCGGGCCGGCCGCGTCGGTCTGGTACCCGCCGTCGAGGTCGAACGTCGCAGAGGAGCCGCTGTACTGGTCCTGGTTGACGTCGATCTCCGAGGTGTCCTTTCCGCTCGCGAGCGTTCGGGTCATCGTCACGGTGACGTCGCTCTGGTCGAGTCCGTCGAGACTCGCCGCCTCGTACTCGACAGTTATCGTTTCTACCTCGTCGCCATCCTCGCCCGGCATACCGAACTCGGGGTCCTCCAGTGTCCAGGTGTGTTCCGACTCGGCACCGGCGGTCGACGGGTCCGGCGACACGAGTTCGGTCACCAGCGAGTCGCCCGTCGACCGGACATCGTAACCCGCCTCCGCGAGCGAGGTCAGAAGCGTCAGCGACCCGTCGGCGGTGTAGGACGTGCCGTGGGCGTCGTCCCACAGGACCCGCCCCGAGTCACCGACGGCGTCGACCAGCAGATTCGACAGGAGTTGCCGGTTGTTCGCGGTCCCGGTTTCGTCGGTGACGAACTCGGCTGTGCCAACCCCGATAGCACCCCCGTCGCGGGAGACGAGCGGGATGTCGGTGTCTGCCGGGTACTCGACCCCGTTCCCACTCTCGTCGGTGTTCTCGGCAGTTCGCTCGGCCCAGACCGCGACGCTGTCGGGGTCGGTCAGCGGCCCGCCGGTAGCCGACACCTGACTCGATGTCGAGGGGAACTTGAGCGCGCCGCTCCCGCGGAGCTCCTCGGAGACACGCAGGTCGTACCCCTGGTCGTCGGCGTAGGCGGTGAACGCCCGGTAGTCGTCGAGGTCCTGCAGGTAACTGTGTTTCTCGTCGAACGCGATAACCGACCCCGGCCCGACGAGCTCGTCGAACAGGTTCAACAGGACCATCTCGTTGTCGTTGCTGAACCCACCGGTCCCGTCCGCGACGAAATCTGTCGTTCCGAACCCGACCACCGGGTCCTCGGTGTCCTGCGAGACGAGCGGTATCGCGGGGTCGCCGTCCTCGTACAGGACCGGTGCCCACTCCGGCCCGTCGTCGGTCGTCTCGAAGTTGAACGCCGTCGGTTCTGCTCGCACCAGCGCCACGTCGTCGTCGGCCAGCGGTTCTCTGTTCGCGTTCAACTGACTCGCCGGGGAGTAAAACGAGATTCCACCGACTGTCCCGTCGACCGCTTCGAGGTCATCGTCGGTGGTCGGTCTCGTGTCCGCCGCAGTCCCCGACGAGCCGACCACACCCGCCCCGGTTGCACCCAGCGCCTGCAGGAATCGTCGACGTGTCTGCCGCATCTCCCAGCCCATGCCCTCAGGCATACGGGGTTACCCGACTGGCAGAGATATATACCTGACTATCCGAAACAGAACATCTCGGCAACCGGGTTCACCGGCCACGGCACCACTCACGGACAACTCCCGTGACAGAACAGTCCCCGGTGTTCCAGTGTGGCCAGCATCCGGCAGTAGCGAACCTACGTTATACTCGACACGTCCACGTGGAAGCCGATACTCCGGTTACGTGCCCCCCGTCGCTCGACAGACCCGTGCGCCGGTCACATCTCCGGCATATCGGCGTTCGAGACGTACGCCGTGATGTCCGTCGTGGAGAGGAGACCGACCACGCCCTCGTCGTCGACGACCGGCAGGTGGTGGCTGTTGTAGGTGATGAGGCGGTCGCGACCCCCCAGATTTAGGCTCCGTCGGGTCGTACTCCGCCCAATGAGTGTTCAGGCGGAGTTCGACAGGTGGGCCGAGACAGGCAAGGACAGAGGGATGGAGGAGCGACACTGGCACACGGCGAAACACGCCCTCGCGCGGATGCCGGTCGAGACCGGCGAGACGGTTCTCGACCTGGGTACCGGGTCGGGGTACGCGCTCCGTGCGCTCCGCGAGACCCGCGACATCGGACGGGGTATCGGACTCGATGGCTCGCTCGCCATGGCCACCAACGCGAGCGGGTACACCGACGACCCCGCGGTCGGGTTTGTCGGCGGCGACTTCCACAATCTCCCCCTTCCGGACGAGAGTGTCGACCACATCTGGACGATGGAGGCGTTCTACTACGCACAGCGGCCACACGAGGCGCTACAGGAGGTGCGACGGGTGCTCCGACCCGGCGGCACGTTCCTCTGTGCGGTGAACTTCTTCGAGGAGTCCACCCACACCCGCGGCTGGCAGGACAACATCGACGTGGAGATGCAGCGCTGGAGTCGCGCACAGTACCGCGAGGCGTTCCGGGAGGCAGGTCTCCACGTCGCCACGCAGGATACGATTCCGGACCGCGAGACCGAGATTCCGCCCGAGGGGGCGTTCCCCACCGACGGGTGGGAGAGCCGGGCGGCGATGGTCGAGCGCTACCGCGTCCACGGCACGCTGTTGACTGTCGGTGTCACTCCCCGCGAGTGCTGACTGTCGGCCGAGCGCCACCGGGGCGCTACACGGCTGTTGCGGCCTCGACGAGTCGGGGGAGCACAGCGGTCACGTCCCGTCGCAGGTCGTAGTCGGCCAGGTCCGAGACGGGTGTCGACTCCAGATTGAGGACAGCGAGGGTCGCGCCGTGTCGCCGGGCGAGTCGCGGGAGCGACGCAACCGGGTCGACGGTCAGCGACGACCCGACCGCGAGAAACACGTCGGCGTCACGTGTCGTCTCGCGTGCACGCCGGAGCGCCTGTCCGGGCAACCGCTCGCCAAACAGCACCACGTCGGGTCGCAACAACCCGTCACAGTCCCCACACCGCGGCGGCAGGTCGCCGTTCGCGACCCGCACGGGGTCGAACGGCTGTCGCGCGTCACAGCGCTCACAGACGACGCGACTGGCGTTGCCGTGGAGTTCTACCACCGTCTTGGACCCCGCCGCGGCGTGGAGACCGTCGACGTTCTGCGTGAGAAGCGTATCGAGAACACCGCGCGATTCGAGCGCCGCCAGCGCATCGTGGGCCGGATTCGGTTCGACATCGCCGCCGTACACCGCCGCCTGCATCTCGATGCGGCGCTCCCAGAACCCGGCCGGGTCGCGCCGGAAGCGGTCGTAGCGAAACTCCGCGGGGTCGAACTGCTCCCAGATACCCCCCTCACCCCGGAAGTCCGGAATCCCGGACCCGGTGCTGACTCCCGCACCGGTCAGTGCTACGACGTGTCTCTCCGGGCCCATCGCCGCCGCCAGTTGCTCGATATCTCCCGACACGCTCGCCTGTTCGCCGCACGCACACAAAACTGGCCCGGCAACGGACACACCCCGACCCCCGCTGGTCGCCCTCGCTTCACTCGGGACTGCTCGCCGGCGCGCGCCACATTCCCTGATTGGGTCGTGGAACGGAACGGTTGCAGGAGTTGTGACGCCCACGACAGTCGTGGGGGGACAGGTCCCCCGCGGCGCGCAGAGCGCACGACGGGCGGCGCACGGGAAACAGGGAAGTGTCCGGTGTCCGGGGGGATGAAGATTCACCACGTCGATGTCGGACAGGGCGATTCGACAGTCGTGCGGACGGCGGACGATGTGGTCGTCGTCGACACGGGCGACTGGCCTGCCGAGGGGGAGTCATCGACTATCTTGAGAGCCTTGGGGCGGACTACGTCGACCAGGTCGACCGGGTGGAGGCGGGTGTCGGCGTGCTCGTGCGCGGGTCAGTGACCGGCCCAACCGGGCAGGCACTCGTCGCCGCGCTCCCCGACGGGACCACCGGCGGCACTGTCCTGACCGCGACTGTCGATGGCGGAGCGATCCGGGAGTTGCGCGTCGACGGGGGGGAGACGGCGCGTCGGCGCGAACGGGCCGCCGGGCGACTCGCATCGCTGTCGAGACCGCTCGACGACACCCGGCAGTCAGCCCACCACAGTCCGCGAGACGGCGACGAAGATGACCATCCCGAACACGTCGACGACATTCGTCACGATAGGGATGGTGGTGTCGTCGGGGTCGACACCGAGGCGGTACGAGGCGTAGGTGGTGGCGAAACTGAACACCACCGCGACAACGGCGACCGACATCCCGCTCACGAGCGAGATGGTCAGCAGGTCGAGCAGTCCCAGTCCGCTACCGACGACCCGACCGAGCAGAAAGGCCCCGACCCCGAGTGCGGTGAAAATCGAGAGCGCGAGCGCGAGCACCGCCGCGACGTTCGCCCAGAGAACCCGGTCACGCGGGTCGAGTTCGGTCGTCCCCAGGTGGAACCGCGTCGAGAGGCGGGAACTCAGGATGGCACCGAGGTTGCCGCCCATGTCGACCATCGTCGGGACCATCACCGCGAGCAGCGCGAACTCGGAGAGTGTCTTTTCGGCCCCTTCGAGGGTGAGTCCCGCCCAGAGCACGACCACCGAGAGCACGAGCAGGAGCGGGAAGGTGTTGCCGACGATGTGTCGCCAGTTCCAGGTGCCCAGAGACTCCTCGCGGGACATCCTCAGAACACCACCCCGACGAGCCACACCGAGAACACCAGAAAGGTCATCCCGAAGACGTCACCCAGCGTGGTGACGATCGGACCGACGAGATTGTCGGGGTCGTAGCCGGACCGGAACCCGGCAAAGACGAGCACGAGCAGTCCGACGATCATCACCACCGAGGTCAGCGTGCCGGCGAGAAACATGATGGCGACCAGCACCACGAGTGCCGCGGGCGACCAGGTCGGCAGCACCGCGAGCACAACCCAGGTGACGATACCGATGAACACGGAGATACCGATACCGTTCACGAACGACGCGAGCACGGCGTTGAGAAGGCGCGGGTCGCGCTGGATGCGCGGTTCGACGAGTCCCTGGTGGAGACCGCTCGCGATGCGCCCACCGAGCGCGCCGTAGACGTTGCCGCGGGTGGCAAGAAAGACCGGCACCATCACGAGGAGCCCGGGGAACTCCTCGACACTCGCGACCAGTCCTTCGAGCACCAGACCCGCGAACAGGCCCCCACCGAGCGCGATCAGCAGGACCGGGAGTGACTCGCTGTAAATCTCCCAGAAGTCACCCCGGAGGCTCATACCGGACGGTTGGTGACCCCGGGATTAAAGCTATCGAGGTTTGGTTTCGCCGCCCGCTATTCCGGCGTCGGGAGACAGCACTTATGCCTCCCCGGTCCTGCAGAAAGTGTAATGGTTCCCCGAACACTGGTCCTCGCGCTCGTGGCGGTGCTGGTGGTCGTCCTCGCCCCTGCTGTCGTGGCTCCGGCGTCGGCGGCCGATGCAGGCGCTCACGGGGGGACGGCTGTCGCCGCGCAGTCGCCGGTCAGCGGGTGCGCGGCGACGCAACCGGCTGACCTCGCGGACCCCGAGGGAGGAAGCGCGGACATCGTCGGCTGGGTCGACGGTTACTGGTACGACGAACCGCTCGATATCGACATCAGCAACGGGCTGAACGAGACCGAACTCGACAGGTTCAGCGCACGGACCGCCGCCCGGTTCGAGACACTGCGATGTCTCACAGTTCAGGACGGACTGCCGCCGGTGGACGTGCTCAGTCGCGAGGAGTTCCAGGACAACCAGGGTGGGCGGTTCGCCGACATCGACGAGACGACCCGGTTGGTCGACAACGCACGCTTCGAGACGATGCTGACAATCGACAGCGAAACCGACTCAATCGACGTACGCGAGGCCGACAGCAGCGAGCGCGTCGGCGGGTTCTACGACCCCGAGCAGAAACGCATCGTGGTCGTCTCCGAGGACCCCGACGCGGTGACCATCGACGAGTCGACGCTCGCACACGAACTCGGTCACGCGATTCAGGACCAGCACTTCGACATCGGAGAGTACGACCGGTCGACTGTCGACCGGGACAAGGGGATTCTCGGACTCATCGAGGGTGATATCAACCTCGTCCAGCAGCGGTACCGCGACGCCTGCAGTAGTGGCGTCTGGGAGCAGGAGTGCGAGACCGAGCAGCGTGCGCCGGGCGGTCTCGACATCCCCAACTGGGGCGTGTACTTCGAGCAGATACAGCCCTACAGTGATGGCCCACCGTTTATACAGGACATCGAGGAGAGCGGGGGCTGGGAGGCCGTGAACAAACTGTACGACGACCCGCCGACGACCGCGCTTCACACGGTCTACCCGGAGACCTACGGCGAGATAGAACCGCTCGACGTAGCGGTGCCCGACCAAAGTACCGACGAGTGGGAGCGGGTCGTGCTGGAGGATGTTCCGACCGCCGACGGACCGATGACCCACGACGTGCTCGGTATCAGTTCCATCGCGGCGATGTTCGCCGCACCGGGCTACGAGGAGGACGCGGTCGGCTCCGTTATCCCGCGAACGGCGATGCTGAACCCGCTCGAGGAACTCAACCCGCACGACTTTGCCCACCCCGAGACCGAGGGCTGGCGCGGCGACGCACTCTACACGTACACGAACGCCAGCAACGAGACGGCGACTGTCTGGGAGACAGCGTGGGCGTCCGCGACCGACGCCGAACCGTTTGTCGCGGGCTACGAGCAACTGGTCGACATCCGTGGCGGCGAGCGAGTCGACGGGTTCGAGTACACCTATACCTTCGGCGAGGACTCCGACTACGATATGGCTCTCACGCTGGTCCCCGACGGTGACCGTGTCACGGTTGTCACTGCACCGACTGTCGACGCGCTGACTGCCGTCGACCAGGACCTCGAACTCGTTGCCGAAACCCCCGACAACGGGAGCAGTGACGGTTCGACAGGTGACGGTTCGACAGGTGACGGTTCGACAGGTGACGGTTC
>CAYZGA010000026.1:0-14865 GCA_964477945.1 uncultured Halobacteriales archaeon
TCCGTGATGACGAGAGACGGAGTCTCTCGAACCACTTGACCCCGAGGCGATTCACGGGTCCGGATAACGGGACGAGAGGAGCAATAGCCCGTTCGGGTGTGCGAGACCGGACGGTCCCGAAACCGGTTAGTGGGCGAGCGGACTACCACCGTGAGTGACAGTCATCGGTATCGACGACACCGACTCCCGCCAGCGGGGGATGTGCACCACCTACGTCGCGACCCGTCTCGCGGAGCGTCTCGAGGCGGCGGGCGCGACGGTGGACCGGACCCTCCTGATTCGCCTGCACCCCGCAATCGAGCACAAGACCCGCGGGAACGCCGCGCTCGCGGTCCACTGCGAGGGGTCGCCAGCGGACGCACTCGACCACGTCGAGGCGGTCGTCGAACTCGCCGAGACCGGCGACGACCGGACCAACCCCGGAGCGGTCGTCGCCGACATCGACCCGGACGGCGTCTCCGGGTCCGTCGCGGCGTTCGCCCGGCGGGCCGTCCGGGAGCGGTGTTCGCCCGACACGGCCCGTCGACTGTGCGAGGAACGCGGGTTCCGGCGCGTGACACGCGGCACCGGTCGTGGTGTCGTTGGCGCGCTCGCGGCAGTTGGCGCGTGGGCGGCCTTCGACGGGTGGACCTACGAGTGTCTCTCCTACCGCGAGCGCGAGCGCCGGGGCACCGACCGCAGGGTCGACCGGGCATCGGTGTTCCGGGCCGCCGACGCGTTCTACCCCGCAGTCTGGGACACCGTCGACCGTGTCGAGGACACCGCGGTCTGTGTGCCGCGGACGCCGGGACCGGTGCTGTACGGTATCCGCGGGGAGACACCGGACGCGGTCCGGGCCGTCGCAGACCGGGTCGAGAGTGAACCCGTCGACCGCCGGCGGACGTTCGTCACGAACCAGGGGACCGACGCCCACCTCCGGACCGCGCCGCTGTCGGCTGTCGAGAACGGCGGCTGTTACCGCGTGGACGCGACGGTCACCTCGGGGCCCGAGACCCACGAGGGGGGCCACGTCTTCCTGATACTCGGCGACGGGGAGACACGTCTCCGGGCGGCCGCGTTCGAACCGACGAAGCGCTTTCGCGACCGGGTGCGGGCGCTCCGACCCGGCGACCGGATTACCGCCTGTGGTGAGGTCGGCAACGGCACGCTGAAACTCGAGAAGTTCGCCGTCCGGGACCTGGTCCGGACCGAGCAGGTCACGCCGACCTGCCCCGACTGTGGCCGGTCGATGTCCTCTGCCGGGCGGAACGCCGGCTACCGCTGTCGGGACTGTGAGACCGCCGCTCCCGGGAGGGTCGAACAACAGGTCGACCGGCGTCTCGACCACGGCTGGTACGAGGTCCCGCCCTGTGCCCGTCGACACGTCGCGAAACCGCTCGTCCGCGGCGGGTTCGACGCACCGACACACCCCGAGCGGTGACACCGACTCCCGCCCCTCTGTCGCCCGTATCGCCGCTGGTCGCCCCGTGCTGAGCGTACCTCACCTTGTTGGGTCCAGTCTTATACCGACAGAGCACCAGTTGTGATACAACGAGGTATCACCGCTTGCCTCTCCACTTATGAACAGGAAGACACCACTCGTACTTGCGGTCCTGGTGGTCGGGGGTTTCCTCGCAGTCGGCGGGGTCGCGGCCACACAGGACGGGCAGTTCGACTCGACGGACGTACAGCCAGCACAGCAGGGGAACCTCACCTTCGACGACCAGGCAACGGCCTCCAGCACGTTCACCGACACGACCCCGAGCACGCCCGGTGTCGTCGTCGAGAACGTTACCGCCGATGTCGACAGCGCGGTGGTGGTCACCTACCCCGACCCCGGTCTCCAGGCCGGTGACCAGGTGACCGTCGACCTCGACAACGTCGGGTTCAGCGCCTGGGAGGTCAACGGTGTCGGCGGCGACGCCGACAGTGTCGACGATGTCGTCGTCGACGATGTCGACAACCCGACACTCAGACTCGTCGAGGGTGTCGAGTACACGTTCACCGGCCTGCCGGGTGACAGCAACCACCCGCTCGAGTTCTTCGACAGCAACAACGACGCGCTGTTGAGTCAGAGTGCGGAGGGTTCGTTCGAATCTGACCCCGATGTCGGCTGGGAGGACACAGACGACACGGTCACCTTCACCGCCACCGGTGCGCTTCTCGCTGAACTCGACGGGTACATCTGCACGTTCCACAGCAGTATGGAGGGAGATGTCCAGACCACGAACGAGACGACAACCGACCTCGTCGTCGCGGGAGTGGAGACGTTCAACGCCAGCGAACTCGTCGGCGGCAACGTCGCGGTTCCGGTCGGGGACGTCGGCGGATTTCCGGGTACCCACACCGCACACCTGATTCCCGAGGCGAACCTGAGCCAGGACTACGGTCCGGGTGATGTCGTCTCGAACGAGACTGCGAGTGCGATTATCACGAACGAGCAGGCGACGGTGTACCAGGGCAGTCTGACCTTCGAGAGTCAGGACACCGCCGGCCCAATCGAGGAGGGCGACGTGCTGGGGACGGTGACGACGGCGAACCTGTTCGACGGTGCGGGTAACGACACGGAGTTCGTGGTCGATGTCCACCCGACCGACGACCAGGGGAACCTGCTGGCCGGTGAGTTCGTCGGCGCGTCGAACGTTCTGAGCGGGACGAACACCGGTGTCGAGATAATCGCAGAGCAGGTGCCCCAGGACGGCGAGTTCAACGGGTTCCCGCTGAACGGGAGTAACGAGTACGTCGCGATGGTCCACCTGGTCGACGACGGGGCGCAACCGGGTGACCCGGCGGTGCCGAGCGAGTACCCACTGTTGGCACACGCGAGTTCGACCGGATTCGTCACCGGCGGTGTCACCGACAACGCGACAGTGGACGCCGCGCAACAGGCGACCCTCACCTTCGACGACCAGGCAACGGCCTCCAGCACGTTCACCGACACGACCCCGAGCACGCCCGGTGTCGTCGTCGGGAACGTCGACGCTGGCGTCGACAGTGCGGTAGTAGTCACATATCCCGACACCGGTCTCCAGGCCGGTGACCAGGTGACCGTCGATCTCGACAACGTCGGGTCGAATGCCTGGGAGGTAAACGGTGTCGGCGGCGACGCCGACAGCGTCGACGATGTCGTTGTCAACGACGTCAACAACCCGACACTCAGCCTCGTCGAGGGTGTCGAGTACACGTTCACCGGTCTGCCAAGTAGCAATCACCCACTTGCGTTGTTCAGTAGCGGCTATTACGGCGACGACGCACTGTTGAGTCAGAGCGCGGACGGTTCGTTCGAGGATGACCCAGACGTCGGTTGGGAAGACACCGGTGACACTGTCACGTTTACCGCCACCGGGGCGCTTCTTGCCGAACTCGATGGGTACAAGTGTACTATCCACACGAGCAATATGCAGGGAGGCGTCCAGACCACGACCGAGACGACAACCGACCTCGTCGTCGCGGGAGTGGAGACATTCAACGCCAGCGAACTCGTCGGCGGCAACGTCGTCGTTCCTGTCGAGGATACCGGTGGATTCCCAGGTACACACACCGCACATCTGATCCCCGAGGCGAACCTGAGCCAGGACTACGGTCCGGGTGACGTCGTCTCGAACGAGACTGCGGGTGCGATTATCACGAACGAGCAGGCGACGGTGTACCAGGGCAGTCTGACCTTCGAGAGTCAGGACACCGCCGGCCCAATCGAGGAGGGCGACGTGCTGGGGACGGTGACGACGGCGAACCTGTTCGACGGTGCGGGTAACGACACGGAGTTCGTGGTCGATGTCCACCCGACCGACGACCAGGGGAACCTGCTGGCCGGTGAGTTCGTCGGCGCGTCGAACGTTCTGAGCGGGACGAACACCGGTGTCGAGATAATCGCAGAGCAGGTGCCCCAGGACGGCGAGTTCAACGGGTTCCCGCTGAACGGGAGTAACGAGTACGTCGCGATGGTCCACCTGGTCGACGACGGGGCGCAACCGGGTGACCCGGCGGTGCCGAGCGAGTACCCACTGTTGGCACACGCGAGTTCGACCGGATTCGTCACCGGCGGTGTCACCGACAACGCGACAGTGGACGCCGTCCAGCAGACCCTAACCTTCACCAACCAGTCACTCGACGGTGAGACGGTCGAAGTCGGGCCGGTACAGACCAGTGATGTCGAGTCGGCCGTTATCCTCACCTACGAGTCCGGTGGTGATCTCGTCGTCGCAGGACTGACAACCGGCATCTTCGCGAACGAGTCCGTCGCAGTCGACATCGAGGACACCGGCGGCCTGCCCGGCGAGCACACCGCACACGTCGTCCCGGTCTCGGGACTGAGCCAGGACTACGAGACCGGAGATGTCGTCTCGTCGGAGACCGTAGACGCCATCTCCGATCAGGCAACCGGCACTGTCAGCGTCAGTATCACCGGCGACCCGGCGACCGACACCACGGGCGACGGTCGACTGAACGACCTGAACGGCGACGGCACGTTCGATATCGTCGACGTGCAGGTGCTGTTCGACAACCTCGATAGCCCAACCGTACAGTCGAACCCGCTCCTGTTCGACTTCCTCGGCGAGGGGAACGACCGTGTCTCTATCTTCGATGTGCAGGCGCTGTTTATTCAGTCACGGGAACAGTCCGCCTGACTGTCGAGACACGTCGGGTATTCGTTGACCCGTGCAATCTTGACCCTGCCGGTCACACGCGGCACAGTTTCGGAGACCGACTGTAACCGTCGTGGGGCGAGAACTCGCCGAAAGCGCCATTTCTTTAGACCCTGCCCGAGAACTAGTATCAATGGTATACGACAGGCTCGAGATCCCCGAAAAGGGCGAGTCGGTAACGGTGCTCGACGCGGACGCGGACGAGTTCGAGGTGCCCGAGACACCTATTATTCCAATTCTGTACGGGGACGGTATCGGGACCGATGTCGGACCGGCAGCACAGTCGGTGCTGGAGGCCGGTGCACGGGCGACCGGACGCGACATCGCGTGGGTGCGCGTCTACGCCGGTGAGAGCGCCCGACAGAGGTACGGGGAGAACCTGCCCACCGACACGGTCGAGGCGATTCGGGAGTTTCGTATCGGTATAAAGGGACCGCTGACGACCCCCGTAGGCGCGGGTTACCGCTCGCTGAACGTCGCACTCCGGCAGCGCCTCGACACCTACGCGAACGTCCGCCCGACCTACCACCTCGATGGCGTCCCGTCGCCGGTCTCGCACCCGGAACGGATGGATATGGTGACATTCCGGGAGAACACCGAGGACGTGTACGCCGGCATCGAGTTCGACCACGACACCGAGGCTGTCGAACGGGTCCGCGAGTTTGTCGAAGACGAGATGGGGTTCGACGAGACTATTCACGACGGCCCTGTCGGTATCGGTGTCAAACCTATCACCGAGTTCGGCACCAAACGGCTGGTGCGCAAGGCCATCGATTACGCGCTCGAACACGGCCGCGAGACGGTGACCCTGATCCACAAGGGCAACATCATGAAGTTCACCGAGGGGCAGTTCCGCGACTGGGGCTACGAGGTCGCCGAGGGGGAGTACGGCGACGAGGTCATCACAGAGGACACCCTGTGGGAGGAGCGCGACGGCGACCGGCCCGACGACGCGGTGGTGGTCAACGACCGTATCGCCGACAACATGCTCCAGCAGGTGCTCACCCGGACAGACAGCTACGACGTTCTGGCGACGATGAACCTCAACGGGGACTACATCTCCGACGCCTGTGGCGCACAGATCGGCGGTCTCGGTATCGCACCCGGCGCGAACTTCGGGGACGCGCTGTGTCTCGCCGAACCGGTCCACGGCTCGGCCCCGAAGTACGCCGGCCAGGACAAGGTCAACCCGACCGCGATGATGCTCTCCGGGGTCATCCTGTTCGAGTACATGGGCTGGAACGACGCCGCGAACCTGATCAGAGACGCTATCGAGGAGACGATCGTCTCCAAACGCGTCACCTACGACCTCCACCGGCAGATAGACGGTGGCGAGAAACTCGCAACCAGCGAGTTCGCCGAGGCTGTCGTCGAGCACATCGAGCGACTGGCCTGAGCCACTCGCTCGGGCCCTGACGGCGTCAGCGGGCGTCACGACTCCTGCAGCCGTCACGAACCGACCGAGAGCTGTGGCTGTCTAGAGCGATGAGGTTGCAGACAGCCTCCACGGAGTCACGATCAGGACGGCCGCCATCCACGGAGGAACCCGGTCGCCAGTCCACCACCAACGAGCGCGGCACAGACACCGAACGTCCGAACGACGAGCACCGCCGCCGCTGCGCCGGGGCCCGGTGCACCGGTCATTACCACGACCGCCCCGGCCAGTAGGAGGTCGTACGCGCCCAGACTCGCCGGGACGGGGAGGACACTCGCGGCCTGCGGGAGCGGAATGACCGCGAGAAGGGGCACAAACGCGACGGTCGTTCCCGTGCCGACGAGGGCGGCGTACAGCGCCGCTGCGGTCAGGAACTGTTCGAGCAGGCCGCCAGCGGCGATGAGCACGAGCAGTTCGGGTGTCTCGCCGAACGTGAGTACCCGAGACCAGAACCGCTCGACCCCCGCTGTTACCCGCTCGCGGTTCCAGCCCGGCAGGCGGGTCAGCGACGTGACGACAGCCACGACCGGTGTCAGAACAGCGACGAGCAGCCGCGAGACCGCTCCCCGGCCAGCGAGCAGGAGCACGCCGACAGCCGCAAGCACCAGTACCGCGCCCCCGAACGTGGACAGAACGAATCGCGGTGTGACCCCCACGGCGAACAGCAGCCCCAGAAGCAGGCTCGAAACGAGAAGCTGTGCGCCCGCCTTGACGTACTTTGCGACACCACGGACCCCGAGTGCATCGCTGTAGCCCGTGTCGGTCTCGACGCTGATGAACTGGGCCATGATCGGCTCCGAGGTGACCGGACCTGCGGGACTGACCGTGTCCATGAAGTCCCCGGCGAGCGCGAACTGCACACTCCGGAGCGGTGAGAGGCCGTCACCAAGCGGACGTACCGACGCCCACACCCCGAGTCCGTCGGCGATAGCCTCGGCGACGACCAGCACCACCACCAGCCCGACCGCCCACCCGGCGACAGCCGTCGCGCGGTCGAGGACCGCCCCCGGTCCCACGACCCACAGATACGCCAGGAGAGCACCGCCGCCGAGCGAGAGACCCAGCAGGAACCGGACAACGGGACGCACACGACGATATTCCTCCACGTGATAGATAAGCGTCCCGTACCGGACTGACCGGTATCAGCGCTCGCCGTGCCACTCGGCGATGAACCGGTCGCGAAACTGCTCCAGAAAGGCCGCCCGTTGCTCCGCCAGTTCGCGTGCGGGTTCGGTGTGCATCTCGCCGGGCAGTCGCAGCAGTTTCTCCTCGAAGTGGTAGAGTTGCGAGTACTCCTCGCCGTCGGGGTCCCAGAGCGGGGTGCCGTGGACACCGCCGAACGCGAACGTCCGGGCGACCCCGACCGCGCCCATCGCGTCGAGGTTGTCGGCGTCGCGCAGAATCTCGGCCTCCGGCGTCTCCGGCTGTGGGTTCTCGCCCCGAAACGCCAGGTCGTCGTGGACCGCGACACAGTGCGTGACGGCGTCGATGCGGTCGTCGTCGAGTCCCGCGTCCGCGAGGATATCCCGGACGGTCGGCAGGGTTGTCTCGGGGGGACAGCCGGTCCCCCCGCCGACGACGCGGTGGATATCGTGAGTGAGTGCCGCGCAGCCGACCACCACGCGGTCGGCGCCGAGTTCGTCCGCGAACTGCTGTGTGAGCCGGAACACCCGCCAGACGTGGTGCATATCGTGGCCCGACGAGTCCGCGGCGAGGTACGCTCGTACTCCCGCGGCGACAGTCGGGAACGGCTCCTCGGTGTGCCGGGGACCGCCGGGGTGGGCACCGGTCGTCGGCCGCGGGTCGGAGAGTCCCACCCCGCCGTCTGTCTCGTCGCCCGTGTCCTCGCTGGTCATCTGCCGCCTGTAGGACGCCGCCCGGAATCAGCGCTGTGGTCCGCGGGGCGAGTCGAGCATCCGTGAGTGCAAAAGCGATAAGCGTCGCTCGGTGTATGGAGGTTTATGAAGGAACGGCGCGGTGTGCTGGCGGACGCAGACGAACTGGCGTCGCTCTCGGTGGCGGACTTTCAGTCGCGCCCGACACACGCGACAGCGGTGCTCGTCGAGCCGACCTTCTTCGACCGGACCTACACCATCAACCCGCACATGACAGGTGACGTCGACAGGGAGCGGGCGCGTCGCCAGTGGGGGCAGTTGCGGGCGGTCCACGAGCGACAGTTCGCGGACGTGCGCGTGCTCGACCCCGCGACGGTCTGGGAGTCGCTCGGCGGGGCGAACGTCGCTCCGCCGGCCGACCAGCCGGACATGGTGTTCGTCGCGAACCACGCGCTGCCGACCGCCGCCGGGCACGAACTGGTGCTGGCGCGGATGGCGACCGCCGAGCGTGCGAGCGAACCGCTCTACTTTGCCTCGTGGGCCCGGACGCAGGGCTACGATGTCCGGTCGGCACCGACGGCCCGGTTCGAGGGGGCCGGCGACGCCGTCTGGCACCCTGGCCGACGGCTCGTCTGGGGCGGGTACGGCATCCGGAGCGAGCGGGCCGCCTACGACGAACTCGCGACACGCCTCGACGCCCCGGTCGTCCCGCTGGAACTGACCGACGAACGGTACTACCATCTCGACCTCTGTCTGTTGCCGCTCTCGCCGACCGAGGCGCTGGTCCAGCCCGACGCGTTCACCGACGCCGCCCTGGAGCGACTCGATGCGGTCTTCGAGACACTCATCGAGGCACCGGCCGACGAGGCGCTCGACAGTTTCGCTCTCAACGGTGAGGCGATCGACGACACCGTCGTTGCCGGGACCGGCAGCCAGACCACCGCACGGCGACTGGAGGCGGCCGGGTACGACGTGGTGTTCGTCGATACCGGCGAGTTCCGCAAGGCCGGCGGCTCCATCGGTTGCCTGACACTCCGCCTCGGAACACCCGACCCGGCCTGACCGGCTGTCGTCCGATAACAATCCTTTTTCGCTGCCGACGAGTCTAGATACGTGTGTCTGATTACGAGTCCCCCCGCCGTCGCGAGTTCCTCCTGAGTGCAACTGCCGGCGGAACTGCGCTGCTCGCCGGCTGCCTGAACAGCGACAGCACCGACGATGGTACCACCGTGAACAACGACGACAGTGACAATGGAACGGACAACAGCAGTGACGACGGAACAGACGACGGTAGTGACGACGGAACGGACAACAGCAGTGACGACGGAACAGACGACGGCAGTGATGACGGAACAGACGACGGCAGTGACGAGGAGGAGCCGGCAGAGCCGGGACCGGACGAACGTCAGGTAGGGCTGGTTGCCGCGCTCGGGCAGGAGGAACAGCAGACCCTCCAGCAGCTCCAGCTCCAGCTCCGGCAGGGGCAGATAACCGAATCGGAGTTCGACGAGCAGATTCAGGGGGTACTCGGACCGGTGCTCGAGGACCTGACCGGCGTCATCGAGTCCGAGGTGGGCGGGACTGTCGTCGAGCAACTGACGCTGATCGGCGCGGTGCGGGTCAACGGCACGCCCGAGGCCTTGCTGGACGCTGTCGAACGCTCCGACGTGGACGCGCTGGTCGCCTCCGGTGACCTCGACACCGGAACCGACACCGGGGAATCGTAACCCCCGCCGAGGTCCGGGACCCCGCGGCGCACTCGGTCAGGCCAGGTTGGCGAGGCGGGCGTACTCCCCGTCGGTCAACTCGAGTTGGCTGGCGGCGACGTTCTCGGTCAGGTGTTCGCGGCTCGATGTCCCAGGAATCGGGAGCATCACGTCGGAGTGTTCGAGCAACCACGCGAGCGCGACCTGGTGTGGGCTGGCGTCGTGGTTGGCCGCCACGTCCGCGACTGCACCGCCGAGGTCGCCGGCCGCGAGCGGGTACCAGGGCATGAACCCGATGTCGTACTCCTCGCAGGCCTGCAGCACGTCCTCGTCGTCGCGGTAGGCGACGTTGTAGCGGTTCTGGACGGTTGCCACCTCGACCTGGTCGCGCGCCCGCTCCAGCTGGTCGACGCTGACGTTCGAGAGACCGACGTGCGCCACGAGACCGTCGTCCTTGCACTCCGCGAGCGCCTGTACGCTCTCCTCCAGGGGTGTCTCCGACCCCGGTGTGTGTAGCTGGTAGAGGTCTATCGTGTCGACGCCGAGGCGGTCACGGCTCACGAGCGCCTGGTTGCGGATGTAGTCGGGGTCGCCGTGAGGGAGCCAGTCGCCGTCGGTGTTGCGGAGCAGTCCGGCCTTCGTCGCGACGAGGGTGTCCCCGGGGTCAAGCGCCTCGCCGACGAGTCGCTCGCTCACGCCCGGCCCGTACGAGTCGGCGGTATCGACAAAGTCGACACCGAGGTCGACAGCACGCCGCAGGAGCGCACGCGCGGCCGCCTCGTCCGCCGGCGGGCCGATGATCTCGGGCCCCGTGAGCCGCATCGCACCGTACCCGAGTCTGTGGACAGTCCTGTCGTCGCCGATGGTGAACGTGTCACTCTCGTTCATACCACCACGGCAGGCCCGGGGCGGTGAAAAGACCGTGGGTTCCGCCCCTGCACGACCGGGACCGCCGACAGTCACCCGTCCGACGGTGCAGACACCCACCACCGGCAACGCGAGGGAGCGGTCACCGCATCGACGGGAGCAGACCGGCGGGTCGGGGAGTCTCCTCCACTGTGTCGCACCGTTCGTCGACCGCTCACACCGCTGCGCCGTCCTCGACGGTGATGCTGGCGTGGAGTTCCTCCCGGAGCGCCGTGTGGACGTGACAGATGTCCTCCGCGCGTGCGACGACGTCGTCGACGCTATCGCCGAGCGACGCCTCGACCGCGATGTCGAACGCGATACCGCTGAGGTCGTCATGGTCGTCGAGTGTGGCCGATACGTCCACCTCGACGGTGCCGAGGTCGTCGAACCCCTCTTGCTGTGCGCCGACGCGGAACGCCGGGATGAAACAGGAGGCGTAGTCCGCGACCAGCACGGCGTTCGGGTTCGGCCCGTTCTCGTCGGTGGCGTCGATGCGCAGTTCCCAGTCGCCGATGACGCTGGTGGTGGTGTATCCCTCGGTGCTCGTGCTCGTGACTTCTATGTCTGCCATACACTACTGTTCGAGCGCAGACAACAAAAAGCCCCCGTGTTCGGACATCGCGTCTCCGCGGTGGTCGGCCACCTACAGTTCGAACGACTCGTCGCCGTCGAGCACGACGGGTTCGGCCCCGGGCGCGTGGGATTCGACCTCGCGCTCGAAGGTTTCGATGTCGATCTCGATGGGCGGGAACGAGTCGTAGTGCATCGGGATGGCGTAGTCGACACCGAGCCAGTCGGCGGCGATGGCGGCCTGTCGCGGGCCCATCGTGAAGTGGTCACCCGCGGGCAGAGCGGCGGCGTCGGGGTCGAGGTAGGTGCCGACGACGTCGCGCATCTCGCTCATCAGGGCGGTGTCGCCGGCGTGGTAGAACGTGGTCGCGTCGGTCCCGTCGAGATTGGTTGGTGCCGTATCCGAGATAACGTAGCCGACCGGCATCCCGAGTTCGACCTCGTAGCCGGTGTTCGCGCCGTTCGTGTGGTCGGCGCGGTGCATCGTGACGTGCGCGTCACCACACGCGACGGTCCCGCCGAGGTTCATCCCCATCCCGGCGACGGCGTCCTCGAACCCGAGTTCGTCCTCGGCGAAACCGACGAGTTCGGGCACCGCCACCAGCGTCGCGTCCGAGAACGCCGCCGCGCTGCCGATGTGGTCGGCGTGCCCGTGGGTCAACAGCACGTAGTCCGGCGTCTCTATGTCCGCGGGCGAGAGGTCCGTCTTCGGGTTGTCGAAAAAGGGGTCGATGAGCAGACTGGTCTCCCCGAGTTCGACGTGCCACGTCGAGTGGCCGTGCCATGTGAGCTCCATCACAATGCGATATTCGTCTGCTCGGCACTTATACTGTCGGCTGCAAGCCCATCGCACAGTGTGGCACCCCGGGGTGCCGAACCGTTCCACGAAGGTACAGCCGACAGCGTCAAGTGTGCGGACACTGCCCGACAGCTCGAACCCGACTAAACGGACCTGCTCGCCGGAATATTCAAGCCTGTATAGTGGTACCGTTCAGTATGGTAACCCGTGTCCTGTTGCCCGTCGACGACAGGGAGCACGCGCGCCGGGCGTGTGACCTCGCTGTCGAGCTGTTCCCGAACGGGACGCTGGTCCTGTTGCACGTTCTCAACCCGGCGGACGCGGGGTACAGCTCCGAGGCGGCGGTTCCGGGTGTCGCCGACGACTGGTACAACCGGCAGTGCGAGGAGGCTAAGGACCTGTTCGACGATATCGAGGCGCATATCCGCGAGCAGGTCGGTGACGACGTTACGGTCGAACGACAGATAGAGGTCGGCAAGCCGGCGCGGACCGCCGTCGGCTACGTCGAGCAGGGCGACATCGACCACGTGGTGATGGGGAGCCACGGTCGTCGCGGTGTCTCGCGTCTGTTGCTCGGCAGCGTCGCCGAGACAGTGGTGCGACACTCGCCGGTCCCGGTGACCGTCGTCCAGTGACCGCCGGTCACCGGGCGAGTCGCTCGCGGAGCATCTCGGGTGCCGCCGCGAGCGCGTCGTCGAGCGCGTCGCCGTTCGGTCCGCCACCCTGCGCGAAGTCCGGCGGCCCGCCGCCGCCACCGTCGACCCGGCGGGCGAGCTCACCGACCACATCTCCGGCGTCGATGTCGACGCCGTCGGGCACCGCGACGACGAACTGTGCCCCATCCGCGCCGGACCCGACGACGGCAACCTTGCCCTCCTCGACGAGTGCGTTCGCCGTCGCGCGTAACTGCTCCATGTCGCCGTCGAGACGCCGGACGACCGCGCTCGTCCCGTCGAGGTCGACCGTCTCGCCGTCACCGCCGCCGCTCGCGCGTGCCGCCGCGAGCTCCTGCTTTAGTTCCTCGATGCGCTTGCCCCGCTGTTTCCACTCCTCGAAGAACCGCTCGGCGGTTGCCGGTGTCTCCTCGGGGGTCACGTCCAGCACGTCCGCGGTCTCCCGGAGTCGACGTTCTGTCCGCTGGATGGCCGCCACAGCCGCGTCACCGGCCGCGTAGGTCAGTCTGACCACCCCATCCTGGACGCGCTCGGTGCCGAGCAGCTTGATCGCGCCCACCTCGCCGGTGTAGGCCACGTGGGTCCCACCGCAGGCCTGCGTGTCCGGGCCGGTGTGGATGAGTCGGATCTGCTCGCCCTCGGGGATACCGCCCTGGTAGATGTCGAACCCGTGGCGCTCCTCGGCGTCGTTGCGGTCGAGCCACTCCTGGTCGACCGGTTCGTCGGCCATCACGAGTTCGTTCGCGCGGCGCTCGATGGCCTCGCGCTGCTCGCGACTGACCGACCCGTAGTGTCTCACGTCGAGTCGGGCGCTGTCGGTGCCCTTCTGTGCGCCGGCCTGCCGGATGTGGTCACCGAGCACCTGCCGGGCGGCGTGGCCGACGATGTGGGTCGCGGTGTGGTGGCGCATGTGCTGTCGGCGGCGCTCCGCGTCGACGGTGCCGCGGACGAACTCGCCGGTGCCCGGGTCCGCGTTCGTCCGGTGGACCACCACGTCCCCGACCAGTTGCACGTCGAGCACCTCGGCGGTCACGTCGTCTGTCGAGAGTGTCCCCTGGTCGGCGGGCTGTCCACCGCCCTCCGGGTAGAACATCGTCTGGTCGAGCACCACGTCGTGGGTGGCCTCCCCGTCGTCGCGCTCGAACACCTCGAGCACCATCGCCTCGAACTCCATGCGGTCTTGGTCCTCGTAGTACAGCCGGTCGGTCTCGGGCAACCCCTCGACCTGACGACTCTCCGCGGTGTCGGTCCCACCGTCCTCCTGTTCGCCCTCGTGGCGCTCTGCCACGAGCGCGTAGAAGTCGTCGGGCACCGCCACGTCGACACCCTGTTCGCCCGCGATGTCGGCGACCATGTCGGGCTGGATACCGTGTGAGTCGTACAGTTCGACCAGTTCCCCCGCGGGAATCGGCTCACCCTCGCGGGCGTACTCGTCGGCGAGACTCCGGACGCGGCGCTCCCCTCGCGCCAGCGTCTCGCGGTACCGCTCCACCTCGGTCCGGACCACCTCGCGAACGGTGTCGCGGTTCTGGTAGCCGAGTCGCTCTGCCTGCATATCGACCAGTTCGTCAAGCGGCGCGTCCACCCCGACGCCGTCGGCGAGTCGCTTCAGCCGGCGCAACACCATCCGCGCCAGGTAGCCGGTCCCCACGTTCGACGGGACGATACCGTCCCCGAGCATGTACGCGAGTGTCCGGCTGTGGTCCGCGATGGCGTAGATATCCTCCAGCGGTTCGACCAGTTCGCGCAGGCGTTCCACGTCGACGCCGAGTTGCGCCGCGATGTCCGCCCGGGCGGCCTCGACGTCGTCCACGTCGTCGATATCGAGGGACCCGGCGAGGCGTGCCGCGTCGTGGACAATCGCCGCCTCCTCGTCGGTGTGGTCGATACCGGCGTTTGTCGTGAGTACGTCTATCATCTCGGGGTAGATGGCCTCGTAGACGGTCGGTGTCCCCTGGCTGAGCCAGGTCCACCGCTCCAGCCCGTAGCCCGTATCCACCACGTAGGTGTCCATCTCGGAGTAGCTGTTGCCGTCCTTTAGCTCGTACTCGCCGTCGGGGTCCTGTTCGAGACTCATAAACACAAGTGTCGCGAGCTCCAGCCCCCGGTAGATAACCTCGATTGCCGGGCCGGCGTTGCCCCCGCCCACCCAGGGGTCCTCGATGTAGGTCACCTCGTCGAGGGTCGCCCCGAGTTCGTCGAGCAGCGCCTCGCAGTAGCCGACAGTCTCCTCTTTCCAGTAGACCTCACCCTCGTAGGCGTACCCCTCGACACCCTCGCGGGCGTTGAACGCGTGGTGGGCCATCATCTCG
>CAYZGA010000026.1:14875-15642 GCA_964477945.1 uncultured Halobacteriales archaeon
GTCGATATCCTGCATCCGGATACAGGGCTGGGAGACCGTCAGCGGGTTCGCCGGTGGCGGCGTCTCGCCCGAGGTGACCAGCGGCTGGAAGTCGTAGATAGAGGCCTGCGTGAGCAACACGTCGTCGCGCCAGCGGTTCGCCGCCACCGGGTACGGGTCGATGCGCTCGTGGCCGTGCTCCTCGAAGAACCCGAGAAACGCCTCGCGCATCTCGGCCAGCGTGTATGACTCCTCGAACCCCGGGTCGTCGATGAACTCGTACGTGTCACAGGGCGGTTCCCCGCAGGTCTCGCGGTCCCCGTCCCGCGTCCAGAACATGTCACCACACTCCCGGCACTCTGTGCGGTGAAAACCGTTCGTCTCGAAGTACTCGAGTCGGTACTCCTCCTCTAATCCACTCATTACTGAAACGGTTGCTGGCGCTCGGCTAAATAGTTCCGGAGAGCGCGTCGCGTCTCTGCCGACGATTCGGGTACTCGCGTCGCGTGTGCGATACTCCTCGACTCTCCGGACCCGAAATCGAGACGTCGTGACAGCTCTGTGTGCAGACCGGACAGTCCACTCAGGACTCGTCCTCCCAGTAGTCGACATCGTCGTCGACGTTGTAGTAGCCCTCCAGCGAGCGGCCGTCCCGTCCACCGGGCGGCGAGCCGACGTAGACGCCGAACTTCTCCGAGTCGGGGTAGACGGTCACGTCCGGCTCTGTCATCGTTGAGACGGCGAGATACCGGAGGACGCCGTCGCTGTTGTTGACGACCCGGTGACCG
>CAYZGA010000026.1:15652-22406 GCA_964477945.1 uncultured Halobacteriales archaeon
CGTGGCGCGCCCCGTCGTGGCGGAGCGTGCCGGTGCCCGCCAGCACGTAGAGTGCCTCCTCGTTTGCGGTGTGGTAGTGGTACGGCCAGGACTTGTGACCGGGCGGAATCTCGTACAGACTGCACCCGAGCGAGCTCCCGTCGGCGGCCTCGGCTAACTGCTTTCGCCTGAACCTCGTCTCGTCGTCTGCCAGTTCACTCCACTCGATATCGCCCTCGTGTACGACCGGCATACCGACCCTTGCTCGGGTGTGAGTATAGCTGTTCGGGGCCCGTGTGGGCGGTCCGCCGACGCGACGGTATCCGCCCCTCGTACTGTCGGCTGTACGCCCGTGGCACAGTCCGCCTGGGCTGTCGACTGTCGTTCCGAAGGTCTCTCCGACAGTCTCACCTGTCTGCCGGGGTCGATACCGGGCCGTGACGGTCGTGGGCCATCGTCTCGGCGACACTCGCCGCGAGGCCCTCGAAGACCACGACCCCGACGTACGACTCGTTGTGTCCGTCCGGTCGAAACCGTTTGCTCGACGCCGCCTCGACGAGCGGTGACATCGAGACCACGCGGTCGGTGACTCGCCCGGCACACCGCGCGAGTCGCGGGGACCGGTCGACAGAAACACCTATGTTCGGTGCTCCCCGCTACCCGATGTGACACGTAGCGGCGACAGGCAGAAACACATCCCCGTCGCGGAGGCGCTCCCCTCGTTCGAGGCGGTGTTCCCGTTCGAGCGGTTCAACGAGATGCAGTCCGAGACGTTGCCGGCGTTGCTGCACACCGACGAGAACATCGTCGTGAGTGCCCCCACCGCCAGCGGGAAGACCGCCATCGCCGAGGTGACGATCTGTCGCACGCTCGACGCCGGCGGGACGGCGCTGTTTCTCGCCCCACTCCGGGCGCTCACAAACGAGAAGGAACGCGAGTGGGAGCGCTTCGAGGAGCTGGGTTACTCGGTGTACGTCGTCACGGGCGAGCGGGACCTGAACTCCCGGCGGGCCGAACGGGCCGACGTGCTGGTGATGACCCCCGAGAAAGCCGACTCCGCGACCCGCAAGCACGACTCACACCGCTACGAGTTTATCGAGGACGTTGACTGCTGTATCATCGACGAGGTGCACCTGCTGGACGCCGACGGCCGGGGGAGCGTGCTGGAGGTGACAATCGCCCGGTTGCGCCGACTCTGTGACCCGCAGGTCGTTGCGCTCTCGGCGACCATGCGCAACGTCGACGACGTGGCCGCGTGGCTCGATGCGCCCGCGGAGACCACCTTCTCCTTTGACGACGCCTACCGGCCCGTCCCGCTGGAGTCGGATGTCGCCATCTACAGCAAAGGTGAGAACGCCTTTGCCGACAAGTACCGCCGACTCTACCGGGCGCTGGACCTGGTAGAGCCACACATCCGCGAGGACGGGCAGGGGCTTGTCTTTGTTGCCTCCCGGCAGGACACCGTCCGGGCTGCCGAGAAGGCCCGCGACGAACTCGTCGAGCGGGACGTGCCCGTCGGGGTGCGCGGTGACTACGACGCCCACCGCGAGGCCGAGAGCTTCGAGAACGAGACACTCCGGCAGTCGGTCATCGACGGGGTCGGGTTCCATCACGCCGGTCTCTCCCGCGAGGACAAGAACGGCGTCGAGGAGTGGTTCCGCGACGGCCGACTCGCGGTGCTTTTCTCCACCTCGACGCTGGCCTGGGGGGTCAACCTGCCCGCCCGGTGTGTCGTCATCCGGGACACCCGCCGTCACGACCCCCTGGAGGGCGAGACCGAGATGAGTCCGCTCGACGTGCTCCAGATGCTCGGCCGGGCCGGCAGACCGGGCTACGACGAGCGCGGCTACGCGTGGGTCGTCTGTGACGGCTCCGCGGCGCAGCGCTACAACGAGTTGCTCACCGAGGGCAAGCGCATCGAGTCGCGACTCGCCGACAACGGTGGCGACCCCGGGACCGACGACCTCACGGTCCATCTCAACGCGGAGATCGCGCTCGGGGCAATCCAGGATATCGACGACGCGATGGACTGGATCGAGGAGACGTTCTACTACGTGCGCGCCCAGCGAGGGAGCGATTACGTCTCGGGGAGGGAGCTTCGCAACAGGGTCAGCGAGCGTCTCAACTGGCTCGTCGACGAGAACTTCGTCGACCGCGACGGACTCGCCCTCGAACCGACGCCGCTCGGGCGTCTCGCCTCGGAGTTCTACCTGGAGCTGCCCACCGCCCGGGCGTTTGCCGACCTCGCCGACGGCGACATCGCGGTGGATACGCTCCTCCGGACGGTCGCGACCGCGGCGGAGTTCGACAGCGTGAGCGCCCGCTCCGCCGAGACCGACGCTATCGACGCCGTGCTCGGCCACCGGGGTGACGATCTTGAACCCGGCGCGCGGAAGGTCCTCGCCATCCTCCGGGCGAACCTCCAGGGCACCACACCGGCCGAGTTACAGAGCGACGCGTGGGTCATCCGGCAGAACGCGTTGCGACTGCTGGGTGCACTCCGGGCCATCGTCGACCGTCTCGGCGACGGGGCGGCGGCGAACCTGGTCCGCCGGGTGGCCGCCCGCGTGGAGACGGGTGTCAGCGACGACGCCGTCGGTCTGACGGCTATCGACGGTGTCGGGGAGGCCCGCGCGCGGCGACTCGCCGCCGATAAGTACGACTCGCCGGCGGACGTGGCCGGGGCGACGACAGCCGAACTCGCGGCCGCCGGACTCGACGAGGGTGTCGCCGACCGCGTCCGCGAGAACGCGAGCGACCTGCCGGCGGTTGCGGTCGACTGGGGAGCCTTTCCCGATACTGTCACGCGGGGCGACCAGACGCTCCGCGAGGTGACTGTCACCTCGACCGCCGGTGACGCCCGCGCGTGGCTCGCTGTCACGGTCAACGACGTCCGGATGACCGCAAAGTCGACATATCTCGGTGAGACGACACTCCCCGTTGGGGTCTTCGGCGGTGACGCCGACACCCTCGAGTTCACCGTCCGGGTCGCGTTTCCTGAACTCCCACTCGAACCTGTCACCCGCTCGCGAACTGTCCGGGCGACCGACTGACCTCGTCTGGGACCGACAGCACCCGTTCCCGACGAGGTGTCCGGGCGTCTGTTCGACACCGACGTGGCGAGCGCCACGCCGACACCGGGGCGTCCGGCTCGCGGAGTGGCGTGACACGGCGCGTGCTGTCCACCATCGGGCCGATAGTGCCCGTCGACTGCCCCGATCGTCCGAACTCGGTGAGACAGGTGCAACAGCCTTCGTAAAACGTCTGCGGCGCTCTGCACTGCTCGCAAAATGTCGACCGTGGCCGGTAAAACGTCGTTGGAGAGCGGGTAACGACGAAAATCGCGCGAACTGGCCGGAACCGTCTGGTGTTTATATACGGGTGGGGATTCAAGTGGGTTGTACGGAGACACACCATGTCGAGTATATCTGAACACGACAGCCTTCCACAGACCGTTTCCCTCCATCGGAGTATCCTCCGCCCCGCACAGTTTGTCGGATTCTGGACAGCGGTGCTCTCGCCGTTCGTGTTGCTCGGGCTGATAGTCGCCGGCCTCGCCGCGGATGCCCCGCTCGCGTTCTCCGGGCTGGTGGCCGCGAACGTCTGCGGTATCGTGCTCGGCCGCGGCTACAACCGGTAGTCGGCCGCCCCTGTTTCTCCCCGCTCTCGCCTGGAGTATATCTGACTACCTCGGACGCTCTCCGGTGACCGGTCTCGACAACCGTGCGCAATCGCTCCGGGGGGTCACAGCGGTCGGTCGCCCTCGATGAGAGCGAGCGCCTGGTCGGCGAGCACCGGCACCCCCTCCTCCATCATCGCGTAGAAGCTACTGTCGCTGTGGCCCATCAGGTAGCGCGCAAAGAACATCTCGCCGAGTGCGGCCATCTTGAACACCGCGAGCACCCGGTAGAACGTGAGCTGTTCGACGTCGAACCCGGTCTGTTGCTCGTAGCGCTCCACCAACTCGGCCCGCGAGTGGTAGCCATCCGCCGAGAGAAAGGTCGGACCCATCGTCTGCATCAGCGCCGACCCCTCGTTTTCGAGCCAGAAGAAGAGCAACCAGCCCAGGTCACAGAGCGGGTCACCGAGCGTGCTCATCTCCCAGTCGAGGACACCGGTGATACCCGGCGGTGTCCCGGGCGCGAACAGCACGTTGTCGAGTTTGTAGTCGCCGTGGACGAGGGTGTGTTCGTGCTCCTCGGGGGCGTTGTCGGCGAGCCAGTCACCGATAGTCTCGATTGCCGGCACTGCCCGTTCGGCAGTTGTCTCCTCGAACGCCCAGGCAAACTGCTCGCGCCACCGCTCGACCTGTCGTTCGGTAAAGCCCTCGGGGTGACCGAACCCGCCGAGACCGGCGGCCTCGTAGTCGGTGGTGTGGATTGCCGCGAGCGTGTCCACCAGTTGCTCGCCGACCTGTTCGCGCTGGTCGGGGTCGGCGAACCGGTCGGGTTCGGTGAACCGGAGCACGTCGCCGTCGAGTCGCTCCATCAGGTAGAACGGACAGCCGATGATTCCTGTGTCCTCGACGGCACCGACAGTCCCGGGGACCGGCACGGCAGACTCCTGGAGGGCATCGAGCACCTCGTACTCCCGGAGCACGTCGTGTGCCGTCTCGGCGGTATCGCCGGGCGGTGGTCGCCGGAGCACGAGGTCGCGCTCGCCCCAGGTCACGAACAGCGTCTCGTTCGAGCGTCCCTCGTCGTGACGGTCGACGCTGAACCGCTCGGCCGGTCCCAGTCGGTCAGCGAGAACGGTCCGCACCCCCGCGCGGTCGATGAGGTCCTCGACTGCTGGCATCGCACGCCGTTCGGCCCGGTCGAATAAAGAGGTAGGGGTCGCCCTAGCCGTCGAACCGCTCGTCGATGTCGCGCTTGGCGTTCTGGATGACAGCGTCCTCGGCAACGGCGGTGGCGCGGATGGCCTCCTCGGTGTAGACCACCCTGATAGACCCGGCCAGCAGACCGAAGGGGCCGAACACGTCGGTGCCGTTTATCGTCGCGACCAACCGGAAGGCGTCGGGATACTCCCGCAGCGGTTTCGTGTACCTGAAATGCTCCTCGACGAGTTCGCGGGCCTCGTCTGCGGTCAGGGTCGCAGCGGCGGCGTCCCAGAACTCGGTCTCGGGGGAGTCCAGCAACGGCACCAGCGCCTCGCCGAACCGCTCGTAACGACCCAGCATGAACCCGAGCACCTCCTCGCGGCGCTCGTCGGGGAGGTCCTCGCGGAGCTCGTTCTCGAAGGCCCCCACCGCGACCAGGTCCTCGCGGTAGGCCTCGATCTCCTCGTCGGACTCGACGTACTCCAGCAGCACGTCGAACTGCTCGAACGCCCGGTCGCGGTACATCTCCAGTTCCGGCTGGACCACCTTGCGCTGGACCCGACCGGAGTTTTTCAGGAGTTTGTCGACGACGCCGCCGCCCGGTGCCTCGACGCCGTTCTGGACCGCCCGCGTGAGGCTGAACTCCTCGACCGTCCGCTCGATGGCGTCGCTGACGAACCGCTCGTACCCCTGAACAACAGCTTCCCGTGTCACAGTCTCTCATAAACTTCCGTGTAGTATGTACCTGACGCCTCCAGCTGTCATACCAGATACAGTATACGCCAGCGGGGGCCGGGGCGGCGCTCTCGTGCGCTCCGGTCCGGAGACGACAGCAACTGTTTTGCGCGGGCCGGTCGGAGGGTGGGTATGGTCTCGGAGCTGTTCGACACATCGCGGTGGGAGTCCGTCGAGGGGTTCTCGTTCGGCGACATCACGTACCACCGGGGTGTCGACGTGCCCGCGGTCCGTGTCGCGTTCGACCGGCCGGCGGTGCGCAACGCCTTTCGGCCGGAGACGGTGGACGAACTCTACACGGCACTCGACCACGCCCGTCGCCAGCCGGATGTCGGCTGTGTGCTGCTGACGGGCAACGGCCCCTCGCCGACAGACGGCGGCTGGGCGTTCTGTGCGGGTGGCGACCAGTCGATTCGGGGGGCATCGGGCTACGAGTACACCGGCGGCGACGAACCCGCGGCCGAGACTGGTGTCGGCCGACTCCACATTCTGGAGGTCCAGCGACTCATCCGGTTCATGCCAAAGCCCGTTGTCTGTGTCGCGCCCGGGTGGGCCGCCGGCGGTGGTCACTCCCTGCACGTCGTCTGTGACCTCACCATCGCGAGCGAGCGCGCCAGATTCAAACAGACCGACGCCGACGTCGCCTCCTTCGACGGCGGGTTCGGCTCGGCGTATCTCGCCCGTCAGGTCGGTCAGAAACGCGCCCGCGAGATATTCTTTCTCGGTCGACCCTACGACGCCGAGACGGCCGCCGAGATGGGGATGGTCAACACCGTCACCGAACACGACCAACTCGAGGACGTGGCCCTGGAGTGGGCCGACGAGATTACCCGCAAGTCGCCGATGGCTATCCGGATGCTGAAGTACGCGTTCAACCTCGCCGACGACGGACTGGTCGGCCAGCAGGTCTTTGCCGGCGAGGCGACCCGACTGGGCTACATGACCGACGAGGCCCAGGAGGGCCGGGACGCGTTCAACGAGGACCGCGAACCCGAGTTCCGGGCGTTTCCCTGGCACTACTGACCGGCGGCACACCAGGTTGTCGACCGCTCTCATACTGGAACAGTGCTGAGACTCCAGGCATACGGCTCACCTCGTTCGCCGTTCCGGGGCTGGACTCGTCTGCTCAAATCCCGGATTCAGCTTTCGCTCCTCACGTTCGTCGCACAAGCCTAGGCCGGGATTTGAACCCGGGCTCTCGTCCTTACCAAGGACGCGCTT
>CAYZGA010000027.1:0-4117 GCA_964477945.1 uncultured Halobacteriales archaeon
GTTCCAGTTGATGAGATCGACCGGCGTGAACGGGACGTCGTTGAACTGACGGATGGTGTAGTTCGTCCCGTGGTCGGACACCTCGGTCCCGAGGGTGAGCTGTGACCGGGAGCCGTCGGGCAGTGTCGCGTCGACCTGTGGCTGGCGCTTCGAGATTCCCATCCCCGACCGCTGGGCGAGTTTCACCACGAACCGGTCGAGTTCGCGCTCGCCGTGTTCGACATTCGAGATGATCTGCTCGTGGTCGCCGTGATAGACGAACACCCGACTGTTGTACCCGTCACAGGAGATGTCCTCGACGTTGATGTCGTGTTTGATGGCGTCGATCCGCCCGTACCCGATGAAGTTCCGCTTGAGCACGTACAGCAACTTCTCGACCTGGTACTCCGAGAGTCGGTCCGACTCCTCGGCGAGCACGACCGGTTCGGGACGCACCTCGATACCTTCGAGTTCCTCACTCGCCGACTGCAACTCCGAGCTACCTGCGCCACCGAGCAGGTTCCGAACCGGTGAGAGCAATCCACCGCCACCGTTGCCCCCGCTGTCTGTCTTGTCGCCGGCATCGTAGAGGTCGTACCGCTCGAGTAACCGCTCGGCCTCCCGCTGGATGACCGCCGCACGGTCACCGTCCGACCCCTGGACGACCACCTCGTCGTCGGAGTACTTGATGGCTTTTTTCAGTTTCTTGCCGAGGAAGTCCTGCAGGTCCTGTTCGCGCTCGGTCTGGTGTGGCTCGATAACGTAGTACTTGTACTCGTTTTCTTTCACCGATTTGAAGATGAACACGCAGGCGTACGGCTTGTTCACCCAGTAGCGGTTCTCCTCGACAAAGTGTGTCTTTTTCTCCGCCGGAACGGACTTCTCGACGTCGTACCGGTTCACGAGCGTGGTCGTCCCGTCGCGGTTCGAAAAGAACTCGTCTTCGTCTATCTCCGGGTTGACGTCGACGGTCCGCTCGTCGACGATCGACGACATATCCGCGCCGACCGCCCCCGCGGTGGCGAGTCGTTGCTCTATCTCCGCCGGCGGGAACCCCAAGTGTTCGGCCGGGTCCGTGTCACCGAGAACGGAGTCGTGGTCCCGTTTGAAATCCTCCCAGGTGTAAAAATCCTTTGTGACATCACCCTCCGGAGCGCGTATCGGACCGACTGCGTCCTCGAGCGCCAATGCGGTGCTCGCCCCCCGCTCCAAGCGGTCCGACGTCTCGCCGGGACTGAATCCGAGATACTCCCGGCGGTCGAACGGCCCGCCGTCGTGTACGTCCCGGCGGAAGTCACTCCAGGAGTACTCACCGACCGTGACCGACTCGTCGAACCCAACGGAGACGGTCCCACCCCCGTCGTCCGAACTCCCTGAGTCATCGATTGCCATTGAGTATGTGTTGTTCGCAGCGAGTAAAAAAGGTCGCACGTCGTTATCGGACCTGATAACCCCGTGAGCGGCCAGATTCGAACAGCGGGAGTTGTGGTAGCGTCAAATAAAGGACTCGATACGGTCGAGTGCCTCCTTTAGTTCGGCAACACCGGTGGCGTACGAGACCCGGAGGTGTCCTTCGCCGCCGGCACCAAAGGCAGTCCCGGGGACGGCCGCAACGCCGGTTTCCTCGAGGAGACCCTCGGCAAAGGTGTCGGCATCACCGGACGGGCAGGCCGGGAACGCGTAGAACGCCCCGCTCGCCCGGAAGCAGTCCAGCCCCATCTCGTCGAACCGCGAGAGCACGAGTTTCCGGCGACGGTCGTACTCCGCGCGCATCGCCGCGAGTTCGTCCTGACAGGAGCGCAGCGCCTCGATTGCGGCGTACTGGGCGGTAGTCGGCGCCGAGAGCATCGTGTACTGGTGGATGCGGTTCATCGCCCGGGTCGCGTCTGCCGGACCGAGCGCGTAGCCGAGTCGCAGCCCCGTCATCGCGTAGGCCTTCGAGAACCCGTTCACCACGATTGTCCGCTCGCGCATCCCCGGGAGCGTGGCGATGGAGGTGTGTTCGTGGTCGTAACTCAGCGCCGCGTAGATCTCGTCTGCGACCACCGTGAGGTCGTGCTCGCGGGCGAACGCGGCAACCTCGGCGAGTTCCTCGCCGGTCATCGTCGCGCCGGTCGGGTTGTTCGGGTAGCAGTACACGAGCATCTCCGCGTTCGCCGCCCCACTCGCCTCGAGCACGTCGCGGGTGAGTTTGAACTCGTCCTCGCGGCGGGTCCGGACCGGGAGCACCTCGCCGCCGGCGAACCGGACCCCGGGTGTGTACGAGACGTAACACGGCTGTGCGACCGCGACGGTGTCACCGGGGTCGACAAACGCGCGAAATGCCAGGTCGACCGCCTCGCTCGCGCCGGCGGTCACGAGAATCTCGTCGTCGGGGTCGTAGTCCAGCCCGTACCGCTCACCGACGTGGTCGGCGATGACCGTCCGGAGCTCCCGCCGGCCGCGGTTGGCGGTGTAGGAGGTCCGCCCCTGCTCCAGTGCGGTGATGGCGGCATCGCGGGCGGCCCACGGCGCGGCAAAGTCCGGTTCCCCGACCCCGAGCGAGATAACGTCGTCGCGCTCCTCGGCGAGTTCGAAAAACCGGCGGATACCCGACGGTCCCACCCGGTCGACACGGTCCGCGGGCTTCATGGCGAGACCGAGAGCCGGTCGTCGTCGTGCCTGTCATCGAAGTTGATACCCTGGTCCTTGTAGGTGGTCATCACGTAGTGGGTGACTGTCTGGGTTATCTCCGGCACCGGCGCGACCTTGTCGCTGATGAACCCGGACACCTCGCGCATCGACTCCCCCTCGACGGTCATGCTGAAATCGAAGTCGCCGCTGACCAGGTGCAACGACTCGACCATCGGGAACCGGGCGACCCGCTCGGCGATGTCGTCGTAGCTGGTCTCGCGGTCGAGTGTCACGTTCAGTTCGACAACCGCACGCACCGGTTCCTCGGGGAGTCGACTCCGGTCGACGACCGCCTGGTACCCCTGGAGGACACCCTCCTCCTCCAGTTTGTCGATGGTCGCACGGACCTCGGCGGGCTCTGACTCGGTCTGCCGTGCGATGTCCTCGATACTGTATCTGGCGTTCTCGTCGAGCAACGCCAGCACCTCTGATCGGCTACTCATGCCTGTATACCGCCGGAGCGCGGACAAAAGCCTTGCCATGGTCGCTCTGTCGACCGACTCCGACCGGCCACAGCGCTCGACTCCCGCGCAACACCGGTCTCGTACCCAGGGCAGGCAATCGCGGCAGTGTGCCGTCGCACATCGTGGGCCAGACCTGCACTCTCCGGGCGCTCTATCCCCCGTACTCGGCACGGAGCACCTCCTCACCCTCGGTGTTCTGCACGATGACGGTATCGCCGCCCTGGTTCCAGATGAACCGGCCGAACCCCCAGTAGATTTCGCCGTCCCCGCCGTCGCCTTCGCCGGTGTAGACACGGACCGTTTCGCCGGACGACAGGACGGTGTCGGGCGGGAACGCGAACGGATCGGACGGACTCTCCGGACCGACCCGACCGTCACTCCGGTCGTACAGGAGATACCCCGAGATGTCCAGTTCACCCTCGCCGGTGTACGTGAGTTCGACGTACTCCTGGGCCGGTTCCTCCGCGTCCGCTCTGACCTCCCCGAGTTCGAGTGCGGTGTCGTCCGGGCCGGTGTCTGTCGTCTCGTCGTCCCCGCTGGTTGCCGGGAACGAGCCGTCGTCACCGCTGCCCCCGTCGCCACTGTCGCCGCCATCGTCCATCGCGAGCAACGCCGCCACCCCGGCCACGAAGGTGAGAAACAGTCCCGCGATACCCCCGAACAGCACCTTCCGGCGTGTCTGTCCATCCTCGTCGTCGTCGGAAGGGTCGTCGTCCGACTCGTCGGACCCTCGCGGTCTGGACCCGTCGCCGGTCCCACCACTCCGCGATGCTGACTCGTCCGTTCGGTCCCCCCCGCCGGCCACACCGGCGGTCATCTGCTCGTCGTTCTCCCCGGCAGTGTCGTCCGGACCCTCATCACCGGTCATCTGCTCGTCGCTCTCCTCGGCAGTGTCGTCCGGAGCCTCATCACCGGTCGCCTGCTCGTCGTTCTCCCCGGCAGTGTCGTCCGGACCCTCATCACCGGTCGCCTGCTCGTCGTTCTCCTCGGCAGTGTCGTCC
>CAYZGA010000027.1:4217-22194 GCA_964477945.1 uncultured Halobacteriales archaeon
TCATCACCGGTCGCCTGCTCGTCGTTCTCCTCGGCAGTGTCGTCCGGACCCTCATCACCGGTCGCCTGCTCATCGTTCTCCCCGGCAGTGTCGTCCGGACCATCACCGCCGGCAGTCACACGCTTTTCGTTCTCCTCGGTGGCACCATCCCGGTGGCCATCGTCTGTTGTTCCCTGCTCGCTCTCACCTCCCGCCGTAGTCTCCGCCGGGGACGCTCCAGTCTGTTGTCGGTGCTCGTCGCCAGCAGTTTCACCGCCCGACGGACGCTCGTCGACCGGTTCGGCGTCGTCTGCCGGTCGGTCCGCGCCCGGTGACGGTCGCGTGGTGTCGGTGTCGGGTTCGTCCGCAGTGTCGTCCCGGCGGTCCGCCGGGCCCGTGGTGTCGGCATCGCCGGACACCGGGGGGTCGTCGTCGGTCGACTCCCTGGAGTCGCCGCCGGGCCAGAGTCGACGCGCGGCCGACCCGAGCGACCCCTCCTCGGCGTCGTCGCCGTCGGCATCGTCCTCGGACCCTGTACCGTCGGCGGCCCCCGCTCCCTGCGCCGCGGTTGTCTCGTCGGACCCGGGGAGCACACCCGGTGGGTGTGTGGCCTGTTGCCGCAACTTCGGGTGTGCTCGCTCGTTGTGCTCGACTGCGCTGATGGCACGCGCGAGTTGCAGGTACAGCACCTGCAGGTACTGCCGGAGTGTCTCCTGGTCGTCGGGGAGCGTCGAGAGCGGTCTGAAAAACGACTTGCCCTCGAGCAGTTGCTCTGCGGTGCCCAGATGTTCGGGTTGCTCGAACTCGCTGTCCGGGTCGCGCTTGCCCTGGAGCACCGCCGCACTGTGTTCGAGTCGGCGCGACACCCTCGCGAGCGCGACGTGAACCGTCCGGACCTGGTCTCTCAGGACCGTCGTGTCCGACGGCAACTCCTCCAGCGGAACAAAAAACTGCCGGCCCGCGAGCACCTCCCTGGCCTCGTCGCCGTTCTCGGGCAGGTCCGGCTTACCCCCTGACATACGCGTACGATTGCATCGGTCACGTATAAATACTGGTGTGACGGGCCGCCGCTGTCGGCTGTCGTCTCTCTCGTCGGACGCAGGTTTCCTGTCAGTGATGACACCAATCTTCCGGGGCGGAGTTGTCGGTCCTACCTCGCAAAAGTTACAAGTGTGACGGACACGAACAAACCGAGCGTGAGAGCGCTGCTCGGTGTCGCCGGACTTGCGGTGTTGCTGGTGCTCGCCGGGTGTGTCGACGTGGTCGATACGGGCGCCGGGGGAGCGTCCGGGAGGGAACTGGAGATTCACCACATCGACGTCGGACAGGCCGACTCGACACTCCTGGTCACGCCCGGCGGAGAGACGATACTCGTGGACACCGGTGATGTCAGCGCCGGGGGCGAGGGGGTAATCGCGTATCTCGATGAGCAGGGTATCGAGCGGGTCGACCACCTCGTCGCAACACACCCGGACGCCGACCACATCGGGGGCCACGCCGGGGTCATCGAACACTTCGAGACGGAGCGCGAGGGGGTCGGTGCGGTGTACGGCCCCGGCCTGGCACACACCACACAGACCTACCAGGCGTACCTCGATGCCGTCGAGCGGTACGACCACGAGATACGGCGCGTCGAGCAGGGTGACAGCCTCCCGCTTGACGCCGTCGACGTGACCGTGCTGAACCCGCCGGCGGACAGTTCGGGGGGCGGGTTCAACTACAACAGTGTCACGCTCACCGTCGAGTTCGACTCGTTCCGGTACCTGATAACCGGTGACGCCGGGGAGGCGGCCGAGTCCAGGATGGTACAGGAGCAGGCGAGCGAACTCGACGCCGACGTGTACCAGGTGGGCCACCACGGGGCGCGCGATTCCTCGACCCGGCCGTTTCTGTCCCGGGTCGACCCGGAGGCGGCTATCATCTCCAGTCCTGTCGACAGCCCCTTTGGACACCCACACGAGGAGACGCTCCGGCGACTCGCCGAACGGGACATCCAGACCTACTGGACCGGCATACACGGCGATATCGTCGTGACGACCGACGGGAGTCGCGTGAGCGTGGCCGCCAGCGAGAACGCGACGACCGACCCCGGTGCGTTCGGCTCTGTGACCCCCCGACTCGGCGTGCTCCCGCCGGGCTAATACGCCTCGGACACGTAATCGCGTGTGATGGACGAAACCCCGGGCGACGGACCGGTCACCGCCGTGATCGACAGAATCGTCGACGACGCGGCGGTGCTCCTGTTCGAGGAGGACGGGGAGACGGTCGGACAGGCAGTCGTCCCCGCAGAACAGTTGCCGGACGCGCAGGTTGGCGCTGTCCTGTCGGTCGTTGTTCAGGATGGGGAGGTTGTCTCGGCGGACCTGTTGCCGGAGGAGACGGCGACGCGACGGGCGGCAGCGCGGGACCGTCTCGACCGTCTCTCGAACCGGTCGTCCGAGTGACGACAAGGTCCCCGAAGACCGATCAGCGGCAGTCAACAAGTTATAAAAGGATACCCCAATAACCGAACGATACGGGGTTATACAATGGACGAACTGAGCAGGCGGAAACTACTCAAGACGACCGGTGTGAGCGTCGGAATCGCACTCGGCACAGGGACAGCAGGTGGCACGGGGGCCAGCAGACTGCAGCAGGTACAGTCACAGGCAACACTGAGCACGTTCAACGCAACCGCACAGACTGCCCGACTCGCCATCGACACGGACGACCCGACGGAGACGGTGACCATCGACCCGGGCGCGCCGTTTCTCAGCGTCCAGAACGCGGAGATATCCGACACCGGTGACGTAACGGTAACTGATATCAACGCCGGGGACCTCACCAACGTCATTCTCGGACTGGAACCTGTCGATACCATCGTCGAGATACTCGAGGGTATCGATATCGAGGAGGACGTCATCAACGAACTGGATCTGCAGACGGATATCGTCGGTCCGCTGGCGGAGTTTATCAATCAACTCGGCGACAACAACGAAGGACTCACCGAGACGCAGGCCACCGCAATCGGTGATCTGGTCACATACATTAACAATCAACTCGAACTACTGCCGCCGGACTTTCCGGTCCCGATCGGCAACGTGGTCAGGGACGTCCTGCAGAATCCGGAGACAGAAATAAACGGGTTACTCAACTTTCTCGGTATCGATACCACACAGGGTTTCATCGACTTTGTTCTCACGTTCATCGAGGGGCTCGAACCGGGCGAGTACGAGGCACTCAAGGGGTTCATCATCGACCAGATAGAGTCGTTCAATCTCGAGGGCGCGATTTCACTGCTCAGTCTCGACGTCAGCATCGACAGTCTGCAGGGGACAATCAGCAGCAACGACGCACCGGTGTTGCTGGAACTGCCGCTGAACACCGGGACGGCGACAATCGACCTCTCGCTGGAGACCGACCCGGTAATCGACCTTCCATCGGTCGACCTCACATTCAATATCACACTCACGTCGGGACAGAGTAATGCCGTCGAGGGGACGTTCGTCCCCAACGTGAGCAACGACACGGCTGCCGTGACGATGCTCGACAACGAGTTCGTGGCCAATATCACGTCGTTCGACCTGGTCGGACTCATCCAAAGTATCGACCTGGTGAGTCTCATCGAGACGCTGTTCGAGGCCGTCGACGGTCTCGACCCGACCGAGTTCGACGTGCAGGGGTTCGTTCAGGACGCCGATATCGTCTCGATTGTCGACAACGCGAACATCCTCCAGATGATAGACGACCAGATCACGGACCAGCCCGGACGACACGTTATCGAGGTGGACTTCGATATCGGGTTCTCGGACCTGGATGCGGTGTTCGGCGAGTTCGCGGTCCCGCCGGACCGTCCCGGTGGCGGCGGGTCGTCCGGGGACGGCGACGGCGACTACAAGTACGAGGACGTCGACGGCGACGGGTCGGCGGATATCACTGACGTGCAGGCGCTGTTCGACGGACTCGAGGACGACAGTCTGGAGGGGTGGGCGTACGACTTCGACAACGACGGACGGACGAGTATCTTCGACGTGCAGGCGCTGTTCGAGGAGAACACGTAACGGCTCCGTTCGAGACCCCGGGTGGTGTGGTGGGTCGCAGGCAGTCCGACTGCCGTACCCGGGCGTTGCGTGAGAAAAGATATAAGATAGGCGACGAGCAACGTCAGGCACGGAATGACAGGACTCGACAGACGCCAGTTGCTCACGGCAGTCGGGGCGGGGGCAGGGGCTGGGCTGACCGGTGTCACGGCGGCACAGACCGAGCGGGAGGCAGACACCGAACAGGCAGTCGAGACGACGTTCACCGCCACGGTGGGGAGCGGATTCCTCGTCATAGACGGGAGCGGCCCGGGAGACCAGGACGCGACGGCGAACATCGCCCTCGAGAACCTCGAGGGGGATATCGACATCGAGGGTGAGATATACGAGGACCGGACCTGGCAGTCAGACAGCGTGAGTTTTCCGAGTCTCGACCCGGGGGACCTGATAGACGCGGGCGACATCGGGCCGGTCAAGCAGATCGAGTTCGACGACAGCACCAGTCTCAACGTGAACGCCGGCAGTATAACCGGCACGTACGACCCGGAGGCGGACAACGGACCGCTCGTGGCGGGCAGTATCGACCTGCAACTCGACGCGTCGGTAAAGGGGACGGCAACCCTCGACTTTCCAAACGACCCCGAGGTGGACTTCGAGTTCGACTTCAATCTCGATCTCAACGACGGGGCGGATATCGAGTTGACCACGGCGACGAGCGGCGACCTCGAAGGCGAGGCGGAGACGCTCGGCTGTGCAGACCCGGTCGTTCGGGTGGTGAACAACGATTTCGTCGTGCCGGAGGCGACCGGGAACGTCGAGCAGTGCTACCTGGGCGGGACCATCTGTCTCAATATCAACGACCAACTCGAACTCCCGTCCGAGCCAGGGGGCCGGAACTTTATCGAACTCGCCCTCGACATCAGTTGGGACAGCGGTCAGCCACAGCCGTTTGCTCCCGACCCAATCGTCGGCAACACCCCACCGCGTGACCTCGACTGTGACGGCCGGTACGACGATATCAACGGCGACAGAAACCTCGATATCGCCGACGTGCAGGCGCTTTTCGACCACCGCAACGACGACCAACTCGAGGCGAACGCGGAACTGTACGACTTCGCGGAAACCGGCAGTGGCCGGGTGTCGATTTTCGACGTACAGGCACTGTTTGCCCGGGCCGAGCAGTTCAACGACTGAGTCCCGTCGTGGCCGAAGGACAACGGTTAACCGAGCGTACCGAGAACAGAGTGATAATGGCGACACTCTACGACGCACCGCCCGAGGCGGTTATCGAGGCGGTTGCCGACCGACTGGAATCCGAGGATGCTATCGAGGAACCGGACTGGTTACTGTACGCGAAAACGGGCGTCGACCGGGAACTCCCGCCCGAACAGGAGGACTTCTGGGTGCGCCGGTGTGCGAGTCTGCTGCGGAAGGTCGCAATCGACGGGCCGGTCGGCGTCGGCAGCCTCCGAACCGAGTACGGCACCGCGAAGCAGGGTTCGAACCGGTACCGGGTCCGTCCGCGCCAGCAGACAGAGGGCTCGGGAAGTATCGTCCGGACCGCCCTGCAGCAACTCGAGAGCGCCGGCTACGTCGAAGTTGCCGAGGGTGAGGGCCGGACGGTGACCCCCGAAGGACACAGTTTCCTGGACGAGATCGCACAGGAGATCGTCGAGTCACACCCGGCACTCGAACGGTACGCGTAATCTGTACGCGTCCGGTATCTGCACTCTCGCTGTCTGCACCGTTGACAGTCGCTTCGAGTGCGCTATCTCTCAGGACGAAGAGAGAACGGCATCGAGCACCGTGTCCGCGCCGTAGCGGACCGGGTCGGTGGCAGGGACACCGAGCGTGTCGGCGTAGTCGTCGACGGCCCGGCGAGCGGGTTCGTCGTCGAGGGACTGCGTGTTCAGCAGTCCAGCGTCGACCGTGGCGGGGGCGACCGGCTCGGCAACAGACTCGTAGAGGTCTGCGTAGGTCGCGGGGTCGGGGAGTCGGTAGTCGTCGTAGCCGCCGACGGTCTCGCGGCCGGCGACGTGACAGAGCACGAGCGCGTCGGGCTGTGCCCCGTGGAGGATGGCCGCCGTGACACCGGAGTACGCCGGGTGAGCGAGCGCCCCCTGTCCCTCGACGAGGAGCAGGTCGTGGTCTGCCGCGTCGTGGACCAGTTGCTCCGTCGCGCCGGCGGCGAAATCCGAGATGACCCGGTCGATTGCGATGCCCCGGTCGGCGATCATGATACCGGTCTGTCCGGTCGGGACGACCGCCGCATCGAGACCACGCGCACGGGCCGCGTCGCGCAACTCGAACGAGCCGGTCATCTTCCCCGAGGAGCAATCGGTCCCGACTGTCAACACCACCCGCGCGTCGACAGACTCGCCGGACGCCACGGAAAGACCCGATGGCGGTTCGCGGACGTCACGCAACGTGACACCGTGCTCTGCGGCGAGACTGGCGAACTCGTCGTCCTCACCGAGGAGATAGTGGAGTCCGGCGACGACATCACAGCCCCGCTCGATAGCCCCGCGCACGTCCGGTCGCCAGGACGTCTCGAAGCCGCCGCCGATGGGCGCGACCCCGACGACGAGCGCGTCACAGGCAGGCGCGTCCGCGATGCTGGCGACTACCGGGGCGTCCTGGACGTCCGGAACGTGGTCGCGGACCCGACTCCCGGCGCAGTCACGGTCGAGCACCGCGACGACCTCGTGGTCCGCGTACCGGAGGATACCGACCGCCGTCTTCGCCCGTTCGGGGAACTGCTCGTGTGCAAGCAGCGCGACTCGCATACCCGTATTCGTGGCCGGACACGGGTTAAGCGTACCGCTCGCGCATCCCCGACCGTCGGGTCGTCACCGCGGAGCTAGCTGTCGACGAAGACGTTCTCGTGGCCGAGTTCGTCGACCAGTTCCGGGTCGGTCTCCCCGGTTGCGTACTGGTACAGCGCCGTCCGGAGCACCATACCGAGCACCTGTCCGACGACCACGCAGGCGACCAGCACCGCCCCGCCGGCGAACCCGAGGAGGGACGCGGTCAGACCACTCGCGACGAAGTACGCGTAACCGAGGGCAACGGCACCGGCGAGACCGGCGGGGAGCAACGCCAGTCCGACCCCGACGGTGCCGCTCACGCTCTCACCCCACGTCCGACGGAAGACACGACCACTCTGCCGGAGTCCCGGGCGGAGACCGTCTGTCTCCTCCAGAACGATGACCGGAACGATGAAGAACGTGAGAAGTCCCCAGGCCATATTCAGTAATGACCTGGTCAGTGACCCGACACCGGGGACGTTGTCCTCGACGATGAACAGCACCGTTCCGATGGTCGCGTTGACCAGCCCCCACTTCGCCACGGTCCACCGGACCGCCCAGGCCTGTGCCAGTCCATCCCGGAGCGAGGGTGACTCGCCGCGAAAGTACTGGGCCGCACAGTGGACCACCGCCGTGTTGAAGAAGATGCCCAGCAGCGAGGAGACAGACAGCCCGGCGAACAGCACACCGTACCGCAACAGGTCGTTCGTGAGCACGTCACCGAGGCGTCCGTACTCGAGCAGGAGATATCCCAGGCCGGCGTACGCCGTCCCGACGGTGAGGAGACTCAGCAGTGGGAGGAGGGCGAGTGAGGGGTGGTCTCTGAACACCCTCGAACTCGAGCGGAGCGCGGCCATACCGCGTGTGATACGACTCGTCATGCGCTGAGATTGGTTGTTTCCGAGTATAAGCATTTCGTGGTAAGAGACCGTCCCACCGGTATCCCGGCGTCGGGTGGTGTGGCGACGGGTCACGTGCCCCGGTAGATTGTGAATCTGAGACAATACTCACGTGTGCGGCGAGTGAGCGACAGTAGCGGCGTACTCGACCGCTGGACCGGATAGTGCGGTGTCACGTCCCGGAACAGCGGGGTAGTTCGAGCCGTTGTGTTGTGCAGTTCGCACAAGCATTTTTACACCTGGAGCAACTAAGACGAGTCATGCCAGACTCGATGAGCGAGTACCTCGACCGGGATATGGAGTGTGAGGGGCTACTCGAGTGTATCCACGGGCTGAAAGAGCTCGACAGGGAGATATTCGTCCTGTTGACCGAGCACGCGGAGCCGCTGACAGTCGACGAGATCGCAGAGCAGGTCGACCGTGAGCGGTCGACGGCGTACCGGTCGGTCCAGCGGCTGGTGAAGAGTGGGTTCGTCCAGAAAGAACAGGTCAACTACGACCACGGCGGGTACTACCACGTGTTCCACCCGGCGGACCCGGACGAGGTTGCCGACGAGATGCAGCGGATGCTGAACGACTGGTACGCGAAGATGGGACAGCTCATCGGCGAGTTCCGCGAGCAGTACGACCGGTCAGCCGAGCAGGTCTCCGCGGAGCAGTGAGAGCCGGCACCGCCAAACAGGTGGGTTTATTCTGACACCGGTCCAATAGTCGGTATGGTACGTTCAGACCCCTCTCCGGAGCAGTTCCGGGAGCTCATGCTCGACGAGGAGCCGAACCTCATCGAGGTGATGACCTGTGTCTTCGGTATCCAGCCACACGAGGCCCGGACCTACGAGACGCTCCTGTCCCACCCCGGAAGTACAGTCGAGGAACTGGCGGACACGCTCGACAGGGACCGGAGTAACGTCAACCGGTCGCTGTCGACGCTGCGCGAGAAGGGGCTGGCGAGTCGACAGCGCCGACTGCTGGACGGCGGCGGTCACGTCTACCAGTACTCCCCGACGCCGCTCCCGGAGGCCCGCGAGCTGATGCACGACACCCTCGACGCGTGGTCGGAGTACGTCCACAGTCGTATCGACGAGTTCGGCGAGTAACCCGGTCAGGCCGCCTGGGCCGTTCTCCAGCAGCGAGGGCAGGTTGCCGTCGCGCTCGAAGGCGTCGCCGGAGAGCGGTATGTCCACCGCGGCAGCGAGCAGGCCGAGTTCCCACGGCGAGGGAGTTCCGAGCGCCATCGCACCGATATACGCGAGTGTCAGCCCGCAGGCACCGCCGAACCACAGATTCCGCCCCCGGATGGCACCCCACCGGAGGCCGAGCGACGCCGGCAGAAACAGCAGTCCACCGACGACGTACGCGAATCCGAGCAGGTGTGTGGCTGTCCGCGGGGTACGCGGTGCCGAGTCCGGGGTGGAACAGTCCCGGCGGGGTTGTGAGAGCCGCGACAAGTGGGAGCGACAGCCGAGGTCCCGCCGCGTAGTTTATCTGCAGTCGTGAGAGCCAACGGTATTACCGATACCGGCCAGACCGGAGTCGACCACCCCATTTTTGACCGCTGAAGACCGACAGGGGTGCAATGAGCCACCTCGAACTCAGGGCGGACATCCCGGCGTGCGCCGACGGCGGTGTCTGGTTGACCTGCATCGCCTGTGGGGAGACGTTCGCGCCCTTCGCGGAGATTCGCTACACCTGTGACGACTGCGACGGACTACTCGAGGTCCGGTACCGTGACCTGCCGACGTGGGATGAGTTCACGGGCAGCGGCGTGTGGCGATACGCGCCCGCGCTGCCGTTCGACGAAGGGGTCACACTCCCCGAGGGGGACACGCCGCTGCACGACGTGCCCCGCCTGGAGGACGAGATCGGTCTCGACCGGTTGCGGGTCAAACACGAGGGGATGAACCCGACGGGCAGTTTCAAAGACCGCGGGATGACAGTCGGTGTCCGGGTGGCACAGTCGGTCGGTGTCGACCGACTGGCCTGTGCCTCGACGGGCAACACGAGCGCGGCACTCGCGGCCTACGGTGCGCGGGCCGGTATCGAGACGCTCGTCTTGCTCCCCCGGGGGAAAGTCGCCGCCGGCAAGGTGGCGCAGGCGAGCCTCCACGGCGCGCGCATCCTCGAGGTCGACGGCAACTTCGACACCTGTCTCGACATCGTACAGGACCTCGCACGGCAGGGGGAGGTGTACCTGCTGAACTCGCTGAACCCGTTCCGACTGGAGGGACAGAAGACAATCGGACTGGAGATTCTGGAGCAGTTCCGCCACGAGGAGGGGGCGTACCCCGACCGGGTCGTTCTGCCGGTGGGGAACGCGGGCAACACGGCGGCGCTGTACAAGTGCTTCCGCGAACTGCTGGAGAGCGGCGCGCTCGCGCCCGACGAGGTGCCGGCACTGACCGGCGTCCAGGCGGCGGGGGCCGCCCCGATGGTCGAGGCCATCGAGGAGGGCAACGAGCAGACCCGCCGCTGGGAGGAGGTGGAAACCCGCGCGACGGCCATCCGTATCGGCAACCCGGTCAACGCGCCAAAGGCGCTCCCGGGCATCCGCGAAACCGGCGGAACTGCGGTTGCCGTCTCCGAGACGGAGATTACCCGGGCACAGCGGGACCTCGCCGGCGAGGGGGTCGGTGTCGAACCCGCCTCGGCGTGCTCGGTTGCGGGCGTGCGGAAACTCCGCGAGCGGGGTGTCGTCGACGGTGACGAACAGGTCGTCTGTCTCACTACCGGCCACCTGCTGAAAGACCCCGACGCCGCGGCCAGAGCCGGCACCGAACCGGACCCGGTCCCCGGGACAACCGGTGGCGTGCTCGACTGTCTCGGGGACTGACTGCGATGGGGACCGGAACCGGCCCGGACCTGCGGGCGTACCTGTTCGCGCTCGCGCCGGCGGTTGTGGTTCTCGCCGTCGCGCCCGCGCTGGCGTCGCTCCCGGGGACCAGTCTCGTCGAACTCGGCTCCCTGCGACTCGTCGGGCTCCCGCTGGCGCTCGGCGGTCTCGGACTCGCCGGGTGGGCTGTCCACTCCTTTGCGGGGGCCGGCGAACCGCCATCTCCCGCGAGCGAGACACAACGACTCGTGACCGCCGGCGCACTCGCACACACCCGCAACCCGCTGTATCTCGGCACTGTCCTCGCAGCAACCGGCGTCGGACTCGCACTCGACGCCGTCGTGGTCGTCGGCTACGCCGGCCTTCTCTGGCTGGTCTACCACCTCCTGACCGTCTACCGCGAGGAACCCGAACTCCAGGCGGCCTTCGGGGAGACCTACGAGCGGTACTGCGAGCGCGTGCCACGCTGGCTCCCCCGGCTCCGGTGAGCCCTGTCTGACCTGCCGCTCGTCCGCATCGAGCGCGACCCTCGCAGGGACTATACACCTGCCGCTCCTACACGCACGTATGACAGCAACAGCGACGTTCGCAGGCGGCTGTTTCTGGTGTATCGAGGCGGCGTTCGACCGGGTCCGCGGCGTCGAGGAGACGGTCTCGGGCTACTGTGGCGGTCACACGGCAGACCCCTCGTACCGGGCGGTCTGCAACGGCACGACCGGTCACGCCGAGGCGGTCCAGATACGCTACGACCCGGACGCGGTGAGCTACCGCGAACTGCTGGAGGTCTTCTTCGAGATCCACGACCCGACCACAGAGAACCGCGAGGGACCGGACGTCGGTTCGCAGTACCGCTCGGCGGTGTTCTACCACGACGACCGGCAGCGCGACCTCGTCGGGTCGTACATCGACGAACTCGAGGAGAGCGGCGAGTACCAGGGTATCGTCACCGAGGTCGAGCCGCTGGAGACGTTCTACCGGGCCGAGGAGAAACACCAGAACTACTTCGAGAAGCACCCGAACAAACCCTACTGTCGGATGCAGATCCCGCCGAAACTGGAGAAAATCGAGAAGAACCACGGCGACAAACTCGCCGGGTCACAGCCACAGTAGCGGCCGTCTCCGACAACCCGTGTTACGGCATCCGGACACCGACCGGCAAACACGCGACACAGTCGGTGCTCGGGTGACCGGTCCGGCCCGCGCTCGGTCGAGGGACCGCCGATGACAGTCCTGCTGGTCGGGGTCGGTGCGGACAGCGGGAACGTCAGGCCACGACCACGTCTCGGTCCGGACCGGCGGTTCGAGTACGTCCCCATCCCCGAGAAGTCACGGGCGACGACCGAGTCACTCAGCTTCGGGCCGATGCGCCAGCGGTACGGCGACGGGACGCTCGCGGACCTGCTCGACGGCATCAGGCCACACGGCGACGCGGCGTGGCTCACAGACGACCAGACAGTACGCGAGTGGCCGGTCCACCACGACCCGAACTTCGAGGCACTCACCTACGGCGAGGGTGGCAAAGACCAGAACGTCCGGGCCATCGAGGAGACACTCGGCCCGGGTGACGTGCTCGCGTTCTACACCGGACTGGAAACCGGGGGGTACATGCACCGCTACGTGTTCGGTTACTTCACCGTCGCCGCGAATCCAGTCATCATCGACGGGACAGCCGACGAGCGCCGCCGTCTGTGCCGGGCACACCCGGCAAACGCCCACGCGAAGCGGGTCGAGGCGAACGGTGACCTGTACGCGTTCGACCCGGAGCTGCCCCGGGGGGCCGGTCGGGTCGCGGTCGTCGACGGCCGGAAACCGGGCCGCCTGCTCGACCGGGCCGTCCGACTGAGCGCCCCCGACAGCGTCGGTCACTTCTACATGAGAAGCGACGTGGCCGACACGCTCGACCCGGAGACGGAGTATCTCGGCGGGTTCAAACCGCCGGTTGTCTGTGACATCCCCGCCGATGCGTTCGTCGAGTTCGTCGAGCGTCGCCAGTGACGGGAACGACCCGGACTCCGGCGGAAGCTTCGCGAGCGTCGGTGAGACTGGAGGCAGCCGAGACAGAGCGAGAGCAGCTGTCGGGAGTAGCGAGACCGGCAGAGGGTTCGCGAGGCGACCCGTTCGGGGGCGACCGGCGGTGTGTCTCCGAGCTAACAGAAAGGTACTTCTGGACGAACTTATACCCCTGCCGCCCTAACGTCGGGGTGGAATGAGCGAACACGCATCCACCGAGACGTTGCTCGAAGAGCTCGCGTCGTTGCCGACCCTGGCACACCCCACGGCGTCCCCCGACGGGACCGAGGTTGCCCTCTACTACGACACGACCGGTCGAAACGAGTTGCACGTCGTCGACGTGGAGTCGGGCGAGCGGACACAGTGGAGTGACGGCGAGGTGCCGCGGAACGCCCGGTGGCCGGTCGACTGGGCGGCAGACGGCGACGAGGTGTACTTCCACCTCGACGACGCCGGCAACGAACAGAACGACATCTACGCTATCTCGCGGGCGGGCGAGGTGGAACCGGTCGTCGAGATGGACGGGCAGGTCACCCTCCAAGACGTCGGCGAGGACGGACAGACACTCCTAGTCGGGTCGAACCGGGACGGGCAGATGAACCTCTACCGTCACGACCGGTCGACCGGCGAGACGACGAAACTCACCGATTACGACCGCGCGGCGGCGGGCGGCGTTCTCTCGCCGGACTGCGAGCGACTCGCCTACACGACAAACGAGAGCGACGATTTCGACAACTACGACGTCTACGTGGCAGACGCCGACGGTTCGAACGCCCGGAACCTCGGACTCGGGGAGACCGGCGCGGAGTCCGCCCCCGCGGACTGGGGGCCGGACGGCGAGCGCCTGCTCGTCAGCGACAACTCCACCGACCTCGGCCGCATCGGGGTCTATCACCTCGACGACGACACGGTCCGCTGGCTCGGTGACGGCACGTTCGAGGAACAGGCCGAGACGTTCACCCCGGATGGCGAGCGCGTGCTCGGGACCCGCATGCGCGATGCCGAGTCGGTGCCTGTCGTCTACGACCTCGGGACGGGCGAGGCAACCGAGTTCGACCTGCCCGACGGCGTCGCCACGTTCGGTATCGAGGCGGTGCTCGACGACGACCGTGTCGTCCTGACACACACCACACCGACACAGCGACCGACGTTACTCGCGTACGACATCTCGACCCACGAGTCGGAGACACTCGTCGCGCCCGAGTACGGCCCGTTCGACCCCGACGACTTTGCCGACGCGGAGTACATCACCGTCGAGTCAGACGGCGTGCCCGAGACGCCGCAGGCCGCCGTCGAACACGACCCGTACGACGAACTCGAGATCGGCGCACTCCTGTACGACGCCGGGACTCGTCCGTCGCCGCTCATCGTCAACCCGCACGGCGGGCCGCGGGCGCGTGACGTCAAGCGGTTCGACCTCTACACACAGGTGCTCGTCTCGCTTGGCTTTTCGGTCCTGCAGGTGAACTACCGCGGGTCGACCGGTCGCGGTCGCGAGTTCATCAGGGAACTGCACGACGACTGGGGCGGCGCGGAGCAGGGCGATGTCGCCACCGCCGCCGAGCACGTGCTGGCGACGCGCGACTGGCTCAAAGAGGACCGTGTCGTCGTGTTCGGCGGCTCATACGGCGGCTACTCGTCGTACTGGCAGATGGTCCAGTTCCCCGACCTGTACGACGCCGGCGTCGCGTGGATCGGACTGACCGACCTCGAGGACATGTTCGAGAACACGATGCCACACTTCAGGACCGAACTGATGCAGAAGTACCTCGGAACCCCCGCGGAGAACCCGGAGGTGTACACCGAGCGCTCGCCGATTACTCACGTCGAGAACGTCGACGCGCCGCTGTTGCTGGTCCACGGTGTCAACGACCGCCGGGTGCCCGTCTCGCAGGCCCGACGCTTCCGCGAGGCGCTCGAAAACGCGGGCTACGAGGAGGACACCGACTTCGAGTACCGCGAACTCGGCGAGGAGGGCCACGCCTCGTCGGACCAGGCACAGAAACTCCGGATGTTCGAACTGCTCGCCGACTTTCTCGACCGCCGGGTCGGCACCGAACCGAGGGCGATCGTCGCCGACGACTGACACGGCCGACGGGCGGTCTGCCCGACCGGCGTCTCTCGGAACCGGGGACGCCGCGCTCAGCGGTCCGGTCGGCGGAACGTGTACTCGACGGTGTCGCCGACGAGACTGAGCGTGCCCGCCTCGTGGTCGACGACGACGGTGTCGACCTGCTCGCCGTCGACATCGTGGAGTGGCATCCCGGCGTCGAACTGACCGTCCCGGGAGAGACGCAGGTGGGCGCGGTCGAAGGAGAGCCGGGCCGTTCCGTCCTCGACTGTCAGGTCCGGCGCGTCGAACCGTTCGAGGGCCGCGACGACACGCTCCCAGTCGTCGATAGGGAGTTGGTCTGTCATACCCGTGGTAGTCGGGCCGGGCACTCAACAGTTCGGGAGGGCAGGTGGGGTGCCGGTCAGGCCCCGTCGACGTACTCGGTGACGGCCTCGACACGGTCGAGTCCGTGCTTGTCGGCGACGAGCGGGATCTCCTGGACGGGGACATCGAACCGCTCGCGGGCCTCCGCGAGCAGGTCCAGTTGCTCCTGGTAGCGGGGCCAGCAGGTCGGGCAGTCCTCGGAGGCGTTCCGCAGGAGTTTGTTCACGAGCACGCTGTCGACGGCAATCTCGCCTGACGCGAGCTCCGAGAGCAGGCGCTCGGTCTCGGCAAGCGACATCCGCTCGGCGAGCGTGACCGCGCGGAACGTGGTCCGCTCGTCGTCACGGAGTCGCTCGCCGACCTCCTCGGTGACACGCTCCAGTTGGTCGGCCTGGTCGCTGTAGGAGGGGGAGTCGTCGTCCCTGCCGAGCAGACTCCCGACAGTGCTGGTCACCGAACTGAACTGGTCGCGCAGGGAGAGCACGCGACCGAGGGTGGTGTTCATCACGTCCGGGAGTTCGAGGAGACGGAGGGTGTGCCCCGTCGGCGCGGTGTCGAACACGACAACCTCCCAGTTGGGGTGGTCGTTGTACTCGGCAAAGAGGTCGAGCACGGCCACCTCGTCGGCACCGGGGACCAGTCCTTCCTCGGAGACGGCACCGACGTCGTCAGACGAGAGGTCGACACCGAGCGACTGGACGTCCGAGACCACCTCCTCGAAGGTGTCACCGTAGCGTTCGCGGAACCGGGACCGGGGGTCGATCTCCAGCGCGTACAGGTTCGACTCGTCGGTCACCCGGGTCGGTGTCTCGCGAACGTCGCGCTCGTAGGCGTCCCCGATGCTGTGTGCGGGGTCCGTGCTCACGACGAGCGTGCGTGCCCCATCGCGGGCGCTGACGAGACCGGCGGCCGCCGCCAGGGTCGTCTTTCCGACACCGCCTTTCCCGCCAAAGAGGACGAACTCTGTCACACCTGGGCTTGGGGACCACCCGACATAATCTCACGGGTGTCGACCGGGAGACGACGACCCCGACTCGCCCCGCCCGGGTCGTCTCGTCGTTCTGTCGCCTGTCGCGTCTCGCCGTTCTATCGCCGCGCAGTCACCGGTCGACGAGTCGGCCGAGCAACCCACCAGGGAGGCCGGCACGGACGATACGGTCGAACAGGCGGGTCGGCACCACACTGGCGAGTCGTGGGAGCCACCGCGCGCGTCGACCGACCCGGTATCGGGGTCGCGGGTCGTCGGCTGTCACCGCCCGGACGACACACCCGGCGACCGCACCGGGGTCGACGCTCTGCGGACTGTACCCCCGGAACTGCTCGTAGACATCCGCGTACGGGCTGTCACTGTCGGCCGCCGAGCGTGCGGCACGCTCGTTCAGGCCGGTGCGGGTCGGGCCGGGCTCGACCAGCGCCACGTCGACACCACGAGGGCCCACCTCGCGTCGCAGCGCGTCCGCGTACCCGTGGAGTCCTGCCTTCGCGGCACTGTACGCGCCGTGGTACGGCAGCGGGACACTCCCGGCGGTGGACCCGACGAGGACGACCCGTCCATCGTGCCGACGGACTGCGGGGAGGGTGGCGTGGACGGCTGTGTGTGCGGTGACGAGGTTGGCCTCGAGGTGACGCCGGAACGTCTCGGGCGAGCAGTCCTCGAGCGCGCCGACCTCGTACCACCCCGCCGCGGTGACCAGCGCGTCCGGGTACTGCCCGTCGAGGATTTCCTGCACCGCGGCCGCCTCGGTCAGGTCGACGACGTGTGTCTCGACGCCCTCCAGAGACACCTCCTGTTGGTCCAGTCCGACGACGTCGTGGCCCCGCTCGACGAGTCTGCCGGCGACGCGCCGGCCGATACCGCCAGCAGCACCGGTGAGGACGATGCGCATACCTGTGTCTTGCCGACAGCACGCTTGTGCGTTGCCTTCCGGTCGTGATACCGCTACTCTGTTCCTGCTACCGCGGCCCCGGACAGGCGCTGGCAGACCACGATGACGGCCGTACCGGGACCCAATAAGACTTCGGGACCCAAGATATCGAACAGGTCCACGACGACCCGGCGGTGGGTAGGCGGTGTCGAGACTGGGCGACCAGTACGGTGGGTCTGGGTTTCGGTACCGGCAGCGCAACCCCGGTGCCGTTGGCGTGAGTGTTACGACCGGCGGGTGTCACCCCACCGTCCAGCCGTCGTCCTCGTGTTCGACGGTGGTGTCGAACAGTCCGTCGAGTGTCGCCATCGTCTGCTCGTCGTGTGCGGTGGGGTCGAGGTGGTAGTAACAGCGGGCGTCGGCGTTGCGCACACGACCGGTGACGACGTGCAGGAACCGGAACGCGCGCTGGAGGTCCGCGTACTGCAACAGCGCGGTCACCGAGTCGAAGCAGGCCACGACCGACTCGTCCGGTCCGGCACCGTCGGCCAGTTCCGAGAGACGGTTGCTCAGTTCGATACCGATGCCGGTGAGATCGCCGGGGCTCTCGACGGCGGTTGCCGTCCATGGGTCGTCCTCGAACTCGGTTTCGGACTGACCGACCGTCACGAGACTGCCGCTGGCCGGTTGCTCGCCGATGTGTTCCCCCCAGGACGCCACCCACTCTGCTGGCTCGCTCGTGTACGTCACCGCGAGCACGTTCGTCTCGGAGAGAGTCGACTGTGCGAGCGCGTCGAAACAGAGGGACAGTGACTGATCACCCCTCGGGGCGAGCAACAGGACGTTCGACGCGTCCGAGATATCGGGAAACTCGGCTCTGGCTCCGGTACCCTCCTTCATGACACCCGTTAGGAGATGCCGGTCAATAAGAACACTGCCTCTCGAACTGATATTTTCCTGAAAGATGAACGAAACCGGCTGTGAGTCCGCTCTGTCTCACCGTTCACCCACCTCCGTCGGGTTGCCCGTCGTTCGACCCCACAACCGTAACCCATTTAGCCGAATACCGTCTATTACTATCTGAGTCCTGATAGGGTAGTGGACTATCCTCTTGGCTTGCGGAGCCAGGGA
>CAYZGA010000028.1:0-22126 GCA_964477945.1 uncultured Halobacteriales archaeon
GAGGTGAACAATGGCAGATCAGGAAATAGAGAACGCAGTCTCTCGCGCAATCGAAGATGCCCCGCCGCGGAACTTCCGCGAGACGGTGGATATCGCTGTCAATCTGCGCGACATCGACCTTGACGACCCGTCGAATCGTGTCGACGAGAGTATCGTCCTGCCCGAAGGAACCGGTCAGGAGACCAACATTGCCGTCTTCGCCGAGGGCGAGACCGCCGTTCGTGCCGAGGAGGTCGCGGACACGGTGCTCGACAGCGAGGACCTGGCCGACCTCGGGGACGACGACAGCGAGGCAAAGGACCTGGCCGACGACATCGACTTTTTCATCGCGGAGGAGTCGATGATGCAGAACATCGGGCGCTACCTCGGGACCGTTCTCGGTCCACGGGGGAAGATGCCCGACCCCCTTGGTCCCGACGACGACGTCGTGGAGGTCGTCGAGCGGCTGAAAAACTCCGTGCAGTTGCGCAGCGGCGACCGGCGGACCTTCCACACCCGCGTCGGTGCCGAGGACATGTCCGCCGAGGAGATCGCCGACAACATCGACGTCATCATCCGTCGACTCGAGGCAGACCTGGAGAAAGGGCCGCTCAACATCGGCGACATCTACGTGAAGACGACGATGGGCCCGGCAGTCGAGGTGGTCTGAGATGAGCACACAACGACAGACAGAGACGATTCCGGAGTGGAAGCAACGCGAGGTCGACGAGTTGACGGACTTCATCGGGGAGTACGACAGCGTCGGTATCGTCGACATCACGGGCATCCCGAGTCGGCAGTTACAGGAGATGCGGCGTGACCTGCACGGAACAGCCGCGTTGCGTGTCTCGCGTAACACGCTGCTTGTGCGTGCGCTCGAATCGACCGGCGACGGGTTCGAACAACTCGCCGACCTCGTGAGCGGACAGGTCGGACTCATCGGCACGAACGACAACTCCTTCGGGCTCTACCAGCAACTGGAGGCGTCGAAGACCTCGGCACCCATCAGTGCCGGCGAGGTGGCACCCGACGACATCGTCATCCCCGAGGGTGACACGGGTGTCGACCCCGGTCCGTTCGTGGGTGAACTCCAGAGCGTCGGCGCGAACGCCCGCATCGACCAGGGGTCGATACGGGTGATGGAGGACTCGGCGGTACTGACGGCCGGCGAGGAGGTCTCGGCGGACCTGTCGAACGTGCTCGGCGAGCTCGGCATCGAACCAAAGGAGGTCGGACTCGACCTCCGCGGCGTGTTCGCCGACGGTGTGCTGTTCGAACCCGAGGACCTCGAACTCGATGTCGAAGAGTACCGCGCGGACGTGCGGACCGCGACCAGTCGCGGGCAGAATCTCGCTGTCAACGCCGGTATCGCGACCGAGCAGACCGCGCCGCTCCTGCTCTCGACGGGGGCCGGCGATGCACGCGGCCTCGCGCTCCAGGCCGGCATCGCAGCGCCGGACGTGGTACCCGACCTGGTCGGCCAGGCCGACGGGCAGGTCCGGGCGCTGGCGGCCCGTATCGACGACGACGAGGCACTGCCCGAGCAACTGCAGGATATCGACACCGTCGAGGAGGCGGAGACAGAGACGGACGAGGAGACAGACGACGAACAGGCAGACGACCAGACCGAACCCGAGGCCGACACCGAGTCCGACGACACGGACGACGATGACGACGACAGCGGTGACGCGCTCGGGGCGATGTTCGGATAACCCATGGAATACGTATACGCAGCACTCATCCTGAACGAGTCGGGCGCAGAGATCAACGAAGAGAACCTGTCGAGCGTGCTCGGCGCGGCTGGCGTCGACGTGGAGCAGTCCCGCGTCAAGGCGCTGGTCGCGGCACTCGAGGACGTCGACATCGACGAGGCTGTCGAGGAGGCCGCGGCCGCCCCCGCGGCGGCCCCCGCGGGCGGTGCGGCAGGCGGCATGACCGACGCGGAGGAGGAAGACGACACCGAGGACGAGGACGTCGAGGAGACGGAGACAGCGGATGAGGAGGAAGACGACGACGACGACGGCGACGCAGGCGAAGGGCTCGGCGAACTGTTCGGCTGAGCCGACACCGCTCTCGGTTACACACGAGCACCACCAGCCACCGGCTCGGGCGAGACAAGCCTTTTTACCGTGGCACGCGCTATCAAACGACGATGGTCAGAGCGTTCATCACCGTGACGACCGTTGCCGGGAAGTCCGCCGAGTTACAGGACCGCATCCGGTCGATGGACGCGGTACTCGGTGCCGACATCGTCGCCGGGCAGTACGACGTCATCGTCGAGGCCGAGGGCGATGAGATATACACGCTGATGAACACCGTCGCCACCGACCTGCGCAACCTCGACGGTATCGTCGATACACGCACGTACATCTGTCTGGAGTGAGTCGCTCGAACCGCTGTGGAGGATAGACGACACCCGAACTGAGAGAGCTAGGCTGGTGCCAGCGGGTACGCGTACCGAAACCCGAAAGAGGCGGGTAGTCTCGCGGGGCTGTCCGTGGTGTCAGTCCGGGCGGTCGACGTTCAGTTGGTCTTCGATCTCGTCGAGAAACTCCGACTCCGCGAGGGCCTCCATCTGTTCGCGAAAGTGTTCCTCGCAGACGCCGACCTTCACCCCGTCTTTCTCCACGGCGACGTCTGCCTCCGACTCACAGTAGTGACACTGCATACCCTACCTACGATGCCGTGGTAGATGAACCCTCCGGACGGCTATCGGAACCGAGACTGGAACAGCCGGGGTCGTCCGTCGGGCGGGGGCGAAGTGGTCAACCGATGCGCGACCGGACCGGACGGAACGCCTCGGCGTCGAGTCCTTCGACACCCAGTGTCTCCTCGTGGGCGTCCGTACCGCCGGTCACGAGCAGGTCGTTCCGTGCTGCGGCCTCCGTGGCGGGGGTAGTGTCGACCGCCCGGCCGTAGGGGTAGTGTACCTCGACGGCATCCAGTCGGTCGGTCAGTGCGAGCGCCGCCTCGGGGTCGTCGTACCGGAACGGGTGGGCCAGTCCGACCACGTCACAGGCCTCCCGGAGTCGCGCCAGACCGGTCTCGAACGAGGGGATGTCGCGGGCCACGTAACAGGGACCACCGTCCGCGATGAGCTGTTCGAAGGTGTCGTCGTAATCGTACTCGTGGTCGCTCTCGGCGACGGCGCGCGCGATGTGTGGCCGCCCGACACCCGCCTCGAAGGGCACGTCGACCTCGACCCCGAGTTTGTCCTCGATGCAACTGACAATCTCGCGGGCACGCTCGATCCGGTTCTCCTGGAGGTCTGCGACCAGTTCGGACAGTCCCTCGGTCTCTGTCACCCCGTACCCGAGCAGGTCGAGACGCTCGTCGCCGGTCGTGACGCGCAACTCGATACCGTGAATCACCTCGACACCGTCCACGCGGGTCACCGGTCCGTCCAGTGTCGGGTTGGTCCGGTCGTGGTCGGTGACCGCGACCACGTCAACACCCGCCCGCTTTGCGGCGGCGGGCAGTGTCTCCATCGTCAGCGTGCCGTCCGAGTTCGTCGTGTGTACGTGGAGGTCCGCGACGACCATACACGAGGTTGGGCCGCCGGTTGTTTTACACTGCCGGTCTGTGCATACTCCTAATATATACACCCAGCATACATACTGAACATTTATTATAGATGGGGGTCGTGGTACAGGTATGCGACTGACACAAACAATCGACGACTCGTGTGCGGAGTGTACCTTCCCGAAGACAACCGCCGAACTCGTCGAGGAGCAGGGTGAGACGGAACTGGAACTGCCGGGTGGCGTGGTGACACTGGGTGAGGTGCTCGAACTGCTCCCGGACGAGACATTCGAGACAGCGGAGGAGGCGCGACTGATGACCTACAGTGTTCTCGGCGAGGAGGCTATCGGGCGAAAGGGGTACAGTGACCGCGACCCGCGGTGTCCCGGTGAGGAGTTGCCCACCCAGGTGTCGCTGTAGCTACTGTGCGACCGGCGCTTCGGCGTCTTCGAGCAGTTCCTCCAGCGGCGCGTCCTCGGGTTCGTCGTGCAACAGCACGTCGATAGGGAGCGTGGGAGCACCGTCGACCAGTCGCTCCAGCAGGACGAGCCGTTTACGGGCGCGGGACATCCCGACGTAGAACACGCGACGCTCGTTGTCGGTCATCGTGGGAACGGGGCTGGTTCGCTTTGTGAACTCGCGGTCACCCGGAATCTGCTCGTCGCGCTGGTCGATGGTCGCGGACATCTGTTCGACAACCTTCTCGGTGAGGTCGGTCGCGACGAACACGTGGTCGGCCTCGCGGCCCTTTGCGGAGTGAATCGTGCCGACACGCACCCGGTTGCGTGCCATCCCGCGGTAGGCACTCGCGAAGTACGCCCTGACACTGCGCTCCTGGAAACTGGTCACCTTCCGGAGCATGTCGGCCGCCTCGGGCGGTGCCGGTACGAACGGGGCGTGCTCGCGCACGAACGCCGGGTCGACCGACAGCTCGGTGATATCGTCGGTGTCGGCGGCCTCCTCCATATCGTCGAGCGCCGCAAAGAGCTCGTCGCGGTCGCCGGTGCCGAAGGCGGAGTCGGCGAGCATATCCGCGAGCCGGCGCGCCTGGAGCCCGTTCATCGGTTCCTCGTCGTCGAGTGCCTCGATTGCGTCGACGTAGTGGGTGAGCCGGTCGGTCCACATCCGCTGGTCGGTGAGACAGCTGAACGGGATACCCTGGTCGATGAACTCGTCGATAAACTGGAACAGCTGGTACCGGGCCCGGAACAGCACCATCACCGTCTCGTCGGTTTCCTCGATTGTCCGGCGGACCTCGCGGGTCACGTCGAGCATCGACCGGTTCCGTATCGCCTCGACACTGCCCCCCTCTGTACGGGGTTCGAGGTCTTTCTCCTGGCGCTTGTCGATGTGGCTTATCTCCTGGTTGACAGCGTTGAGGATGCGCGAGGGGAGTCGGTACGAGTTCGGCAGGACGACGTCGTCGTCGACCGGTTCGTCGAGCAGGAGGTCGGGGTCTGCCCCCTGCCACGCGTACACCACCTGGTCGTCGTCACCGGCAATGAGCACCCGGGTCATGTGGGGACGCCACTCCTCGTAGACCCCGTACTGCAGTGTGGTGATGTCCTGGAACTCGTCGATGACCAGATACTCCACGTTCGGGAGCAGCGACCGCTGTTTGACCCGTTCGAGCATGTCGGCGAACCCGACAATGTCGTTGGTGCCCTTCCAGTTTCGCCAGGCGCGGATCGCCTCGGGAATGTCGAGGCGGTCGTCGTCACTCGACCAGGTGGGCGTGTACTTGTTGCCGGTCTGTGCGCGGTCGTCGATCTCCGGCGGGAGGCGAACCTCCTCCTCGTCCCACTGGAAGGGGACGTCGAACCAGTCGGCCACATCGCGGTCCGTTCGCTGGAGCCACTGACTCGTCGAGATGACCTTGTTGCCGAGCGCCGTTGACCGAGCCGAGCGCCGGCGCGAGCCCTCGTACTCCCCCTCGAACTCGATGCCGTAGTCGTCACAGAACGCCTCCTTGTCCGACTCGCCGACCACGTCGGCACGTGAGAGGTTCAGCAGGTCGTAGGCCTTTGCGTGCATCGTGCAGACGTTCCCTCGCAGCGACCGTGGCGTCGTATCCAGCCGGTCGGCCAACCGCTCGCGCACCTCGGCGGCTGCCGCTCGCGTGTACGAGACGACGAGTACATCCCGCACGTCCACACCCTCCTCGGTGAGCAACTGCTCGACACGGTCCAGAAGCGCGGTTGTCTTGCCGCTCCCGGGCCCACCGAACAGTCGTACCACGTCTGTCTCGTCTGTCATTGAGGCTTTAATCGCACCGCGGACTCATAAACGCCCCGACTTCTACCGGTACAGCGAGAGGTAGAACATCGCAAAGCCGATTATGAACGGCACCGTCTCGGCGGTCCGAAGCACCATCAGGGTCGTCTCACCCGCATCGGTACCGAGTTGCCCCACGATAGCACTCAGCGCGACCCCCATGCTGATAAACGCGAACCCGAGAAACGCGAACTGGAGGCGCTCCGACTGCTGTTCCCGGTACGCCTGGAAACTGATGACTGTCAACCCCAGCGCCATCCCGAACACGACCAGGCGCATAAACAGGAGAAGTCCGTTCGCGAACAGGTCGACAGTCACGTTCGACCGGATATACACGAACCCGTCGTATAAGCGTGGCTACTGCCGGCGGGTCTGTACGCGCAGGTACATATCGCTCCGTCAGATACGGTCGCGCTGGAGTTCGCGGTCGATGCTGTCGAACTCGTTGCTGTCGAGTTCCCGTTCCAGTCGGCGCTCGAACTCCTCTTCGCTTATCTCGCCGTTCAGGTACTGCTGTCGGAGGTCGTCGCTGTGCGTGGTGCTGGTGTCGGTGCCGGTACCGATACCGGTCGAGAGGCTGTCGGTTTCCGAACCGGGAGTCGTCTCGGTGTTCGAACCGCTGGAGGTGACACCCGAGACCAGACTGTATATCTTGTAGCCGGCGTAGCCGACACCACCGACCACCGCGAGCACCGCGAGCAGTTTGAGTGCGAACAGGACTGTCGAGACGATTGCGAGTATCGCGTTCACGACGAACGAGACCACCAAGAGGGCGAGGAGACCGGCGATTGCGTACAGGACGAGTTTTCCGGTCGACATACGTGTACATTGGCGGGGAAGCGATAAAAACCTGTGCCACCGGTGCCGGCACAGCAACTGCGACGGGGCGAGGCCGGTGTGGCGCACGCGAGGTAGGCGGCACCCCGTTCTGGCAGGACCCTCCGACGCAGCACGAGACTGAACTATCTCTGCGACTGCGGACCGCACAGGCGCGGCTTTGATTACCCGTCCGGTGTTAGGTCGGTGTATGCCGCGAACGCTCGAACTGGTCTGCACGGACAAGGACTGCGAACTCGACATGTTCGAACTGCACTACACGTACGACATGCCGTCCGAGGTGGGGGTGAGCGACTTCACCTGCCCGTACTGCGGGGCGACCGACCCGCTCGAGGAGGTGACACTGTGATCCGCGATGTCGGCGCGGCGGTCGGGAACCGGGTGTTCGAGACGGTCGGCCGCGCGGTCGGTCGTGCCCAGGAGCGGCGCGGAATCACGACAGACCTGCTGGAGAGTGACGACGAGTATCTCGCGGTGTTCGACGCCCCCGGGACACTTGGCCGGGACGTGCAGGTTCGCTACGAGGACGGGACGGTACACGTCCGTCTCGACCGGTTTCGCGACCACCGCGACGGGTTCGAGATGCGCTTTCCCGGCCGCGGACTCGCGCTCGACGGCCAGGTCGACCTGCCCGACGGGGCCGCTGTCGACCCGGGCGAGGCGTCTGCGACGCTGATGGAGAACGGAACCCTCCACGTCCGCGTCCCGAAGACCGGCGGCGGACGCAAAGTATAGCACCGCCCCCGCCCTCGCTTCGGGTGTGAGTCTCGCAGCAGAGCGCATCGAGCGGTTACACGAGTTGGCCCGTCAGGCCGCCCGCGAGGGCCACGACGAGCGTGCCCGCCGGTACGTTCGCCGGACGCGGCGCGTCGCAGAGCGCAACCGGCTGGCGTTGCCACGGACGTTCGTCCGGTCGACCTGTGACCGATGTGATGCGTACCTCCGTCCCGGCAGGAACGCCCGCGTCCGCTTGCAGGACGGGCACGTGGTCGTCACCTGTGACTGTGGCGAACACGACCGCCACCCGTACTGACGCCGAACAGGCGACCCGCAGGACCGCCCGACCGGCACGGTCCCCCGGCGGGGGCTGGCAACTCGGGTACAGCCGCGAGACCACCAACCGGCGGTGGTCGGCAGACCAGAGAACACCAGTAATTATTAGATTTGCCGGCCACTATCGGCGAGTATGAGTAACACGAGTCGTCGAGAGCGGATACACAATCTCGACGTGACGCTGTGGGTCGGTAAACACGGTATCGAGTCTGTGGTCGAGGAACTCGACGACCAACTCGGGAACCGCGAGTTCGTCAAGGTGAAGTTCCACCGGTCGGCACGTGCCGGCGCGGATGCTGAAACACTCGCCGACGACCTGGCCGGGCGCGTCGACGCGTCAGTTGTCGAGACACGCGGGCACACCGCGGTGATAGAGCGATGACCGCGAGCAGGACCGTGCTGGTCATCGACGACCTGAGCACGCAACTCGATGACGCCGGGGTGCCGGTCGACATCGTCCGCGACGCGCTGGTCTTCGTCGTCGCGTTCCTGCTGGTCTATCTCGTCGGCAGGCTGGTCGTCGGGCCGGTGTTCAACCGGGTCGCCAACCGGCGCGGTCTCGATGCTCACGTGCGCAAACCGCTCCGGAAACTCGTCGGGTTCGGCGTGGTGTTCGTCGCAATCACGGTCGCGTTCGGCGCGGCGGGGTTCGGTAACTTCCTGCAGGCGCTCGCGACAATCGGCGCGGCCGCGACCCTCGCCATCGGGTTCGCCCTGCAGGACGTTATAAAGAACTTCGTGTCGGGGGTGTTCATCTTCACCGACAAGCCGTTTCGCATCGGTGACTGGATCGAGTGGGACGGCAACGCCGGCGTCGTCGAGGACATCAGTATGCGGGTGACCCGTGTTCGCACCTTCGACAACGAGTTGCTCACGGTGCCGAACTCGCAGTTGACCGACGACGTCGTCAAGAACCCGGTCGCAAAGGAGCAACTCCGCCTGAAGTTCGTCTTCGGTATCGGCTACGACGACGACATCGAGGGGGCCACCGAGATCATCGTCGAGGAGGCGGAAAACCACGAGGGCATCCTCGACGACCCTGCCCCGTCGGTCCGACTGGTCGAACTCGGGGATTCCTCGGTCGGCCTGCAGTCGCGGATCTGGATCGAGGACCCCTCGCGCGCGGACTTTGTGAAGACCCGCGGCGAGTACGTGACACGGGTCAAACAGCGGTTCGACGAGGCAGACATCAACATCCCCTACCCGAACCGCACCATCGGGGGCGGCCTGGAGTTCGAGAGTGTCGAGGGACTCGTCGAGCCGACCAGCGGCGACTGACCGCGGCGCGGAGTCTGCATCCCGCGGGTGCACGGCGACGAGACGGCGGAGAGTAAGAAACCCTAACACGGACCCGGACAAACCCAGAGGATGGACAGCGAGCACGTCCCGCCGCCGGAGACCGTCGCGGCGTTCGAGAGTAGTCTCGACACGGCGGACACGGTGGCCGTCGTCGCCGCGCCGTGGAGCGGTCGGGATGCCCTTCTCGACCGTGCCGGCGAGCGCGATGGGACGACCGAACGGGTCTCGCTCGGCGGGACCGACGACCTCCCGGCGCTTCCGGACGCGGAACACGTGCTCGTTGCGGACTGTCACCGACTCTACCGGCGAGCACTCGGCGGGTTCGACCGACTCGAATCGTTCTCCGACGAGGTGGCCACCGCCGACGGGACTGTCGTGACCACCTGGAACGCGGCTGCCTGGGCGTACCTCGACGCGACCACGTCGGTCGCGGCGGCGTTCGACGAGGTGTTCGAGGTGTCGCCGCTGGATGTCGACCAGACCGAGCGGTTGCTGGTCGAGACAGCAGACACCGATGACCCCGAGACCGAACTGGCGGCGTACGCGGAGTACACCCCCGACCGCGAACTGTCCCTCGACTACGCGCGCGACAAGAGCCAGCAGTTGTACCGCGGGACTGTCGTGAACCACCTCGGGGGACTCGTCGAGGACGCCGCGGGCAACCCCCGGACGGTTCGGACCCTGTTCGAGTGTCGCACCGAGCGCGGTATCGACGGCCGACCGGGGGCCCCCGATGTCGGCTACGACGCGTCGTACCTGCTGTGGCTCGTGCTGACAAACGAGGGGCTGAGCGTCGCGGAGCTCGCCCGCCGGGCCGACCAGTCCGTCGCGGGCGCGCTCGCGTCGCTGACCCGGCAGGGTGTCGCGAGTGTCGAGGACGGACACGTAACGGTTCCGGCCGAGGCGTTCGGTGACGTCCGCTCGCATCTCGACGGGAGGCGGTTACTGTGGTGACCGTCGTGGCGACCGGTGGCGTCTCGCGCGTCGCCGGTTTCGTGTCGAGTGTCGACACGTCGGGTCCGGAGTCGCTCGACATCGACGCCGGGCTGGTCGTCGGGGCAGTGCTCACGTTCGCGCTGGCGTATCTCGTCGCCCGCACCGCCGCAGTCGCGCTACAGGAGGCCTCGGAGTTGACTGTCGGATACCGCATCGTCATCAAGTCGCTCATCCCGGTCGTGCGGTTCGGGGTGTACGTGGTCGCTGTGGTGGTGGTCGTCGGGCCGCTGCTCGAGCTGACGACGGGCCAGTTGCTGGCGTTCTCCGGGGTGTTCGGGGCGGTGCTCGGACTGGGCGTGCAGGACCTGTTTGCCAACGTCGTCGGTGGGTTCGTCATCGTCGTCGAGCGGCCGTACCGCCCCGGCGACAAGGTCCAGATCGGCGACCACTACGGCGAGGTGACCGACGTCGGTATCCGCTCGACGACGCTCGTCACTGTCGACGACAACGAGGTGCTCGTGCCAAACTACAGGTTCTTCACCGAACCGGTCGCCAACGCGAACGCCGGCGACACCGAGTTGATGGTCGTCTCCGAGGTGTATCTCGCCCACGGGGCCGACATCGAGCGCGGTCGCGAGATTCTCCGTGACGTGATGCGTTCCTCGCGGTACGTGTACGTCTCCGAGGACCACCCGCTGGTGGTGCGTGTCGACCACGACCCGGCGTACGTGACCCTTCGAGGGCGGGCATACGTCAACGACGTGCGCCGGGAGTTCGCCTTCGAGTCGGAGGTGACCCGGCGGACACTCGCCGCACTCGACGAGGAGGGCATCGAGCGGCCGAACGTGACTGTCGCGGGCGAAACCGGGTGAACTGGGGGACAAGCAACTTGCACGCGCAGTCCCAACCCGTGGTATGGCAGGGCCGGAGGGGCAGGCGGGCGTGCTGGAGAGCAAGCGAACGGCGACCACATACCGGATTCTGGTCGCGGTGGCCCGTCGCCAGCCGGCGGTCAACCAGCGCGAGATCGCCGACGCAGTCGGCATCACGACACAGGCAGTCAGTGACTACCTCGGCGAACTCGCCGGACGGGGCTTTGTCGACAAACAGGGGCGAGGGCGGTACGAGTTGACAAAGGAAGGTGTCGACTGGCTCATCTCCGAGACCGACACACTCCGTGACTTTGTCGAGTACGTCGCCAGCGAGGTGCTGGAGGAGGTGGGTGTCGAGACGGCGCTGGCCACGGCCGACCTCGCCGAAGGGGAGCGGGTCTCGCTGGCGATGCGCGAGGGGGTACTCCGTGCCGACCCCGGAACCGACGGGAGTGCAACGGCGGTGACGGTCACCGACGCCGCGGCCGGACAGGAGGTGGGGGTGACCAACGTCGAGGGTATCATCGACTACGACCTCGGGACGGTGACGGTGCTCGCGGTTCCGCCGGTCGAGGAGGGCGGGAGCCGTGTAATCGACACCGAGGTGGTGACAGCACTCGACCTGGAGCACGACCTGCTGGCGGTGGACGCGCCGGAGGGACTCGCCGCCGTTCGCCGGGCGGGGCTGGAACCGGACGTTCGCTTCGGTGCAACCAGCGCGGTGTCGGAGGCCGCTGCCAGGGGGCTGGACGTGCTCTTGCTCGCGGCCAGCGGGACCGTCTCGACACACACGGAGACACTCCGCGAACAGGGTATCGGCTACGAGTTGCTCGACCCGCGGGAGTGACGGCGGTACTGCCGGGCGAGCACGAGCGCACAGGTCAGAAAGCAGGCGACCAGCAGCCAGAACGCCGTCTCGAAGCTCGTCAGTTCGGCGAGGAGTCCGACGACACCGGGACCGAGCGCGCTCGCGCCGAGAAACACCGCCCGCGCCGCGCCGATGTCGGCGCCGACACTGCCCTCCGGGGCGGCCTCCATCACCACGGCGTCGGCGATGGGGAACTGTGTCTTGTAGCCGGCCGCCACCAGCACCGTCCCGGCGGCGACGACGGGCAGCGAGGGCGCAACGAGCACGACGGCGAGACCGCCGGCCGCGAGCGCCAGCGCGGCCCCCCCGACCAGCAGTCGCGGGAAGCGGTCGCTGAGTTCACCTGCGCCCGGTTTCGCAACGAGCCCAACCGCGAACAGCAGGGCGAAACTCGCCCCCGCACTCGCCTCGGAGAAGCCCGCCTCGACCAGCAGTGTCGGAAAGAAGTTCGTCAGCCCACCTACAGCAAAGTAAAACAGCGAGAAGACGGCGACCAGTTCGCGCTGGTCGCGCGTGGCGGCGATGCGGCCGGCCGTCTCGCGAGGCGAGAGTCCCACCCGCCGCAGCTCGTACGACTCCCGGTTCCAGACCAGAAACAGGGCCGTCACGAGCGCGAGCGCGAGCCCCACCGGGACGAACGTGACCCGCCAGCCGACCCCGACAGCGAGAGTAGCCACGGCAAGCCCCGACCCGACGAGCGCGCCGGCGTCGGTGCCGGCCGAGTAGACACCGAGCGCACGGCCGCGACGGGCGTCGAACAGGTCACTCACAAGCGCCCGCGAGGGACTCGCGAACAGCCCCTTTCCCACCCCGAGAACGACGACACCGGCCACGAACAGCAGTGGCGTCACCGCGACGGCGACGATGGTCACCCCGGCGAGCAACACGAGCAACCCCGGGACGACGAGCGTCGCCCGGGAGAGCGCGTCCGAGTAGGTACCGCTCGGGTACTGGACAGCGGCGTAGACGAGTCCGAAGGCGGTCAAGGCGAGACCGACACCGCCCGGCGAGAGCCCGAGCGTGTCGGTGATGCGGGGCAACAGGGGCGGGAGCAGGAACCGGGCGGCCTGGAGACCCCCCCACCCCAGCACCACCACGAGCAACAGTCGTCCCGGGTACGACAGGCGGGGGCCGGTCACAGCACCTCCGCGATGGCCGGGGCGGCGGTGACGTCGCTGACGGGTCGCTCCACGGTGTCGGTGGCGTGGACGGCCTCGACACCGGCCCGCCGGAGTTTCGTGTACGCGTCACCTGCCAGCACCGGGTGGACACAGGTCACGAACACCCGGGACGCGCCCTGCTCGTCGATGGCGGCGACCGCACCGCTCATCGTCGCCCCGGTGGCGACGATGTCGTCGACGAGCACGACATCCCGACCCTCGACAGCGGCGTCACAGGGGACGATATCGACATCGGTGTCGGAGTACCGGGTCTTCTCGCAGTGGTCGACCGCGCCGTCGCCGTGGGCGTCCCGGACTGTCGCGGCGAGGTCGCGCGCCCCGGCGTCGGGGGCGAGAAAGAGCGGGTCAGCGAGGGCCGGCAGCGGGTCCGCGAGCAGACCGGCGGCGTCGACGGCCTGGGCGGGCACATCGAAGTACTCACACACCCGGCGCTCGTGGGGGTTGACCGTCACGACCCGGTCGGTGCCGGTGGAGATGGCCCGCGCCACCGCACGGGCCGAGACCGGTTGTCCGGTCTCGAACGCCCGGTCCTGCCGGGCGTAACCCATGTACGGGAGGACCGTCGTGACACTGCCAGCGCCGGCCTCGCGGGCGGCGTCCTGCAACTGGAGCAGTTCGACGTGGGTCCCGTCCGAGACTGTCGAGGCGACCACGGCCACGCTCGCGCCACGCTCGATACCGTCGACCCGGAGGGCGCGCTCGCCGTCGGCGAACCGCTCGAACGAGACGCCGGCGAGTTCCCGGCCCGTCTCGGCGGCGAGGGCGGCCGCCAGCGCCTGCGTCGCTGACCCCGGGAGTATCATAGTCGATGCGTCGTCGTCCCCGGTAAACGACCTTTCGGTTCCCGCCGGCGACCGGTGCCGTCTTTCACCTGTATCCCCAAGCGAGGACAGATGCGAGACGAGGAGACGACGCGTCCGGGGACGGACCCCGACACCGGGGGTGACGAACCCGCACCGGACGAGTCCAGACCGGACGAAACAGACGCTGTAACGACACGCCGTGACGGGAAACAACCGGACCGCGACGCGGGACCGCCGGTCACCGGCCCGGTCGACACCCCTGGGGGCCGCGCCGGACAGGTGGCCGTGCTCGTGGCCGTCGTGGGGCTGTTTGCCGTCGCCGTGGCCACGGGTCGCGGGTTGACGGCGCTCGTGACGGCGACAGTCGACGTCGGCGGCCCTGGCAGCCTCTCGCGACTGCTCGTGAGTGTCACCACCCTACAGGTAATCGGGTTCGGAACCGCGCTCGCCCTGGTGGTCCGGTACCACGAGCGACCGCTCTCCTATCTCCGCGTGCGGTCGGTCGACGTGTGGACCGTCTTCTACGGAACCTTCGTCGGGATGATGCTGATGATACTGGCGAGTGTCGTGACAGTGCTGTTTCAGGTGCTCGGACTCAGCTCCCCGTCGGTGACTATCGGCCCCGAACCGGGGGCGCTGTTCTACGTCGCCCTGTTCGCGGTGTCGACACTTGTCGCGGTGCCGATGGAGGAGGTGTTCTTCCGGGGGATTCTCCAGCGCTCGCTGGTGGCGGCCTGGCACCCGGCCGTCGCCATCGGCGTCACGAGCACGCTCTACGTCGGAATCCACACCACAGTCGTCGGGACGGGTGGCGAGGCGCTGTTCGCCGCGATGTTTTTCGGGTTCGGCGTGGCACTCGGCGTCGGCTACCACCTGACCAACAACCTGCTCGTGCCCGTTATCGGGCACGTCCTGTTCAACGGGGCACAGATACTCACCGAGGCAGTCGACGTCGTGCTGTGAGTCGACCGGACGACGAGCGGTGCATACTTTATCCGGGGGCTCCGAGTACGGGTATGGCACTCAGGAAGGACCTCGCGAACGGGCTGATATCGCTGCTCATCGGCGTCGCAGTGACCGGGTACACCGCGGACGATGCCGAGTTCGACCGCACGCAACTGCTGCTCTCGGTCGCGCTCGCGTCGTTTCTCTCGGGATTCTTCACGAGCTACTTCGCAAAGTAGCCGCGACGACGCAGGGGGAGAGTTCGGTGCAGGACGCCCCTGTCGCCGCGACGGGCCCGGTCGACCCCGACATCGGGCGGCCCCGACTGTGGTCGACCGACACCCGTGCCACCGACCGACACAGTGAAACCGCCACCACCAGTACCCGGTGACAGGAGAGATGGACCGGAGTCTCCGTCGTCGAATCGCGGTCGGGACCGGCGTCGCCGCACTCGCCCTGGTTGTCGGCTACGCGCTGCTGTCGTTCGTCGCGGTAGCGGTGTTCGCCGTGTTCCTGTACTACGCGGTCCGTCCCATCTTCAGGTTCCTCACCCGGTTCAGACTCGGTCGGCGGGTCAGGGCCGTGCTGTCGCTCGTGCTGTTCGGGGTGCCGTTTCTGGTGTTGCTCGGGTACGCCGTCGCCATCGTCGCCGCCGAGGTCCAGTCGGTGCTGGACACCGACGCCGCGAACCGCGTGGCAGATGAGCTGAACATCGCCGGTCTCGACCTCGAACAGCTCGAGGGCATCGTGACCGACGGGGGGAGCGACATCTCGCTCGACCTCGTCGTCGACGCCCTGTTCGGGGCGGCGAGCGTCGCCGGGAGCGTGCTCGTGCAGTTGCTGCTGGTGGCGCTTGTCACCTACTACATGCTCGTCGACGGGGCGCGGGTCGGGGACTGGCTGCTCGACACGTACGACGAGTCGGGCGTCGTCAGGCGGTACTTCCGGGCCGTCGACGACGAGCTCAGTATCGCGCTCTTTGGCAACATCGTCAACGTCTTTGCCACCGCTATCATCGCCATCGCGCTGTTCGTGCTCTACAACGCGCTCGTCCCGTCGACGGTGACGATCCCGTACCCCGCGTTGCTCGGCGCGTTCGCCGGTATCGGGAGTCTCATCCCGATTATCGGTATCAAACTCGTGTACGTACCGCTCACGGTTGGACTCGGGGCGAACGCCTGGCTGGAGGGTGAACCGGGGCTGCTCGGTGCCGTTGGTGTCCTGTTCGTCGCGAGCGCGGTCGTCGTCGACTTCGTCCCCGATTTCGTCATCCGGGCGCTGATAAGCAGCGAGGAGACCCACACCGGGCTGCTGATTATCGCGTACATCCTCGGCCCCTCGGTGTTCGGGTTCTACGGGCTGTTCCTGGCCCCGGTGCTTCTCGTCTGTACGACCAACGCCGTGACCATCCTCCTGCCGTACGCCGTCTTCGGCGAGTCGAAGGCCGGTCCGCAGACGAGTCTCGACCAGTTCGCCGACGACTGACTACCCCGTCTGGTCGGCGTACCGCCGCAGCAGCAACAGACCGCCGAGTGCGGCGAGCGCCGCTCCCGGCCCGAATCCCGTGCCGAACCCGTCACCGGCGTCCCGGTTACCATCGGTCTCGTTCCCGCCTCCGCCGGCCCGGCCGCCGGCATCGCTCCCGTCGTCGGTCACGTCCAGGTCACCGGTCGCGTCGTCGGTGTCGCCGTCGGTCGTCTCGGCAGTGTAGCGCCACTCGCCCGGGTGACCGAGGGTACCGAGTCGCGCTCGCGACCCTCGGCCCGACCCGTCGACGGTCACCGACAGCGCGGTGACACCGTCGGCCGTGCCGACGTAGAGTGTGCCGTCGTCGACGGTCGGCGACGACGCAACCGGACCGCCGGTCTCGACGACGTACCGCCGGTCGCCGGTCGCGGCATCCAGCGCGTAGAGGCTCCCGTCCGCGCTGCCGGCGAACACCCGTTCCCCGGCGACAGTCGGCGAGGAGTCCACCGGGCCGCCGGTTTCGACTGTCCACCGCTTCTCGCCCGTGGACAGGTCGAGCGCGTACAGCTGTTCGTCCGCACTCCCGAGGAAGGTCGTCCCGTCCGCCACGGTCGGCGACGAGGACAGCCCGTCACCGGTGTCGGCCGTCCACCGCTCGTCGCCGGTGGACAGGGCGAGGGCGTAGACGGTGCCGTTGGTGCTCCCGACGACCGCCGTTCCGTCGGCGACTGTTACCGATGACTCGATGGCGTCGAGACCCCCGGTGTCGAACGTCCAGAGCGGGCCACCGGAGGCCGCCGCCAGCGCGTACACCGTGCCGCTCCGGTTCCCCACCAGCACCGTGCCCCCGGCGGCCGTCGGCGAGGAGTCCACCGGACCGCGGGCGTCGAACTGCCAGACCTGCTCGCCGGTCACCGCGTCCAGCGCGTACACGCCCCCGTCACGGCTCCCGACCACCACCAGTCCACCGGTGATGGTCGGCGAGGAGTCCACCGGGCCACCGGTCTCGAACGCCCAGAGCGGGTTACCGGTCGCCGCCGCGACCGCGTAGAGGCTCCCGTCACCACTCCCGACGAAGGCCCGTCCGTCTGCGACGGTCGGCGAGGACTCGACCCGACCGCCGGTCTCGAACGTCCACAGCGGGTCACCGGTCGCCGCATCGAGCGCACGCAGGTCGTTGCCGACCCCGACGAACGCCCTACCGTCGACGGTCGTCGGCGAGGAGACCACCGCGCGGTCGGTTTCGAACCGCCAGCGGGTCGGCGGGCGGACCGACACCGTCCGGGTCGTTGTCGCGCTGGTGTCCCCGCCGGTGACCGTCAGCGTCACCTCGTGCTCGCCGGGTGTCCCGAAGGCGCGGGTGAGTGTCCGACCCGAGGCGTCGACGCCGCCGTCGCCGGTCAAATCCCACGCGTAGCTCTCGGCGTCGATATCGGCCCGGCCGTCGAGCGTGACCGTCGCCCCGGCGGGCGGGTTGACGGGGTCGACACCGACCAGTGCCGTCGGTCGCAGGGCACCGGTCGCGTCGCGGTGGCCGAGCGTGCGGAGCGCGACCCGCGACCCGCGACTCGACCCGTCGACACCGGCGTCGACGGCGTACACCCGACCGTCCGCGCTCCCGACGAACACCCGGCCGTCGACGACGGTCGGTGACGAGACCACCCGTCCCCCCGTCTCGACGGTCCACCGTTGCTCGCCCGACATCGCGTCCAGCGCGTACAGGCGGCCATCCCCGCTCCCGACGAACACCAACTCGCCGGCGACCGTCGGCGAGGAGTCGACCCGACCGCCGGTCCCGAACGACCACGCCTCGGTCCCCGACATCGCGTCCAGCGCGTACAGGCGGCCGTCCCCACTCCCGACGAACACCGTTCCGTCGGCGGCCGTCGGCGAGGAGTCGACGGGACCGCCGGTCCCGAACTGCCACTCACCGGTCCCCGATGCCGCGTCCAGCGCGTGGACGGTGCCGCCCGCGTCCCCGACGTAGACAGTCCCGTCGGCGACTGTCGGCGACGACTGGACCAGGTTGTCCACCTCGGCGGTCCAGGCCACCTCGCCGGCGTCGGCGTCGTAGGCGTACACGGCGCCCGTTCGGCCCCCGGTGCCGCCGGTGCCGAGGAGAATCGTGCCGCCGGCGCGGGTCGGCGCGGACCGGATCCGCGTCTCGACATCGAACGACCGGCGCAGGTCGCCGGTGGTTGCCGACAGTACGGCGAGCGTGCGCTTGGAGGCGATAGCGACCGTCCCGTCGCCGACCGCCGGCGAGGTTGTCGGCCACGGGTTGGGGACGAACGACCAGGCGCGTTCACCCGAGTCGGCGTCTATCGCGTGCAGTCGGCCGCGCGCGCCGCCGGCGAACACCCGCCCGGCAACCACCGACGGCGACGGACGAACACTCTGTCGCGTGTCGAACCGCCAGACCTGCGCGCCCGATGCCGCGTCCAGCGCGTACACGCTCCCGTCCCGACTGCCGACGAAGACGGTGCCGTCGACGACCGTCGGCGACGAGAACACCCGCCCCCCGGTGTCGAACGACCACCGCCGGTCACCGCCTGCACCACCGGCGACGCCGGGAACCGACGCCACGCCGAGACCGGCGGCCGCCCCGAGCAGTCGCCGCCGCGAGAGTCGAGGACCGCCCTGCCGCTCGGAGTCACCGAATCTCATCTACCGATACTCGGGGACGAACGGGAAAACTGCTTGCGAACCGGGCCGAACAGCACCCGACCGGGCGACCGGTCACCCGGAGACGAGACGGACTGCCGGCAGGGTGCCCGGGTCACGACTCGTCGTCGGGAACTCGTCAGGCCACGCGGGCGATTGTCACGGCCCGTCGTCGGTGACCCGGCGGAGCAGATACAGACCGCCGAGCGCGGCGAGCGCGGCCCCCGGCCCGAACCCCGCGCCGAACCCGTCGCCGCCGGGTCCGGTGCTGTTGTTCGCCCCGTTACCGGTGCCGTCGTCCGTCCCGCCGGTCTCGTCGTCAGTCGTGCCCGTACCGTCGGGGTCTGTCTCCGCTCCGGAACTGTCGTCGGGTGTCGGCCTGTCGACGGTCTGGTCGGCGTAGCGCCAGTCGTCAGGGTGTCCGAGCGTGCCGAGTCGCGCCCGCGACCCCTCGCTCGACCCGTCGACGGTCGTCTCCACCGCGTACAGTCCGCTCTCGCTCCCGACGTAGAGGGTTCCGTCGTCCACCATCGGCGAGGACCGCACCGGACCGTCGGTCCCCAGCACCCACCGCAGCGCGCCGGTTCCGGCGGCGAGCGCGTACAGGGTCCCGTCGTCACTCCCGACGAGGACGGTGTCGGAGACGACCGTCGGCGAGGAGCGCACCGGGCCGTCGGTCTCGAACGCCCAGCGGCGGTCGCCCGTCTCCGTGTCCAGCGCGTACAGGGTGCCGTCGTCGCTCCCGACGAACACCGTCTCCCCGGCGACTGTCGGCGAGGACGCGACCGCAACACCGGTCTCGAACACCCACTCGCGCTCACCCGAGACGACATCCAGCGCGAGCACCGCCCCGCCGACCGTACCGAAAAACACCGACCCGCCCGCGACCGTCGGCGAGGACTCGGGGGTAAACGGGCTGTCGGTGTCGAAGGTCCACAGTCGGCCGCCCGAACGTCTCGCCAGCGCGGCCAGACTCCCGTCGTGTGTCCCGACGACGACCGTCTCCCCGGCGACTGTCGGGGACGACCCCGCGCCGCCGATGGCGAGTGTCCACACCTCGGCCCCCGACGCGGCGTCGAGCGCGTACAGACTGCCACCCACCTCACCGACCAGAACCAGTCCGCCGGCGACTGCCGGCGACGACTCGACCGGGGTGTCTGTCTCGAACGTCCAGACTGTCTCACCAGTGTCCGCGTCGACGGCGTACACCCGACCGTCCTCGCTCCCGAGGAAGGCCGTCCCGTCGACGACTGCCGGCGACGAGAACACCCGCCCGCCGGTCTCGGTTGTCCAGACCGTCTCACCCGAGTCGGCGTCGACGGCGTACACGGTCCCCTCGTCGCTGCCGACGAAGGCGGTCCCGTCGGCGACTGCCGGCGACGACGCAACCGGGCTGTCGGTCTCGAACCGCCAACGCACCGGCGGTCGCACAGACACCCTCCGGGTGGTGGTGCTCTCCCGGTCACCACCGGCGACGGTCAGTGTCACCGCCCGTCGGCCGGGTGTCTCGAAGGCGCGGGTGACGGTCTGACCCGTCCCGTCGACGCTCCCGTCACCGGTCAGGTCCCACGCGTAGTCGGGGTCGTCGGCGTCTGTCCGGGCACGGAACGTGACCGTCGTCCCGACGGTGGGGTCTGTCGGGTCGACGTCGAACAGACCGGTCGGTTGCTGGACACCGGTGGTATCGCGGTGACCGAGTGTGCGCAGCGCCATCCGCGACCCGCGACTCGACCCGTCGACGCCGGTGTCGACGGCGTACACCCGCCCGTCCGCGCTCCCGACGAAGGCCGTCCCGTCGACGACTGTCGGTGACGAGAACACCCGCCCGCCGGTCTCGAACGCCCAGACCTGCTCGCCCGATGCCGCGTCGACGGCGTAGAGGTGGCCGTCCGCGCCCCCGACGAGCACCCGCCCGCCGGCGACTGTCGGCGAGGACCGCACCGGGGTGTCGGCGTCGAAGACCCACTCCTGCGCACCCGAACCCGTGTCGAGTGCGTACAGACGTCCGCCGGGAGTGGTGCCGGTCTCGTCGACGCCGCCGATGTAGACTGTGCCGTCGGCAACCGTCGGCGAGGACGCGACCGGACCGTCGGTGTCGACGCGCCACAGTTCGGTCCCCGAGTCGGCGGTGAGCGCGTAGACGCTCCCGGCGTTACCCCCGGCGAACACCCGTCCGTCTGCGACTGTCGGCGAGGACTGGATATCCTCGGCGGCCGCGAACGACCAGCGCCGCTCGCCGGAGTCGACGGCGGCCGCGACCACGCGCCCCGGGTCGACGATGTCGATCGTCCCGAGAAACACGGTGTCGTCGACCCGCGCCGGCGAGACGGCTCGCGGCGACCCGCCGGTCCCAAACGACCGGCGCAGGGCACCGGTGGCCGCCGACAGCACCGAGACGGTGCCGTCCCTGGTCGCGACCACCACCGTCCCGCCGCTCACCGCCGGTGCGCCGGCCAGCAGTACCCCGGCGTCGAACGCCCAGACCTGCTCGCCGGTCGTCGCGTCCAGCGCGCTCAGGCGGGTGCCCGTCTCGTTCACGAACACCCGCCCGGCGGCCACCGCCGGGGCGGTGAACAGCGGTCCCGTGCTGAACGTCCAGCGTTGCTCGCCCGACTCGCTGTCGAGCGCGTACACGCTCCCGGCGTTACCCCCGACGAAGACTGTGCCGTCGACGACTGTCGGTGACGAGAACACCGCGTCACCGGTGTCGAACGACCAGCGGCGGTCGCCACCTGCACCCCGACCGACATCCGCGCCGGCCACCGACACGAGACCGAGACCGGCGGCTGTCCGGAGGAGGCCACGCCGCGACAGGCGGGGACCGGGGGAGTGACCCTCGTCGCTCCCTGTCACGTCCAGACCGTCTGTCACGAGGCACAAAAGCCCTTCGAGCGGATTCGCCGCCGGCAACAGTCCGACACGCCGACCGGGTGAGTACCGGGAGCGCAACCGGTAGTGGGCGTCACAACCCCTGCAACCGTTCCACCACCAGAAGGCGTGTGACTCTCTGAATCGACCGGGGGTTGCGGACAGCACGGGGTTGCGACCTTTCTGGCCGACACTATCGGTCGCGACGTTACCTGAATTGAGGTGCTAAGGCCCCTTCCTCAACGAGCGACCGAAGGGAGCGAGTAGGGAGGGGATACAGCACCGCACAGTTCTCAAACGTGTTCGGTAGCCATCCCACAGGCCCACGCAATCGCAACAACTACACGCATATGTGCCTATAATACGTGTGTAATGAGACGGAAGAACATCACCATCCGCGAAGATCAAGCCGAGTGGGTCGAGGAGAACCACCTCAATCTCTCGTCGTTCGTTCGCGGGCAACTCGACGAACTCATCGAAGAACGCTCGTAGATGAACTACAGCTACAGGTATCGACTCCGACCGTCCGACGCTCTCGAAGAACAGTTAGCGTGGACT
>CAYZGA010000029.1:0-21709 GCA_964477945.1 uncultured Halobacteriales archaeon
GGACGGTGGGGGGACTTTCCTCGTTGGACACGGGAGCCGGACTCCCTCTGCCACTCGGCGGTACACGCCCGACCATCCTAAACGTTCGGTCCCCGGTCCGGACACCCGTCACGGGCCACCTACTCGGCCGGTACCACCGCCGGGTCGCCACAGTGCGGGCAGTTCTCGGCGTCGGTCTCAACCGCTCGCTCGCAGGCCAGACAGGTGTAGATGTCGTCGTCACCGTCACTATCCCCGAGAAGACTCTGCTTTGTCTCCTGGAACGTCTGACCCGCTCTCCTGAACAGGCTCATTATGATACACAGACCGGTTGGTCGGATAAGGGTTGTGTGAGCCGTCGCTGTCCCGTGCGGGTCAACCGAGCAGTTGCGTGAGTGGTGACGGCTGGTCGAAACAGTGTGCACGAGCAAACTGTGACAGGTATCTGGCGGCGATGCCGGTCCCGTGCTCCGGTCTCAGGTCTCGGTCCCGACAAGCGGGAACGGCGTCCCGACCCCCTCCCGGTTGGCGCGCTCGTAGACAACGTGTGCGGCGGCAACGTCCTGGATGGCGAGTCCCGTCGAGTCGAAGACGGTCACACCGTCGGTCTCGGTCCGGCCCGTCGCGTTCCCGGCAACGACGTCGCCGAGTTCGGCGTGGATGTCCCCGTCGTCGAGCAGTCCCGCCCCCCAGGCGACGTTTATTTCGCCGGAGTGGGTACACTGCTCGTAGTCGTCGATGACGATCTTTGCGTCCTGGAGTACCGCAGGGGCGAGTTCCTGCTTGCCGGCGGCGTCTGCGCCCATCGCGTTGACGTGTGTCCGGTCACCGACCTGCTCGACAACAGGGTCGCGAACGGGTGTCGTCGTCGAGACGACGGGACAGGCTGCGGCCTCGGCGACAGGTCCCTCGTGAATCTCGTAGGCGTCGCCGTAGCGCTCGCGGAAGGTGGCGATGGCCTCCTCGTCGACATCACTGACGACGACCGTCTCGATTGGTCGCACCTGCGCGATGGCCTCCAGCTGGACGTGAGACTGGATACCGGCCCCGACGAGTCCGAGCGTCGTGGCGTCCTCGGGGGCGAGGTGGCGGGTGGCGACAGCGGCGGCCGCGCCGGTCCGCAGGCGCGTCAGCACCGTCCCGTCGAGCAGGGCGAGCGGGTACGCCGTCTCCGGGTCCGAGTAGACGACTGTCCCCATCACCGTCGGCAGGTCGTTGCGGTCGGGGTTGTGGACGTGCGAGTTGACCCACTTGACCGCGGCCGCCTCCCAGTCGTCGGCCTCGACGTACGCCGGCATCGACCGGAAGTCACCGTCGTACTGCGGCAGGTCGATGTAGGACTTTGCCGGCATCTGTACGTCGCCGCGGGCGTAGGCCGCGAACGCCCCCTCCACCGCGTCGACCACCTCCGAGAGCTGTACGGTCTCCCTGACGTCCTCGGAACTCAGAAGCAACGACTCCATATGTACGTATGTCGCTGGCAGCCACTTCAGGGTAGTGTCTCGCCGGGCGAGGGCCACACAACCGCCCGGACCCCCGGCCCGCACTCGCCGGGTGGACCCGTGGGCCGGACGGGCGGCCCAGTGTTTTGTGGCTGGCGCGTCGATAGAGAGTATGAGCGAGGACAAGACACCGACCAGCGGTGACACGCCCGACCAGCGTGGGACAGACCGTCGTCGGGAGGTGGCTGTGCTGGGGGTGCCGATGGACCTGGGTGCGGACAGGCGCGGTGTCGACATGGGCCCGTCGGCGATCCGGTACGCCGGACTGGCAGACCGGGTCGAACAGCTCGGCCACACCTGCACGGACGAGGGTGACCTGTCGGTCCCCCGGCCGGAGCGACACGACCCCGACAGAGGTGACCCGTCGGCAAAGTACGTCGACGAGGTGGCGACGGTCTGTGAGCGTCTCGCCGACCGGGTCGGACACGCCTGCGGGGTCGGTCGCCTGCCGCTCGTGCTCGGCGGCGACCACTCCATCGCTATCGGGACCGCGAGCGGTGTCGCACGCGCCAACGATGCCACGACGGGCGTGCTCTGGGTGGACGCACACGCCGATTTCAACACGCCGGAGACGACCCCCAGCGGGAACGTACACGGAATGTCTCTGGCCGCGGCGCTCGGTCTGGGCGCGTTCGCCGACCGAAACTGGGCATCCACCCCCGGTATCGACCCCGAACACGTCGCCCTCGTCGGACTCCGATCGGTCGACGACCGGGAGGCTGCATCCGTCCGCGAGAGCGATGCGACCGCCTACACGATGTCCGACATCGACGAGCACGGCGTGGCGGCGGTCACACGCGAGGCAATCGCCGTTGCCTCCGAGGGGGTCGACCGCCTGTACGTGAGTTTCGACATGGACGTGCTGGACCCTGACGAGGCCCCGGGTGTCGGAACACCCGTTCGCGGCGGGATGACCTACCGCGAGGCCCACACCGCGATGGAACTCGTCCACGCCGAGGCACCCGACGTCTGTGCGCTCGAACTCGTGGAGGTCAACCCCATCCTCGACCGGCAGAACCGGACCGCAGAACTCGCCTGTGAACTCGCCGCGAGCGCGCTCGGCGAGCGGGTGCTGTGAGGCGACCGACGAGTCCGTTGCTCGGTGGGTCGGCACGTTGTGACCGCGGGCAGACCGACACGCAAAAGCCACCGTAGCGGCCAGTAATGACATGGGCAACGCGGACCTGCGGGACCTGGCGGTCATCGAGGAGGTGCCGTTCGCGGACCTGGGCGAGTCGGTCGTCGCGGTGGACGCGCACAACTGGCTCTACCGGTATCTCACGACGACAGTCAAGTGGACGGCCAGCGAGGCGTACACGACCGACACGGGCGACGAGGTGGCGAACCTCATCGGCGTGGCGCAGGGGCTCCCGAAGTTCTTCGAGCACGACCTGACACCGGTGTTCGTCTTCGACGGGGCGGTGGCCGACCTGAAATCCGACGAGGTGTCGCGCCGCCGCGAGCAACGCGAGTCCTACGAGGAGGACCTGGCGGCAGCACGCGAGCGGGGCGACCAGGTCGCGGTGGCGCGTCTGGAGTCCCGGACACAGCGCCTCACCGAGACCATCGTCGAGACGACCCGCAGGTTGCTCGAACTGCTCGACGTGCCGGTCGTCGACGCCCCGGCCGAGGGGGAGGCACAGGCCGCCCACATGGCCCGCCAGGGGACCGTCGACTACGCCGGGACCGAGGACTACGACGCCCTGCTCTTTGGCGCGCCGCTGACACTCCGGCAGTTGACGAGTTCTGGTGACCCCGAACTGATGGACCTGTCGGCGACACTGACCGAGCACGACCTGACCCGCGAGCAGTTCGTCGACGTCGCGATTCTCTGTGGCACCGATTTCAACGAGGGTATCAGGGGTGTCGGACCGAAGACGGCCGTCTCGCTGCTCGACGAGCACGGGGACATCTACACGGTGCTCGAACACCGGTCGGAGACAATACCGCACGTCGACCGGGTGCGGGGACTGTTCCTCGACCCTGCTGTCGTGGCTGTCTCGCCGGACACCGACGTTCGGCCGGACGTGACGGCGGCCCGCGAGTTCGTCGTCGACACCTGGGAGGTTGACCCCTCCGAGGTCACACGGGGGTTCGAGCGTATCGAGGAGGCGACCACACAGACCGGACTGGACCAGTTCGGCTGAGCGGTCGCCCTACCGTGGCGTCCCTGTTCGCAGTCTTGCAGGAGTGTCAACCGGCAGATGTGCCGGGGCTCTAGCCGGATGTGCCACGGACAGTCTATATCTCGAAAACAATAAGCCACAGGCGAGGGAATCTATCGTATGTCGCTCTTACACAGGTGGTCTTTCTCATGAGTGTCCTACAACAGGGCCCATCAGAGCAGGTCCGGATACTCGACGATGAGGGGCAGGTACGCGACGGTGCGACGGTGCCGGACCTTCCGGACGAGGAACTCGTGGAGATGTACAGGCAACTCAAACTCGGGCGGCACTTCGACGAGCGGGCGGTGAGTCTCCAGCGCCAGGGACGGATGGGAACGTACCCGCCGATGTCCGGGCAGGAGGCCGCACAGATCGGCAGTGCCCACGCGCTCGCGGACGAGGACCGGGTGTTTCCGAGTTACCGCGAGCACCTGGTCGCCTACGAGCACGGCTGGCCGCTGGAGAACATCCTGCTGTACTGGATGGGCAGCGAGGACGGCAAAGCACCACCCGAGAATGTAAGCGTCTTTACTCTCTCGGTGCCGATTGCGACACAGATCCCACACGCGACGGGGGCGGCCTGGGCATCGAAGCTCCAGGGCGACGACAGCATCTCGGCCTGTTACTTTGGTGACGGTGCGACCTCTGAGGGTGACTTTCACGAGGGGCTGAACTTCGCTGGCGCGTTCGACGTGCCCGCCGTCTTCTTTTGTAACAACAACCAGTGGGCTATCTCGGTCCCGCGCGAGCGTCAGACGGCGAGCGAGACACTCGCACAGAAGGCCCACGCCTACGGGTTCGAGGGGGTCCAGGTCGACGGGATGGACCCGCTCGCGGTGTACGCGGTCACGAACGAGGCGGTCCAGAAGGCAAAAAACCCCGGTGACCCGACCGAGGAACTCGGTAGCGCGACCCGACCGACGATGATAGAGGCCGTCCAGTACCGGTTCGGCGCTCACACCACCGCCGACGACCCCTCGGTGTACCGCGAGGACGACGAGGTGGAGCGCTGGCGGCGCAAGGACCCCATCCCGCGCATGGAGACGTTCCTGCGCGAGCGGGGACTGCTCGACGACGAGGCTGTCGACGCCATCGAACAATCCGTCGAGGACGAGGTAGCCGAGGCAATCGAGGTAGCCGAGAGCCAGCCCCGGCCCGACCCGGCGGAGATGTTCGTCGACGTCTACGAGGACATGCCGCGACGACTCCAGGAACAGCAGGAGTACCTCGAGGAACTGCGAACCCGGCACGGCGACGAGGTGCTACTCGAATGAGCGCCACGCGAGCAAACGAGGTGTATCCGAGATGAGCCAGCAACAGCGAGAGACCGAGCAGACGCAGAGTCTGACGCTCGTCCAGGCGGTCAGAGACGGGCTGTACACCGAGATGAGCCGCGACGACGATGTCCTCGTGATGGGCGAGGACGTCGGGGAGAACGGCGGTGTCTTCCGGGCCACACAGGGGCTGATAGACGAGTTCGGCCCGGACCGGGTCATCGACACGCCGCTCGCCGAGTCAGGAATCATCGGCACCGCCATCGGTATGGCCGCCTACGGCCTGCGTCCCGTGCCGGAGATTCAGTTCCTCGGGTTCATGTACCCGGGGTTCGACCAGATCGTGAGCCACGCCGCCCGGTTGCGCGCACGCAGCAACGGCCGGTACACCTGTCCGATGGTGATTCGTGCGCCCTACGGCGGCGGCATCCGTGCACCGGAGCACCACTCCGAGTCGACCGAGGCGTTCTTTGCACACCAGCCCGGGCTGAAGGTGGTCATGCCCTCGACACCGTACGACACGAAGGGGTTGCTGATATCGGCCATCCGGGACCCGGACCCGGTTATCTTTCTGGAGCCGAAACTCATCTACCGGGCCTTTCGCGAGGACGTCCCCGAGGGGAGCTACGAGGTGCCCCTCGGCGAGGCGGCGGTTCGCCGCGAGGGGGGTGACGTGTCGGTCTACACCTACGGTGCGATGACCCGCCCGACGATGGAGGCGGCCGAGCAGGTTGCCGACGACGGCATCGACGCCGAGGTGGTCGACCTGCGGACGGTGTCACCGCTCGACGAGGCGACAATCGTCGACTCCTTCGAGAAGACCGGTCGCGGTGTGGTGGTCCACGAGGCACCACAGACCGGCGGACTGGCCGGCGAAATCACCGCCACCATCCAGGAGGAGGCTCTGCTCTACCAGGAGGCACCGATCACCCGGGTCACCGGGTTCGACGTCCCGTTCCCGCTGCACGCGCTGGAGGACTACTACATGCCGGAACCGGCACGCATCGCCGACGGCATCCGGGACGCGGCCGAGTTCTGACCATGTTCGAGTACGAACTCCCCGATGTCGGCGAGGGTGTCGCCGAGGGCGAACTCGTCGTCTGGCACGTCGACCCCGGCGACCGGGTCACCGAGGACGAGGTACTCGCCGAGGTGGAGACCGACAAGGCTGTCGTCGACCTGCCGGCCCCCGTCGACGGCGTCGTCGAGCAACTGCACGCGGACCCAGGCGATATGGTCCCCGTCGGTGACATCGTCGTCACCATCGACACGGACGCCGACGGCGAACCGGACACGGAGACGGCAACCGAGAGCGCGTCGAGTGACACCAACGGAACGGAGAACGGTCGGACACCCGCGGTGGAACCAGCGACAACCGAGAACGGTTCCGACTCGGAGACGGAGGTGAGCACGTCGTCGGGACGGGTGTTCGCGCCGCCACATGTCCGCCGCATCGCGCGCGAACTCGACGTCGATATCGGGGCTGTTGAGGGGTCCGGCCCCGGTGGACGCGTGACCGAGGGTGACGTCCGGGCTGCTGCCGAGGCAGCCGAAACCGAGACGAGCGCGGGGGTGATGGACGAACCGGAGGAGATACCGGCGACACGGGAGAACGGCAAGCGCGAGTCCGCGGTCACGCGCCGGGAACCGACCGGGAACGGCGAGACGGCCGGCGGTGTCGAACCGGCCGACCGCGACCGGACACTCGCTGTACCGGCAACACGCGGCGTGGCCAGTGACCTCGGGGTCGACATCGACGAGGTGCCGACCGAGAAGAGCCGCGACGGCGAGGCGTTCGTCGAACCGGCGGATGTCCGTACGTACGCGGAGGCACAGCAGGCCGCGCAGGCGGCCGACGCGGCGGCCACGAGCGGTGACGCGGCAGGCATCGACGGCGAGTCGGTGGCCGCGGATACCGCTCAGGCGAGCAGTGACACGGCGGTTACCGACAGCGAAGCGACAGCCGTGGCGACCGAAACCCAGGCAGACGCCACAGCGAGCGTATCCCCGGAGACAGCCACTGCGGGGGCAGAGACCGAGGCGGTCACACGCGAGCCGTACCGCGGTATCAGGCAGACGATCGGCGACCAGATGGCCGAGTCGGCGTTCACCGCACCGCACGCCAGCCACCACGACACAGCCCCGGCAGAGGGACTCGTCGACGCCCGCGAGCGGCTCAAACCCCGCGCCGAGGAGTCGGGTGTCCACCTGACCTACATGCCGTTCGTGATGAAAGCGGTCGCGGCGGTGCTGCCGGACTACCCCGCGATGAACGCACAACTGAACAAAGAGGAGGGGGAGATTCTCTACCACAACCGGTATCACATCGGCGTGGCGGTGGCAACCGACGCCGGGTTGATGGTGCCGGTTGTCGAGGACGTCGACCGGAAGGGGCTGCTCGAACTCGCCGCGGAGGTAAACGACCTGGTCGAGCGGGCCCGCAACCGCGAGCTCGCACCCGCAGAGCTCCAGGGCAGCACGTTCACCATCACGAACTTCGGTGCAATCGGCGGCGAGTACGCCACGCCGATACTCAACTACCCCGAGACCGGCATCCTCGGGCTGGGCGAACTCACACAGCGGCCGGTCGTCGAGAACGGCGAGGTGGTCGCCCGGCACACGCTTCCGCTGTCGGTGTCTATCGACCACCGCGTCGTCGACGGGGCGGTCTCCGCGAACTTCTGTAACGACCTGAAAACGTACCTCGAAGACCCGATACACCTGCTCCTATAGATGGTTGTTGGTGATGTCACGACCGGCACGGACGTACTGGTAATCGGCGGTGGTCCCGGCGGCTACGTCGCGGCGATACGCGCGGCGCAACTCGGCCGCGAGGTGACCATCGTCGAGATGGACGACTACGGCGGCACCTGTCTGAACCACGGCTGTATCCCATCGAAGGCGCTCATCTCGGCCTCGGGGCTGGCACACCGTGCCGGCGAGGCCGAGCGGATGGGTGTGTACGCAGACCCGGCGGTGGATATGGCGGCGATGGTCGACTGGAAGGACCAGGTGGTCTCCCGGCTCACAACGGGTGTCGAGTCGTTGTGCGAGCGGGCCGGCGCGACACTGATGACCGGTCGGGCCGAGTTCGCCGGCGGCGGCGAGGCACGCGTCGTGCAGGACGGCGACGGACAGGGCTCGGAGACAGTCGCGTTCGAGCACGCCGTCGTCGCCACCGGGAGTCGACCGATCGAGATTCCGGGGTTCGAGTTTGACGGCGAGCGGATTCTCTCCTCGCGGGGGGCGCTCGCGCTCGACGCTGTCCCCGAGAGCATGGTCATCGTCGGCGCGGGCTACATCGGGATGGAACTGGCGACGGTGTTCCAGAAGGTCGGCTGTGAGGTGACAGTCGTCGAGCAACGCAACGGCGTGTTGCCCGCCTACGAGGACGATATCTCCGACGTGGTCCGGGACCGCGTCGAGTCGCTCGGCGTGGACTTCCACTTTGGACAGACCGCCCGCGAGTGGGAGGCGACCGACGGCGGTGTGCTGGTCTGGACGGACAGTGACGAGACGGGCCGCGACGAGATGCGGTTCGCGGCCGAGCGGTGTCTGGTCGCGGTCGGCCGGCACCCGGTGACGGACACGCTGAACCTCTCCGCGGTCGATGTCGAAACCGACGACCGCGGGTACATCGAGACTGACGACCAGACCCGGACGAGTCAGGACAACATCTTTGCGGTCGGTGACGTGGCCGGCGAACCGATGCTGGCACACAAGGCCTTCGCCGAGGGCGAGGTGGCAGCGGAGGTCATCGCGGGCGAACCCGCGGCGCTCGACCACCAGGCGATTCCGGCGGCGGTCTTCACCGACCCCGAGATCGGGACGGTCGGAATGACCGAACAGGAGGCCGTCGAGGCCGGGTTCGACCCCGTCGTCGGGGAGATGCCGCTCCGTGCGTCCGGACGCGCGCTGACACTCGACGAGCGCGACGGGTTCGTCCGCGTGGTCGCCGACAGCGCGACCGGGTTCGTGCTCGGGGGTCAGATTGTCGGTCCCGAGGCGTCGGAACTCGTGGCGGAACTCACGCTCGCGGTCGAGATGGGCGCGACACTCGAGGATGTCGCCTCGACTGTCCACGTCCACCCGACACTCTCCGAGGCGGTCCACGAGGCCGCAAAGGGCGCACGCGGCGCGTCGATTCACTACTGAGTGTCGGTCTCGGGTGTTCACAGCGGTTGTGGGTTCGAAATCCTTTTACTCGATTCGACGGAACGTACAGGTAATGGATATCGCGATAGTCGACGAGGACGAGAACCCGATGTTGCACCGGCGCGACGTCACGTTCGAGGTGACACACGAGGAGGCGACGCCGGAGCGACTCTCGGTTCGTGACTCGCTGGCGGCGAAACTGAACAAGGACTCGAAGGAACTGGTCGTGCGTGACCTCGACACGAAGTTCGGGATGCGAAAGACGATCGGCACGGCACGGGTCTACGACAGTCCGGAGTACGCACAGGACATCGAGCAGGATTACATGCTCCGGCGGAACAAGATCGCCGCCGACGGAGCGGGGGACGCCTGATGTCGCGATACGAACTCTACAACGACGACGGGTCCAGCGACCGCGAGCAGTGCCCCCGGTGTGGCGACACGTACCTCGCCGACCACGGCGACCGACTTCACTGTGGCAGGTGCGACTACACCGAGTGGCAGTGACCTGCGTTCCGTGAATTTATAATCACTCCGGTCAAATCATAACTGATGGCACCGTGCAAGGTGTCACTGGTGCGGGCCCGTAGCTCAGTCCGGTAAGAGCCCCCGGCTCATACGGTATCGAGGTCACTCGGTACCTGGGACACCGGGTATGCGGTGGTTCAAATCCGCCCGGGCCCACTCCTGCGAGGAGCGAAAGTGACGAGCAGTGAGTGGTCCCAAGGATTTGAACGAGACGAGTCGCGCGCAGCGAAGCGAGCACGTCTCGACGTGGTTCAAATCCGCCCGGGCCCACTGTGCCGCGAACAATCCGTGAGCGGCGAGCGCGGCCAGCGGATTTGAATGAGGCCGCGAGCGAGCGCAGCGAGCGCAGCGGACGTGGTTCAAATCCGCCCGGGCCCACTCCTGCGAGGAGCGAAGGTGACGAGCAGTGAGTGGTCCTAAGGATTTGAACGAGACGAGTCGCGCGCAGCGAAGCGAGCACGTCTCGACGTGGTTCAAATCCGCCCGGGCCCACTCCTGCGAGGAGCGAAGGTGACGAGCAGTGAGTGGTCTCGTGTGTGGAACCGAGCGGTCTGCGGGATAGCCTCAGAGCGTGTACGTGGCGATTCTCTCCGCAACGGTATGTCGGTCGTTTGTCGTGTCGAACGAAACGAGTGCGAGTTCATCGACCGTCAGGGTCGGTAGTCCAGGGTCACGATTGGCCTCCATGTAGTCCATCAGTTCGTCGTAATCCTCGTCGTCAGTGAAGTATCCGAGTGTGAGATGTGGAATAAACCCCTCGCAGTCACGGTCGGTGTCGGTCGTCTCGGCCGCCTGGCAGAACAACCGGTTCAGTTTGGTGAGCGCGCCGTCGCCGTTGGCCTCGGCGTACACTGTGTCCGGAAAGAGATTCAGTCGGGGAAATTCGACGTCAAACGAGGTGGCATCGGCGGCAACCTGACTGGTAACCTGACGAACGTGGTCTGTATCGATCCGTCCCGTTGGACTCCGACCAGCGTTGAACAGTTTGACCGTCAGATGGAGGTCGTCGGGTGGCGTCGCACGGAGACAGGAGAACCTGTCGAGTTGCTCAAGCAGGGTGAGCGATTGTGCCCGGACCGCCGACTCGGAGACGTCAGCCAGCACAGAGAGGCGACGGTCGCCGTCGGCCACAACCTGTTGTACCGGCGACGGTGAGAGAGTCCGGCGACGTGCCCAGTACTCCGAGGGGTCTGAGGCCATCTCGTCGTCGTGCACAACGGTTGTTTGTGTCCCGCTGGTTAATAAATATCGGATTGTTAGCTGTCAAACGTAGATGAGTCTCGCGAGGCTGTCATGGCGCGGTTCACGAATCTCAGCCGTTCCATCACTCCACGGGAGTTACGGGTTTGGAGTCGGTCGGATGCACCTTGCACAGCCCACTCCTGAGAGGAGCAAGGTGACGAGCAGTGCGTGGCCGTCAGGATTCGGGTCCAGAGACCGAGCACAGCGACGGCTCAGTCACGGGGGCGGAATACCGGTCACGGGACCCGGTCTCGATGTGGTCACCGCTCGTGTGTCCAGACCTGTGTCGAGTGGCCACCGGCCAGCGGTTCGTCGGTGTGGTCACCGACCGGTCCACAGCCCTCGAACGATGACAGGCGTGCGAGCAACTCGACCTCGCGTGAGAGCAGTAGCGTTGTCCGACGCCCGAACGAGAGCAGCTGTTCGCCATCCGCCGTGGTGGCCCTCCTCTCGGAGACGTACCCCTGGGTCACCTCGTCGAGCATCCGTCTGCGGGTGATGCTCGACGGGTTCGTTCCGGAACTCGACTGTCTGCTGTTGTCACTCGCCCCACGTCTCCCCGATGAACGCGAGGTTAGGCACGAACGTGTCGAAGAGGGACCTCCCGTCGGGGACCGACAGGCTCCAGAGGTCCCCGCTGCCGTTTGAGCGTCGTCAGTTCCTGCACAGCGTGTAACCGGCAGAGTACTCCGGCGGTAACATATCGACATCTGGACGCCCCAACCAGTCATCGGTTGATCCGGGGTGTCAACCCCTCCCGAACGGGGCATTGCAGTCCGCGCAGGCGGACAGAGTCCCGGCACGCCCGCCGCTCGATGTAACTGGCCGGTGACAAAAAAAGGAATCAGTCGACAGACGGTACAGAGACGAACCGCTCGTCGTTAGCTGGTGACCTCGTTGAAAAGCGCCTGGACGTCGAACACCGAGACGCGGTTGTCGCTGAGGCCGGCAAAGTCGAACAGTTCGGCACCGCTCTGCAGTTCGCCGTTGTCCAGCGAGTCGAACAGTGCCTGCACGTCGACGATATCGGCGTTCCCGTCGCCGTCGACATCGTCGAAGTTGCCGTCACCGTTCGTGTCGGTCGCCGGGTTGCCGTCACCGGTCGTGTCGAGCGTGACAGTCACGGTGCCGGTCGTCTGTGCACCGAGCGCAGAGACGGTCACGTCGTAGACACCGGGCGACACGCCGGTCGTGGCGTTCTCGAAGGTGACCGTCGTCTGCCCCGCGCTGAGGTTGACGGTCTGGGTCAGCTGCTGGCCACCGATGGTGAGGGTCACGGTGGCGCCCTCGACGGCACTGGCACTGACGACGTCGACAGACACGTCGTTGTTACCGCCGGACACGGTCGCCTCACTGCCCTGGCCCGCGATGTCGAGCGCCTCGGGGCCGACCAGCGTGATGTTCCTGGTCTGGCTGTTGTCGGCGGTGAAGATACCGTGCTCGTAGGTTCCGGGGTCGTTTGGCAGCGTGAGACCCTCGAAGGCGATCTGCTGGCTGTCGAAGGTGAAGTTACCCGGTTCGACCTCCGACAGCGCGTCGAGCGTGAGGTTCTGGCTGGCGACGGTCGTCCCGGCGAAGCGGAACTCGATGCTCTGCGTGTCGTTCAGTGCCCCGATGTTCTCGACCAGCGCCGGGAGCGTGACCGTGGCACCTGCCGGGGCTGCGGCGGGTGGCTGGAACACCGGCACGGTGAACTCGGAGTCCTGACCGTTGAAGATGGTGAACTGCTCGGCGACGAAGTCGTCGACGACACCCGTCTCTGTGTTGTTGGCCTGGAACCCGTGTGCGATGACCTGCGGTTCGTCGAAGAAGTTGGCCGGCGGGAGATCAACCAGGTTGAACGACTCGGTGAACGTCCTCGTCGGACCAACCTCACTCGATGGCGGGCTCTGGAGGCTCAGCGGACCGAAGAACCAGTCGAACTGCACGACACCCGGCTGCTGGCCGGTGTTCGTGACGGTCATGTCGGCCCCGTAACCCGACAGCACACCGTTCAGCGGGGCCGCGTTTGGCAGTCCGACGAAGTCCTCTGCCTGGAACGCGGCCGGGTCGAGTGTCTCGGTCAGCTGTGTCGGACCGGTCTCGACGGTCAGCGAATCGCCTGCGCCCTCGAACGTGTGTTCGAGACCGACGACGTCACCCTCGCTGAGGTTCGTGCTGTCCGCAACGTCGAGTGTCAGCGTGGCTAGGCCGTCGAACCCACCGAGCGAGATCTGTTCGCCGATCGGCTGTTCCTGCCCGTTGAGCAGCAGTGTCAGGTCCCCGGGTGCGACGGTGCTGTTCGCCGTGAGACCGACCGTCAGGTTCTCGAGGTTGGCGAGGTTGACGCTCACGTTGAACTCACCGCCGAACGTCTCGAAGATCGGCTGTCCCTCGACGAGTTCGACAGCCAGAGCCGGGTCGAGCGTGACGTTCGTCGTCTGCCCGCCGCTCACCTCGACGGTCTCGGGCACGGACCCGAACGCGTCGACGGTCAGGTTCGCGGGGTCCTGCGTCGTGTAGAGGGTGTACGAGCCGTCCGGACCGCGAGCGGTGGTCAGACCGCCCGCGTCGGTGCCGACCGTCGCACCGACGACGGCCTCACCGTTCGGAGCGGTGACGGTGCCCTCGATGGTCTGTGTGTTCTGGAGCGCGAGCGCCGCGGCGGTCACGTTGATGATTCCCGTGCCGTAGCGGGTGTCACGCCCGTTCAGTTCGGTCACCCCGTCGAGGTCGGGTTTCTCCGCGGTCTCCGCGAGTGCCGTCTGAATCTCCCTGGGCGGGAGCTGTTCGGCGGTCAGCGACTGCAGCAGTGCAATCGCGCCGGCGACGTGTGGCTGTGCCATCGACGTCCCCGACGAGAGCGAGTACGTGGCGTTCTCGTCCGGCACCGCACTGCCGAGCGGGCCGGCGCTCAGCACGTCCACACCGGCCGCCGACACGTCCGGCTTGACGTACTTCTGCGGGAAGAACTCCGGCAACTGGACCGTGGGCTCGCCGTCGAACTGCTGGATCGAGGCGTCACTGATAACACCACCACTCGAGAAGCCGGCGATATCGCCAGCACTGTTGGCCGCGCCGACACTCATCGAGAGGAAGTCCGACCCGGGCGACCCGACAGCGCCGAGTCCGGCGTTCCCCGAGGAGATACTTGCCGCCATCCCCGCGGCGTTCGCGTCCGCGATGACACTGGTGTAGACCGGCTGGTAGAGCGCATCGGCGTTGGGGTCGGTCGGGTCCGCACCGAGGCTGAACCCGGCGACATCCGCGTTCTCGTCGAACGCCGAGATGTTCAGCGCGGTCAGGATATCGGCGGAGGTTGCTGTCGGGTCGGTCCCGAACACGTCGAGTTTGACCAGCGTCGCATTGGGTGCAACACCGTACCGGGGCACGTCACCGACCGGGTCTGCCGCGCCCGTCGCCGTTCCGGAGACGTGCTCACCGTGGCTCCCCGGCGCGATGATACCCTCCGTGACGTTCCCGTCCTGGATGAGGTACTTCTTCGCGATCTCGATGTCGGGGTGGCCCTCCTCGGGGTTGCTGAACCCGTTGTCCACGACTGCGACGGTAGCGTTTCCACCGCGCTCACCGTTGAACTCCTCCTCGAACCCCGGGATGTCCAGTTGCTGGAGCCCGAAGGTGAAGTTGTGGTTCTGTGCCGTGCTCACGTCGTTGCCTGCGACTCCCGCGCCGGTCGTGACGTCGGTCGGGGCAACCGGGTCCGGCACCGTGAACCGGATGTTCGGGGTAACACGCTCGACACCGTCGATACTGGCGAGTTCGTCGACGCTGTGCACGTCGAGGTTGATGTCGACGACGAGCAGGTTCCCGAGCGTGATGCGGTTCTGCACCGTCGCCGCGCCGAGGCTCTCGACCTCGCTGGCGACGGGACCGAGTGTCGCGTCGGAGTTTGCCTGCAGAAGCGGACCGACGTTGGTCGCCTCCGAGAGTTCGATACCACGGTCGACACTCAGAATCACCGTCGTCTCGCCGGTGTCGTCGGACAGCGTCGGGTCGACCTCGGCGTCGGTAGCGCCGTAGTCGTTGCCGAGTGTGGCCAGTTCCGGCCCGTCGCCGGTGATATCTATCTCTGCTGTGCTTGTGTCTGCCATGCCGGCGTTGGGCGTTGCCGCCGCGACCCCTAACCCGGTTCCGACAACAGCCAGTAGCATAACCACCGCTACGGCTGTCGCACGTGACGAACCGCTCATCTGTGTGTCACTCCGCGTCCGTCTGTCGGTACAGTCTCTCTTTCTGTCGCTCTGGGCGTCGTCTTGCCACGGACCGCTGGCCGCTCGTCGGCCACCGCTGGCGTGTGCGAGATGGTAACCATCTGTTGCTTACCTCTGATGGATTGTATCGCAAACTTTTATAACTGTGGATATCCCTGCGGGAGAGACAGACAGTCACGGTCCGCGCCACAAAAAAGAACGGTCAGCTGTGATTCAGTTCACCGGAGGTCGTCGCAGGCTGTCCGACTACGTCTGTGCCTGAGTCTGTGTGAACAGCGCCTGGACGTCGAACACGGAGACGCGGTCGTCGGCGAGTCCGGCGAAGTCGAACAGACCGGGGTTCGACTGCACGTCACCGCGGTCCAGCGAGTCGAACAGCGCCTGCACGTCCACGATGTCTGTGTCTCCGTCGCCGTCGACATCGTTGAGGTTGCCGTCACCGGTGGTGTCGCGGGCCGGTGCCCCGTTGCCGTTCAGGTCCGGCGAGACAGTAATCGGGGCGAACTGGCTCGACCGGTTGGTGACCACACCGTGCGTGTAGAACCCGGGCACCTGTGGCAGGGGGACACCACTGAACGTGACACCCGTCGAGTCACCGGCCCCGAGGTCGACACTGTTGACAGCAGCCGCCGCACCGCCGAACGCGAAGGTGACGTTCTGCGTGTCGGCCTGTGTGCCGACGTTCGTGACGTCGGCGGACACGTCGACGGTGCTACCGGTCACCGCCGCGGCCGGTGCCGAGAGATTGCTCACCTCCAGGAAGTAGTCGTCGACATCGAACGGGGTGGTCGCGTTGTCCACGACGACCTCGTTTTCGCTACCGAGGTTCTCACCGACGCGGAAGACGACCTGGAAGTCGTCACCGGGCCGCCAGCCGAACCCGAGCGCGCCGTTGATAACCTCGACGGACAGGAAGTTCTGTGTCGCGGTGACGGTCCCTTTCGGACCCACCTCGAACGAACTCGGCCCGAGGGTGGCGTCCGTATCGCCGGGTCCGGCGGCGAGGAACTCACCCTGGATGGCACCACCAACCTGACCGACGTTCTTGATGGTCGCCTGCATCGGGATGGGGTCGTCGTAGCCGATGGCAGTCTCCGGTCCGCTGATGCTCGTCACCTGGAACTCCGCCGGCTGGAGCTCGTCGACGACAGTGGTCGGTCCGGTCTCGACGGTGGTCTGGTCGCCCACACCGCCGAACGTGTGCTCGAGACCGAACACCGAACCGTTCGCGACACCCGGGGCCACCTCGGCGGTGAGTGTCACCTCACCGTCGATGGCGGGGTCGAACGGAACTGTCTGTCCGAGCGGAATCTCGTTTCCGTTCGCAAACAGCGTCAGGTCCGCCGGGTCGACGGTCGAGTTAGCGGTCAGGTTGACCGTAACCTCCTCGAGATTGGCGACGTCGACCCGAGCGAGGGTGAACGAGCTGTTAATCTCGGCAAAGCCCGGTTGCCCCGCGTCGAGTTCCAGCGCCAGGACCGGGTCGAGCGTGAAGTCGGTGGTCGTCCCGCCGCTCACCTGGACGGTCTCCGACGCGTAGCCAAAGGCGTCCGCGGTCACGTTCGCGGGGGTCTGAGTCGTCGAGAGCGTGTACGAGCCGTCCGAGCCACGGGCGGTGGTCAGGCCGGCTGCGTCGGTTTCGACGGTCGCGCCGACGAGCGACTCGCCGTCCGCGCCGGTGACGGTGCCCTCGATAGTCTGTGTGTCCTGCAGCGCGAGTCCCGCGGCGGTCACGTTGATGATGCCTGCACCGTAACGGGTGTCACGCCCGTTCAGTTCGCGCACCCCCTCGAGGTTCGGTTTCTCTGCGGTCTCGGCGAGCGCGGTCTGGATCTGTTCGGGCGGGAGTTGTTCGGCGGTCAGCGACTGCAACAGGGCGATGGCCCCGGCGACGTGTGGCTGTGCCATCGACGTACCCTGCGAGAGCGAGTAGGTTGCGTTCGGATCGTTGACCGGCGTGCCGAGCGGGCCGGCACTCAGCACGTTCACACCGGGTGCCGCGACGTCCGGTTTCACGTACTTGCGCGGGAAATAACCCGGCAACACGCGCGGTTCGGGTTCGCCCGCGAACTGCTGGATGCTGTCGTTGCTGATGACACCGCCACTGGAGAAGCCGGCGATACCGCCGGCACTGTTAGACGCGGCGACGCTCATCGCGAGGAAGTCCGACCCGGGTGACCCGACAGCACCGAGTCCGGCGTTGCCCGAGGAGATGCTCGCGGCCATCCCCACGTTGTTTGCGTCCGCGACGATGCTGGAGAATATCGGGTTGTACCGCGCCTCGGCGTTGGGGTCGGTCGGGTCCGCACCGAGGCTGAACCCGGCGACATCAGCGTTCTCGTCGAACGCCGAGATGTTCAGCGCGATGCCGATGTCGACGAAACTCGCGCCGGGCGTGTCACCGAACACGTCGAGTTTGATGAGTTTCGCCTCGGGTGCGACACCGTACCGGGGCACGTCACCGACAGGGTTGGCCGCGCCGGTGGCCGTTCCGGCGACGTGCTCACCGTGACTCCCTGGCAGGAGGACACCCTCGGTCACGTTCCCGTTCACCACGAGGTACTTCTTCGCGACGTCGATGTCAGGGTGGCCCTCCTCGGGGTTGCTGAACCCGTTGTCCACGATGGCGACGGTGGCGTCACCGCCACGCTCGCCGTTGAACTCCTCCTCGAAACCCGGAATGTCGATCTGCTGGAGCCCGTATGTGAACCCGTGTTCACTCGCCGGACTTACGTCGCCCCCCGTGGCTCCAACCTCCCCATCTGCGGCTGTCAGCTGGCTGTCCGGCTCGGGGACGGTGAACCGGACGTTGGGTACGACTCGCTCCACGCCGTCGATGCGTGCGAGCGTGTCGACGCTGTGCACGTCGAGGTTGATGTCGACGACGAGCAGGTTCCCGAGCGTGATGCGGTTCTGCACCGTCGCCGCACTGAGGCTCTCCACCTCGTTGGCGACGGGACCGAGTGTTGCATCGGAGTTTGCCTGCAGGAGCGGCCCGACGTTCGTCGCCCCGGAGAGTTCGACCCCGCGGTCGACGCTCAGAATTACCGTCGTCTCGCCGGTGTCGTCGTACAGTGTCGGGTCGACCTTGGCTGTCTCTCCGGACTGTGACACCTGCAGTCCCCGGTCGGATAGCTCTATCTCCGAACTGTCCGCGACGCCGGTGTCCCCTCCCGGCACCGCCGCGGCGACACCGAAACCGGCTCCCGCAATGGCGAGGAGCGCGACTGCGACCAGTACGGGTACAACTGAACGGTCGCTCATACTGTCATCCCCCGCGTGTCTTTGCTCCCCGTGGCTGTCTCGCCTGGTTTCCACCCGGTACCACCGTCGGTCGACGGCAGTTCTGTGGCTGCCGTCTGTGTGTCTCTGTGTATCATAGCTGTCTGGCTATGCTTATTGGTGCTCTCGTATTCCAACATATTATAAGCACGGATATCGCGGCGCAACACGATTCCATCCAGACTGGTCACCGGACACGTCTCTCGACCCTGCGTCTCTGACTCGACGCAGTCACGGGTGTCACCGGGAGTCTACCGCGGGTATCCGCCGTGCGGGTCGTGAGACGAAACAACGCATATAGGTCGGACTGGCGTACCCGGTGGTATGGAGACGGATACACCCGACGAGGGGTGGTTCGAGCGCGTCGACGCGGACGGCCGCGGGCAGGCAGCAGCCATCCGCGACGGGGAGGCGGCTGAACCCTGCGAGTGGCCCGCTATCGCCGTCCAGCGAGGGTTCGCCGGGGACGAGTCGGCCTACTACGAGCGACTCCGCGAGGCAACGCTGGCGGCGGCACGCGAGGCCGTGGCCGAGCGTGAGCAAGCCGACGACCGGCAACTTCTGCACGCGGTGCGGGCACTCGACGACTGTGCCAGGACCGCGAACGAACTCACCGAGCGGGTCGTCGAGTGGGCGGGGACGGTCGACCCCGACGCCACGGTCACCGTCGAGTACGTCCGCGGACTCGCGGCGCGGAATCCGGAGACACCTGCCGAACAGCGGGTCGTCTCGCTGGCCGAGCGGGTGACAGCGCTGGACGACGAGCGGGCGGAACTGCGCGCGTACATCGAGCGGACCGCGCCCGAGGTGGCACCGAATCTCGCGGCGCTCGCCGGTCCGGTGCTCGCGGTGCGACTCGTCGCGCTCGCCGGCGGACTGGAGTCACTCGCGAAACAGCCATCGGGGACAGTCCAGGTGCTCGGTGCCGAGGAGGCGCTCTTCGCGCACCTGCGCGGCGGGGCGGACCCCCCGAAACACGGCGTCATCTACACCCACGAGGCGGTCCGGGGGACGACCCCCGAGCACCGCGGGTCCGCCGCGCGTGCGCTCGCGGGCAAACTGAGTATCGCCGCCCGCATCGACCACTACAGCGGCGAGTACCGGCCCGGTCTCGAGAGCGACCTCCGGGACCGCATCGAGCGCATCCAGGCGCGTGATGCGACGTGAGCGACGGTGAGACCGGAGCACTGCCGGCGGGGGTCCAGCGGCGGTCCTTTGGAGGTGAGACCGGGCTCGCGACCCGCGGTGAGCCGGTCTACGGCGAGGCGACCGACGGCGCGTGGCGGCGCTGGGACCTTGGGCGGTCGAAACTCGGCGCACTGCTCGCCCGTGGTGTCGAGACGGGTATCGCCGGCGGGGAGACGGTGCTGTACCTGGGTGCCGCCAGCGGCACCACGGTCAGTCACGTCGCCGACTTCGCCGGTCCCACGTACGCCGTCGAGTTCGCACCTCGTCCGATGCGGGACCTGCTCGGGGTCGCCGAGGCACGCTCGAACCTCTTTCCGTTACTCGCGGACGCGCGTCGTCCCGAGCAGTACGCCCACGTCGTCGAACCGGTTGACCTGCTCGTGCAGGATGTCGCGACGCGCGGGCAGGCCCGTGTGGCCGTCGAGAACCGCCAGTTCCTCCGCGAGCACGGCCGACTGGTGCTCGCGGTCAAGGCCCGCAGCGAGGACGTGACCCGCGACCCCGGTGCGGTCTTCGAGACGGTGCTCGACACACTCGGTGCGGGCTACGAGGTGCTCACCACCGAGCGACTGGACCCACAGCACACCGACCACCTCGGGGTGGTCGCCCGACCGCTCTGACCCGGCGTGGTGTGTAGCGGTACTCCGACGACCCTGACCCGTGTGGCGGTACTCAGACGGGCGACCCCTCGCCACGCGAGCGTGCCATCCACACCGTCAGGTAGACAAACGGCGTGTCCAGCGCGACCAGTCCGAGTTTGAAGATGTACTGGCCGACGAGCAACCCGAGCACGGTGTCGACCGACAACCCCTGAAACAGAAAGAAAGCGACCGTGATGAAGATCACCGTATCGACGAGTTGGCTGGTCGCGGTCGAGACGACGTTGCGCAACCAGAGGTGTTTACCGCCGGTGTATGCCCGGAGTCGGTGGAAGACGAGCACGTCCCAGTTCTGACTGACCACGTACGCGAGGAGACTGCCGACGACGACGCCCGTGCTCGCCGACAGTGTCGCTGAGAAGGGGTCCTGTGCGACCGGGGAGTTCACGAATATCGGCGCGGCGATCGCCAGCCACACCAATCCGAGCAGGACGAAGTTCATCCCGAACGCGACGTTGACCAGCGCCTGCGCCGGCCGCTTGCCGTACAGTTCGGCGTAACAGTCCGACGCAAAGAACGTAATCGCGTACGCGAACACGGCCGCCGGCACCGTGATGAGGTCACCCGTTACCGGCAGCGTCACCGGCAACTCCACCGCGATTACCTTCGACGCTGTCACCTGTGCGGCAATCAGTGCCGTCACGAACAGCGCGGCCAGTCCGAGTTGCGGGATGCCCAGTGTGACCGCGGCTCCCGGTTGCCCCGGCGTGTCCGGCGAAGAACCGGCCGGGTTCTCAGTCGACATACGGACCTCCTGGGGCGGGCCCGGCCAGTCTCTCAGTCGACATATGGACATCCCGGGGACTGGTCGCCCCCGGGGCAGGTTCGCCGTGTGTCTCGCACTGCGGACTCCCCACCTGCGTCGAACGATACCCGGTGGTGGCTGCTCGCCCTCGTTGTATGCATCGTCTGGGACTACATCCACCGCTGGCGAGCAAAAACCCGTTGGTACGGCAGTGGACCCGACGTGTCTGACACTCCACGGTCGGGTCGGTGGAGGGTCCGGTCCCCGGACCTGCCGTGCATTTTTGACTGTCGAGTCCGACCGATTCTCTCGCTGTCGTTGCCTCAGACGGGCAGCGGTCCGAGACGCCGATGGGTCACCTCACAGACGTACCCGTTAAGTAGACGCAGGCCAACTAGTAGGTATGAGCGACGCCAAAGACCTCGAAGAGTTACGCCGGGGGACTGATCTGGTGAAACGCGGGTTCGCAAAGATGCAAAAGGGCGGTGTGATTATGGACGTTGTGAACGCCGAGCAGGCCCGCATCGCCGAGGAGGTGGGTGCGGTGGCGGTGATGCATCTCGAATCGGTCCCTGCCGACATCCGCAAGCGCGGCGGTGTCGCCCGGATGGCCGACCCGGCGGCACTCCGGGAGATTATCGACGAGGCGTCGATTCCGGTGATGGGCAAGGCCCGTATCGGTCACACGACCGAAGCACAGATTCTGGAGGCCGCCGGCGCGGATATGGTCGACGAGTCCGAGGTGCTGACGCCGGCCGACGACCGCTACCACATCGACA
>CAYZGA010000030.1:0-21671 GCA_964477945.1 uncultured Halobacteriales archaeon
CCTGTGCCGGTGCGGTGAGTCCGGTCACGTCGAAGAAGTCACCGGAGAACTCCGGCGGCTGTGCGACCTCGACACCGTTTGCCAGAATCTCTTCGGCCTCGGTGGTGTAGTCTGCGGGACCGACGAACGTGGTCACGCCGAGACTGGACAACAGCACCGACCCGGAGTCGGGGTCGACTGTGGCCGCGGGACCGCCCGAGCCAGCCCCGTTCTGCACTGTGGCGAGCGTGTCGCCGTCGGCACCCTCGAACCAGCTGTGGTCACCGAAGTCGACGGTGTACAGCTCCACGACATCGCCCTGGCTGCCGACGCCGTCGAACAGCGGGCTGTCCTGCTCGATGACGTACTCGATTGTCGGGTTGTCCGAGTCGAGCTCGTCGAACGTCTCTGCCGGGTCACCGACTGCGCTCGACCGGTTGACGATAGCGTCACTGGTGCTACCCCACTGGTCGAGGTAGACCGCGCCGGTCGTGGCCTGCGCCTCGACGGCGGTGATGATCTCTGCGGTGTCGACGCTCACGTCGTTCCCGGTTACCCGGTCGCTGGCCCTGAGCAGGTCGTCACTGCGGGGCCTGCGCTCCTCGGTACCGGCCTCGCCGCTGAGGTCGTTAAACACGAAGATATCCGTGTTGCTGACGACACTGTCTGTCACGTCGTCGGCGTTGACGATCTGCGTGTTGAAGTTGTCAGGCAGATTGCCTGCGAGGAGCGAATCCACACCCTCGCCGAACGTCTCGCCGAACTCGACGATAGTGACCGTGGTGAAGTCACCGACCAGAATCTCGGCGGTCTGGCTGTCGTTGTCGGTGAACACCCCGTGGGTGTACGTGCTGGTCTGCCCGGGCAGCGGGATACCGTTGAACTCGACGGTTGTCTGTTCGCTCGCGTTCAGTTCGACCGTCGTGTTTGCGACCACGCTCCCGTTGAACACGAACTCCACGGTCTGTGTGCCCGTCTGGTTGCCGAGGTTGGTGACTGTGGCGCTGACGTCGATTGCCTCGCCGGTGCCGGCCTCGGCGGGTGCCGACAGGTTGCTCACCTGGAAGAACGGCTCCTCGAGTTCGTCGGGTTCGGCAAACTCGACGGCGTTTGCCAGTATCTGACTCGCCTCGGGTGTGAAGTCGGCGGGCGTGATATCACCGGCGAAACTCGTCACCGTCGCGATGGACGAGAGCAACACCGCCCCCGAGTCGGGGTCGACCGCGACACTCGGACCGAAGTTCTCGTCGGTCGTGTTCTGGTCGTCGACGGTGGCGAGGGTCTCGCCGCTCGCGTTCTCGAACCAGACGAAGTCCGCGTCACCGCCGGAGTGGATCGGCACCACGTCACCCGGACCGCCGACCCCGTCGAAGATGGGGTGGTCCTGTTCGATGGTGAACTCCACCGGCGGGGCGTCGTTGAACTCGGTAAACGCCCCCTCGGGGTCGTTCAGTACGTCGACCCGGTCCGCGATGGCGTTACTGCTGGTCCACTGCTCCAGATAGACCGCGTTCGTCAGCGGGTCCTCCTCGACTGCCGGGATGATATCCGGTGCGGCGTCACCGAGGTCGTGGAAGAGGAACACGTCGGTCCCCGTGATGACCGAGTCGGTGACGTTGGCCGCGTCCACCACCGTCGGTATCCCGTACCGTGGCTGGAGTGACTCCGTCAACAGGTCCGTAGTCAGTTCACCCTGTGCGTCGCCGCTCTGCGTGACTGTCACGTTCTGGAACGGAAGGCCGACCGCGATGGGTGCCTCCGCACTGTCGTCCTCGGTGAACACACCGTGCTCGAAGTAGTCCTCCACGTTCGGCAGCTGGATGTTCTGGAACGTAACTGTCGTGTTGTCGACACCACCCGCGAGCGTGAACGCGTCGAGGGTCGCGCTCGCGTTGGCGACGACACCCCCACCGAACACGAACTCGGTGTTCTGCGTGGCACCGGTCTCACCGACGTTCTCGATGGTCGCGGTCACGTCGATGCTCTCGCCGGGGTTCGCGTTCAGCGGCGCGTCGAGGTCGACAACGTTGAACTGCGTACCCTCGGCCTGGAGCGCGAGTCCAGCCGTGACGTTGTCCTCGACGGGGCCGATGGACGGCGGGAAGAATCCGCCCTCGTTCCACACACCGACACGGGCACCGTGCGTGATGACCTCACCGGCCTCGTAGAAGTCCTCGACACCCGCGACGTTGACCGAAATCGTCTCGGTCTCGCCGGGCGCGAGGTTCAACTGGGTCGCCGGGAGGTTGATCTCGGTCTCGCCATTGTCGGCGAAGAACTGGTACCCGTAGGAATCGGGGGCCTCCTGACCGACGTTCGTGATCTCGAACGAGACCGGAATCGTGTTACCGAGCACGAGATTATCGGGCGCGGTGAGGTTCCCGACCTCGTACTCCGGCGGGTCGAGCGTCTCGGTCAACTCGGTCGGGCCGGTCTCGACGGTCACCGAGTCGCCGGCACCCTCGAAGGTGTGTTCGAGACCGAGCAGGTCACCCTCGGAGACGGTCCCGCTGCCCTCGATATCGACGGTCAGGTTGGCGACGCCGTCGAACGAACCGTTGAACGCGAACGTCTCGCCGAGGGTGAGTTCGGTCCCGTCGAGCAGGACCGTCACGTTCTCGGCAGGCACGTCGCTCTCCGCGGTGAGGTCGACAGTCAGATTCTCCAGGTTGGCCACGTCGACGGTGACGGTGAACTCACCGTCGAACGTGGCAAAGACCGGTTGCCCGTCGACCAGGTCCACCTCGACTGTCTGGTTGAGCGTGAAGTCGGTGGTCGTTCCACCGCTGACCTGGACGGTTTCGGGCTCGTAGCCGAACGCGTCTGCGGTCACACTCGCGGGGTCCTGTGTCGTGTAGAGGGTGTACGAGCCGTCCGGACCGCGGGCGGAGGTCAGACCGGCCGCGTCGGTTCCGACGGTCGCGCCGACGAGCGTCTCACCGTCCGCGCCGGTGACGGTCCCCTCGACGGTCTGGGTGTTCTGGAGCGCGAGTCCCGCGGCGGTCACGTTGATGATACCCGCGCCGTAGCGGGTGTCACGCCCGTTCAGTTCGCGCACCCCGTCGAGGTCGGGTTTCTCCGCGGTCTCGGCGAGCGCGGTCTGGATCTGTTCGGGCGGGAGTTGCTGGTTGGTCGCAGACTGCAACAGGGCGATGGCCCCGGCGACGTGTGGCTGTGCCATCGAGGTGCCCTGCGAGCGGGAGTAGGTCGCGTTCGGGTCGTCGACGATGGTCCCGAGCGGGCCGGCGCTCAGCACGTCCACACCGGGGGCCGCGACGTCCGGTTTCACGTACTTGCGCGGGAAGTACCCCGGCAGCACGCGCGGTTCGGGTTCGTCCGCGAACTGCTGGATGGTCCTGTTGCTGACGACGCCACCGCTCGAGAAGCCGGCGATACCACCGGCACTGTTGGACGCGCCGACACTCATCGAGAGGAAGTCCGACCCGGGCGACCCGACAGCACCGAGTCCGGCGTTGCCCGAGGAGATACTCGCGGCCATCCCCACGTCGTTCGCGTCCGCGACGATATCGGTGAATATCGGATTGTACCGCGCCTCGGCGTTGGGGTCGGTCGGGTCCGCACCGAGGCTGAACCCGGCGACATCCGCGTTCTCGTCGAACGCCGAGATGTTCAGCGCGATACCGATGTCGGTGAAGCTCGCACCGGGTGTCTCACCGAACACGTCGAGCATGATGAGTTCCGCCTCGGGTGCAACACCGTACCGGGGCACGTCACCGGCTGGGTTCGCCGCGCCGGTTGCCGTTCCGGCGGTGTGCTCCCCGTGGTTCCCCGGCAGGAGGACACCCTCGGTCACGTTCCCGTCCAGAACGAGGTACTTCTTCGAGATGTTCAGGTCTGGGTGGCCCTCGTCAGGGTTGCTGATCCCGTTGTCCACGACGGCGACGGTGGCGTTCCCGCCCCGCTCACCGTTGAACTCCTCTTCGAACCCTGGGACGTCGATCTGCTCCAGTCCGTAGGTGAACCCGTGTTCACTCGCCGGGCTCACACTGCCACCCGTGGCTCCCACCTCGCCGTCCGCGGTCGTCAGCTGACCGGGCGACTCGGGGACCCTGAACTGCACGTTCGGGGTGATTCGCTCAACGCCGTCGATACGGGCGAGTTCGTCGACGCTGTGCACGTCGAGGTTGATATCGACGACGAGCAGGTTGCCGAGGGTGATACGGTTCTGCACCGTCGCCGCACCGAGGCTCTCCACCTCGCTGGCGACGGGTCCGAGTGTCGCATCGGAGTTTGCCTGCAACAGCGGGCCACTCGCCGTCTCGGGGAACGTAGCCCCGCGGTCGACACTCAGAATCACCGTCGTCTCGCCGGTGTCGTCGGCCAGTGTCGGGTCCACAGTGGCGTCGGTATCGGGTTGACTCCGCTTGTCGACCTCAGACAGCGCCAGTCGCTCGTCGGTGGTGTCCAGTCCGACTGTCCCCGTGTCTGTCAGGTCACCGCCGGGTGTCGCCGCCGCGGCGACCCCCAGTCCAGTTCCGACGACTGCCAGTAGCGCCACCGCGACCAGTACTGTCGCGCGCGAACGCCCACTCATCTGTCCGATACCCCCGGTTCGGAGAGATACACACCCGATTCGTGGGCCTGCTCAAATCCTGTACTGCCGTGAACAATCGCGAATCTACCGGGCACTCTCTGCCCGCTTGCAGTGCTATCGCTCATATTCCTCTCACTTCTGGTGAGTTGTGTTCCAGTCATTTATAACCACGGGTATTCGTCCGAGCGGTGTCGATACCGGCCCGAGAGGTATCCTTTTCGTCGCAGGTGGCCTGTCACAGAATGTAACGTGAGCTAGTAGACTGACCTGTCGAGTCCGACGGGTGAGAGGACCGAATCGGTCGGGAGTTCCTCTCGGTGATACGACACGTCGGTGTCGTTGCGGGAGTGGTGTCATTTTCACCCGGGCGACTCCCCGCACCGTTGTAGAGAGGGTCACGGACTACCCGGTCCGGACGACGGGGGGTCCTGTGGGCTTTTTGCCGCGGACGACGAACGGTGAGGTATGATAACCGGTTCGGAGATGGCGGTGGTGGACGCGAACGCCGAGGCGCTCGGCGTCCCGCGCAAACAACTCATGGAGTCGAGTGGCAACGCTGTCGCTCGTGAGGTGCGTACCGTTGCCGACCCAGGTGCGCGCGTGACAATCGTGGCCGGTCGGGGGAACAACGGCGGCGATGCCCTCGTTGCGGCGCGTTTCCTCGACGAGTACGACCTGCGGGTGTGTCTGCTGGGCCGTCCGGAGAGCATCGGGAGCGACATCGCCCGCGAGAACTGGACAGCGCTCCGGCGCGCGGCGTACGACACCCGCGAGGTGCGCGACTCGACGGCGCTGGCGCTGGGTGACCCGGACGTGGTGGTCGACGCGCTGCTGGGCACGGGTATCAGCGGTTCGCTCCGGGAACCGGCGGCGAGTGCCGCCGCGGCGATAAACGAGAGCGACGCGACCGTCGTTTCGGTGGATGTCCCCTCGGGGCTGGACACGGCGACCGGCGAACTCGCGGCGAACGGGGTCGACCCCGACCGCGTGGTCACCTTCCACGAGACGAAACCCGGACTCGACGCGCTGGCGGTCCCCGTCACCGTCGCCGACATCGGCATCCCGCAGGCAGCCCGGGAGTTTGTCGGGCGCGGCGACCTGCTGCGACTCGACCGCGACCCCGCGGCTCACAAGGGTGACCACGGCGAGGTGCTCGTCGTCGGCGGCGGCCCGTACACGGGTGCGCCGGCGCTGACCGGGCAGGCGGCCCTGCGTGCTGGGGCGGATCTCGTCCGGGTCGCGTGCCCGGAGTCGGTCGCCCGCGAGGTGCAGGGCTACAGTGAGAGTCTCATCGTCCGACCGGTCGAGGGGAGCCACGTCGGTCCGGACAGCGTCGACCGACTCGCCGCGCTCGCGGCCGACCACGACGCACTCGTGGTGGGCCCGGGCCTGGGCGACACGGACCGGACCCGCGAGGCGGTGGCCGACCTGCTCGGGACGGTCACGGGACCGGTCGTCGTCGACGCCGACGCCCTGCGGACTGTCCCCGGAGTCGAGACCGGGGCAGAGCTGATCTACACGCCCCATCAGGGGGAACTGGCCGGGATGGGCGGTCCTCGCCACGACGACTGGCGCGAGCGCCGCGACGCGGTGGCGTCGTTCGCCGCCGACCTCGGCGTGACACTGCTCGTCAAGGGCCGGTACGACATCGTCTCTGACGGCGAGCAGACCCGGGTGAACCGCACCGGCAACCCCGGACTGACCGTCGGCGGGACCGGCGACGTACTCGCAGGCGTGACCGGCGCGCTCGCGGCCCGTCTCGACCCGGTCGACGCCGCCGCCGTCGCCGCCTACGCGACCGGCCGTGCCGGTGACCTCGCCGCCACCGGTGACGGACTCCTCGCAACGGACCTGCTCGACACACTTCCGGAGGCACTCACACGGGACTGACCTGCCCCCGTCCGGGCGAGAACCGGATGGTGTGGTGGCGACGACACGAATCGCTCGCTACCGACGGGAACAGGAACGGTCGTGGGCGCGGTGTGACCGCTCGGTTCCCGGTGGTCGACACGGAGACGGAGACGAGCGCTCGCCGTCTCAGGCCGGGGCCCCGGCGTCGGTGTCCGCTTCGGGGTCGTCTTCGTCGCCCCGGTTACGGAACTGGTAGAGGGCGAACGCGCCGACGGTGGTTGCAGCGACGATACCAGCGAGGTGTTTCTTTGTAGCTCGCATACTCTCTACTGGTTGCCGGGAGCAGATATACCCGGGTCGGGCGTTTCACGCCGAGAGACAGAACTCACCGCCTCTCCCGGCCCAGCGCGTCGACGCGGGTGCGCTCACCTGCCGGGTCCAGGAACGTTGTCGTCCCGTGACCGCCATCGGTGGCTGTTCATTTGTTTCCCGGCGTCCGACTGTGCTCGTCGAGGAACCCGAACAGTCGGTCGGTCACCGCCCGGGAGTGCTCGGCAAAGTGGAGGTGTCGACCCTCGACAGCCTCGAAACTGCCGCGGGGCAACTCATCGGCGAGGTGTCGCCCGGCGTCGACAGACACGACCGGGTCGTCGAGACCGTGACAGACGAGCGCGGGCAGGGAGAGCTCGTAGAGCGGCCCGGCCTCGAACCCGAGCGCGGCTGCGACCTGCGTCTCGAAGGCGTCCTCGTCGGCGTCGTCCTCGGCCCGCCACCGGCAGACCTGCTCGACCAGCGACGACTCGTCGCGAAACGCCGGCGAGAACGCCCCGGAGAGCGACGCCCGGAGTGCAACGGGGTCGTCGGGTGGCGCGTGCAGGGCGCGGAGCGCCTCGGCGTCGACTCGCTCCCCGGTCTGGGCGGTCCCGAGAAGCGAGATGGTGGCGACGCGGTCGTGCCGGCGGGCGTGCCGGAGCGCGACCATCCCGCCGAGTCCGGCACCGACCACGTGTGCCCGCCGGGCGTCCGCCGCCGCGAGCACCGCCTCCAGGTCGTCGGCCATCGCGTCGACATCGTACCCGCCCGACGGAGGGTCCGACCGCCCGGTCCCGCGGAGGTCCCAGACGAGCGCCTCGAACGGGCCGGCTACCCCGTCGTACTGCCAGCCCCACTGCCACGCGCCGTACCCCGCCTCGCCGACGAACGCGACTGTCTCGCCGGTACCTGCGGTCTCGTAATAGAGGGTGACACCGTCGCGGGTCGTCGTCGGCATCTCAGTCGAGCGCCCCGTCCGAGGCCATGCGCTCGGCCGTGCGGGCGAGTTCACGGACCTGGTCGGGTTCGAGCGCGACCTCTACCTCGTTACCGCCGTCGTCCTCGCAGGCCAGTTTGACCCGGTCGCCAAACTCGCGGAGGTCCGTCCGCTCGACATCGTAGAGTTTGATCGTCGCGGACTTGTTCGAGGCACCGACGTGCTTGAGTGTCCCCTCGTCGAGTTCGAGCACGAACTCGTCGATATCTACCGTCAGCATACACCCCGTTCGTGTGCGCCGGTCATAAGTCCCTCACAAGCAGGCGTCCCGGGACACCGCGGGCAGGGCGACCGGGCGGTTGGGTCGTGACCGGACAGGACGTGGGGCGTCGACTCGACAGTCTCCGCGAACAGAAGGGGAATGTTGAAGAGCGCGCCGGTAGCAGTTTCGAACAGATGGTGTTCGAACAGGTCGCGTTCGGGTTGTTCGCGTTCGTGACACTCGCGAGCAGTCTGGGGGTCGTACTAGCCCGCGACATCTGGCACTCTGCCCTGCTGCTCGGGGTGGCGCTGTCGAGCGTGGCGGTTCACTACATCATGCTCGCCGCCGAGTTCGTCGCCGTGATACAGGTGCTCGTCTACGTCGGCGGTGTGCTCATCCTGGTCACGTTCGGCGTGATGCTCACCCGCGAGGACGACTCCGACACCGACGAGTTCGGGACGACCGACCCGGAGGAGACAGCATGAGTCGCTCGCCGTTTATCCCGGTCGGCCGGCATCTCCTGCCGGGACTCGTCGCGGTTGGCCTGTTCGTCGTGATGGCGCTGACCGTCCTCACGGCTGGCGACACCGGTCCCTTCGAGCCGCTGGTCACCGACCCCGACGGGTTCGCCGACGTGAGTATCGTCTCGGGTATCGGCTACGCGCTGCTCGGTGAACCCGCGGCGGCGGGCGAGGCCCTCGTCTACCAGAACACCGAGAGCTTCCTGGTGGCACTGGTCGTGCTCGCGGTGGTGCTCGACGCGGCCCTCGACGGGTCGCTGATGCTCGCCAGCCGCGACGAGGGGGGTGACTGACAGTGACCGTCCCGCTCGAGTTGTACCTGCTCCTGTCGGCCGGCGTGTTCTGTATCGGCGTGTTCGGCGTGCTCGTGCGCCGGAACGCGCTGCTCTTTCTGATGTCCGTCGAGCTGATGCTCAACGCCGCGAACATCAACCTCGTCGCGTTCGGACTGGAGTACGGTAACCTCACCGGACAGCTGTTCGCGCTGTTCGTCATCGCGCTGGCCGCCGCCGAGGTGGCGGTGGGAATCGGTATCATCCTCACGCTCGACCGGAACTTCGACAGTATCGACGTGACCGACGCGGTCACGATGAGGTGGTAACGTGACCACACTGCTCGACCCCGGGGTGTCTGTTGTTCTCTTTCCCCTGGTCGCGTTCGTCATTACGCTGACTGCCGGCCGGTATCTGCCGCTCCAGGGGGCGCTCCCCGGTCTCGTCGCCACCGGCTGGTCACTCGTGTTCTCTGTCTGGATCGCCCTCCAGTTGGCGCTCGGTGGCGAACCGACCCACAGGACTGTCTACACCTTTGCTGGTGGTCTCGAGGGCGAAGGTGTCGACCTCACATTCGGCCTGCTGGTCGACCCGCTGTCGGCGCTGATGCTGGTCGTCGTCTCGCTTGTTGCCTTTCTTGTCCACCTGTTCTCGCTCGGCTACATGAACGGCGAGGGCGAACCCGACCTCGACCGCTACTACGCCGGACTGGGGCTGTTCACGTTCTCGATGCTCGCCTTTGTTGTCGCCGGCACCCTGCTGATGTCGTTTGTCTTCTTCGAACTGATGGGGCTGTGCTCGTATCTGCTCATCGGCTTTTACTTCCGGGAACCGGGCCCACCGAGCGCCGCGAAGAAGGCGTTCCTGGTCACCCGCTTCGGTGACTACTTCTTCCTCGTGGGTGTGGTTGCCGTGTTCGCCACGTTCGGCACGGCGGCGTTTGCCGGCCCGGACTCGTTTGTCACCGCCGCCGAGGGAGTCGTCGAGGGGGACAGCGAGTACACCTTCCTCGACCTCAGCGGCCAGCAGGTCGTCGACGGTATCGGCCTGCTGGTGCTCGGCGGCGCAATCGGCAAGTCCGCGCAGTTCCCGCTGCACACCTGGCTCCCCGACGCGATGGAGGGCCCGACACCCGTCTCCGCGCTCATCCACGCCGCGACGATGGTCGCCGCCGGGGTCTACCTCGTCGCCCGGATGTACGGGTTCTACGCCCTCTCGCCGACAGCCCTCGCCGTGCTCGCGCTCGTCGGCGGGTTCACCGCGCTCTTTGCCGCCACGATGGCGCTGGTCAGGCAGGAACTCAAGCAGGTGCTCGCGTACTCGACCATCTCACAGTACGGCTACATGATGCTGGCACTCGGCGGCGGTGGGTACGTCGCGGCCGTGTTCCACCTCGCCACCCACGCGGTGTTCAAGACGCTGCTGTTCCTGGGGGCGGGGGCGGTCATCGTCGCGATGCACCACGAGGAGAACATGTGGGAGATGGGCGGTCTGCGCGAGCGGTTGCCCGTCACCTACTACACCTTTCTCGCGGGGTCGCTCGCGCTCGCCGGAATCGCCCCCTTTGCCGGGTTCTGGTCGAAAGACGAGGTGCTGTTCGAGACCCTGGAGCACGCACTCGGCGGCGTGTCGGTGCTGTGGGTCGCCTACGCGCTCGGACTGCTCGCCGTCGCGGTGACCGCGTTCTACACCGTCCGGATGGTCCTGCTCACGTTCCACGGCGACCCCCGGACCGAACAGGCAGCGGACCCCGGCCCAGTCTCCTGGAGTATGCGGGTACCGCTGCTGGTGCTGGGGCTGCTCGCCACCGTCGCCGGTGTGCTGAACCTCGGCACCCTGAAGGGGTTCCTGCCGACGGAGGCGTTGTTTCTCAGGGAGTGGCTCGACGGCGCGACGCTTGACGGGGTCGGTGATCTCATGGCCGACGGCGAGTTCGCGCTCTCGGAGGGTCACTACGCGGCCCAGTTGGCGGAGTTCGCCGGCTACGAGACGGCTGACATCTCGCCGCTGGGACCGGGTCTGCTCGCGCTCGTGCTCGCGGTTGCCGGGGCCGCCGGGGCGTGGTACCTCTACCGTGGCGCGGACCCCGAGCCACAGACAACCCGACTCGGCCGTGCCCGGGCCGTGCTCGTGAACAGTTACTACCAGGACGAGTACCAGGTCTGGCTGGCGACGAAGGTGACACTGCCGGCGGCGCTGAGTTCGAACCGCTTCGACCAGGGTGTCGTGGACGGACTGGTCAACGCCGCCGGGGCGCTCGCGCTCGCACTCGGCTCCCGGTTTCGTCGCCTCCAGACGGGTGTGGTCAGCAACTACGCCGCCCTGCTGGTGCTCGGGCTGGTGCTGTTGCTCGTCGTGTTCGCGCTCGCGGAGGGCTGGTGGTTCTGATGTTCGTCGAGCTCGTCCTCGCGGTGACACTCGCGAGCGCACTGCTCGTCGCCGCCTCCCCCGACGAGTACGCCGCGAAACTCGCCACCGGGCTCAGTCTCCTCCCGCTCGCGGGTGTGCTCGTCATGTGGGCCCTGTTCGACGCTAGCGGTAACGCACTCACCGCCGGCGGCACGGTCGCCTTCGAGACGGAACTCGCGTGGTTCGACATCGGACAGTACACCGTCCAGTGGCACGTCGGCGTGGACGGGGTGAGTTTCCCGCTGCTGGCGCTGACGGTGGTGCTCGTGACGGCCGCGCTCGTCTCCGCTTGGACACCCATCGACGAGCGGGAGTCACAGTTCTACGCGCTCGTGCTCCTGCTGGAGACGGCACTCATCGGCGTGTTCACCGCGCTCGATTTCTTTCTGTGGTTCATCTTCTGGGAGTTCGTGCTCGTCCCGATGTACGTGCTCATCGCCGGCTGGGGCGGCCCGCGCCGGAACTACGCCGCCATCAAGTTCCTCGTCTACACCAACCTCGGCTCGCTCGTGCTGTTTGTCGGGCTGTTCTCCCTGATTCTCGGCCTCGATACCTCGCTGACGACGCTGAGTCTGCCCGACATCGCGCAGGCGATGCGCGCCGACCAGCTCGGCTCGCTCGATGTCGGTCTGCTCGGGCAGACAGTCACGCTCCAGCCCGACGGACTCCGGCTCGGTGCCTTTGTCCTGCTCTTTCTCGGGTTCGCGGTGAAGGTGCCCGTTGTCCCCTTTCACACCTGGCTCCCGGACGCCCACGTCGAGGCCCCGACCCCTGTCTCGGTCATCCTCGCCGGCGTGCTCCTCAAGATGGGGACCTACGCGCTGTTGCGGTTCAACTTCACGATGCTGCCCGGTATCGCGCGCGACCTCGCGGCCCCTCTCGTGGCTCTGGGTGTCGTCAGCGTCATCTACGGGGCCCTGCTCGCGCTCGCACAGCAGGACCTCAAGCGCATCGTCGCTTACTCCTCTATCTCGTCGATGGGCTACGTCCTCGTGGGGCTGGTCGCGTTCACCCCGCACGGGATGGGCGGGGCCACCTTCCAGATGATAAGCCACGGGCTCATCTCCGGACTGCTGTTCATGGCCGTCGGCGTCATCTACAACGCCACCCACACGCGGATGCTCGGTGACATGGCCGGACTCGCAGACCGGATGCCGTGGACCTCCTGGATATTCGTCGCCGGCGCGTTCGGTTACATGGGACTGCCGCTGATGAGCGGCTTTGCCGCCGAACTGTTCGTCTTTATCGGCGCGTTCGAGTCCACGACCATCCCCGCCGCCCCGCTCGTCACCGCTGTTGCCATGTTCGGTATCGTCATCGTCGCGGGCTACCTGCTGTGGGGGATGCAGCGCTCGCTGTTCGGCGGGTTCCGACTCGACACTGACTACGAGGTCGGCCGCGCCCCCGCACACGACATCGCCCCGATGTTGCTCCTGCTCGGTCTGATACTCCTGCTCGGTGTCAACCCCGACATCGTCTACGAGGCGGTCCAGGATGCCGTCTCGCCGCTCGTCGACGCGGGGGCGGTGGTCTCGCTGCCACGCGCAGTCGCACTCACGGGGGGTGTCCCCGGGTGACCCTCGGCACGCTCCCGGAGTGGGCGGCGCTCGGACCCGCGCTCGCGCTCGTGGGGACGGCGCTGTTGCTCCTGCTCGTCGACGCGGTGGCTCCCGAGGAGGACAACGCCGGTGTGCTCGCGGGTGTCGCGACGACCGGCGGTCTCGCCAGCCTCACCATCACGCTCTGGTATCTCCTCGGCGGCACCGGACAGCCCGAGGGTGGCGGTGCGATTACCCTGTTCGACGGCACCCTCGTCATCGACGGGATGGCGCTTTTCTTCACCGCTATCGTCGGCAGCGTCGTCGTGCTGGTCAGTCTCGCCAGCTACGACTCCCTCGAGGACCACCCCGACCAGGCGGCGTACTACAGTCTGACACTGCTCTCGGCAACCGGGATGGCGCTCGTGGCGATGGCGAACAGTTTCGTCGTCGCGTTCGTCAGCATCGAACTGGTCTCGCTGCCCTCCTACGCGCTCGTGACCTCGCTGAAGCACAACCGCGGCAGCGTCGAAGGGGGGCTGAAGTACTTTCTCGTCGGCGCGCTCTCGTCGGCGATTCTGGCATACGGCATCTCGCTGGTCTACGTCGCGACGGGGAGTCTCGGGTTCGAACCCGTTACCGAGGCAATCGCGACCGGGGCGGTGCTCGACCCCGGGATTCTCGGGGTCGGTGTCCTGCTCGTGCTCGGCGGGTTCGCGTTCAAGATGGCGGCCGTCCCCTTCCACTTCTGGGCCCCCGAGGCATACGAGGGCGCACCCGGACCGGTCGCCGCCTTTCTCTCCTCGGCGTCGAAAGCCGCCGGGTTCGTCGTCACCTTTCGCGTGTTCGTCGACGTGGTCGGGTTCGCCGACGGGGTACCCGCGGTGGTCGACTGGGTCGTCGCCGCGCAGGTGCTCGCCGTGGTGACGATGACCGTCGGCAACCTCGCGGCACTGCGTCAAGAGAAGATAAAACGGATGCTGGCGTACTCGTCGGTCGGTCACGCCGGGTTCGCGCTCATCGGACTCGCGGCGCTGACCGCCGACGCCAACAGCCTCCGTGTGCTGAGTTCGGGCATGATACATCTGTTCGTGTACGGGTTCATGAACACCGGTGCCTTTCTGATTATCGCGCTCGGCGAGTACTGGGAGCTCGGCCGCCGCATCGAGGACTACCGCGGACTGCGCGACCGGGCACCCTTTGCCGCAATCGCGATGGCCGTCTTTCTCTGGTCGCTCGCCGGTCTCCCGCCCGGTGCCGGCTTTTTCTCGAAGTTCTACCTCCTCTGGGCGTCTGTCGACGGCGGTGTCGCCCTGCTCGGGGTCGCGCTGGTGCTCAACAGCGCCGTCTCGGTGTTCTACTACAGCCGCGTCGTCCGGGCGATATGGACCGAGGCACCCGCCGACGACCTCGAGATCTCCGACTACCCGACCGGACTGTACGCCGCTATCGCGCTCGCCCTGCTCGTGACGGTCCTGCTGATTCCCGGGTTCGGTGTCGTCGTCGAGTACGCCGAAACCGGCGCGGAACTGCTCGTCTGAACAGGCCCGGCGAGCGCCTCTCGACGCTCGCGCCGGCCTCAGTCCTCGTACTCGTAGAACCCACGACCGGTCTTCTTGCCGAGGTCGCCGGCCTCGACCTTGCGCTTCAGCAGGTAGGCCGGTTTGTAGCGGTCCCCGAGTTCCTCGTGGAGTGTCTCGCTGGCGTGGAGGACGACGTCGAGTCCGATGTGGTCGGCGAGTTCGAGCGGTCCCATCGGGACGTTGGTCCCGAGTCTGAGCCCCGTGTCGATATCGGTCTTCGATGCGACACCCTCGTCGTAGGCACGGATACCCTCGTTTATCCACGGCATCAGCACGCGGTTCACCACGAACCCGGGTTTGTCCGCCGACTCCCACGTTGTCTTGCCGAGGTCCTCGGCAAAGGCGTGTGCGAGGGCGGTCGTCTCCTCGGTCGTGTGCTCGCCAACGACCACCTCGACGCCGGGCATCACCGGCACCGGATTCATGAAGTGGATACCGACGACCGACCCGGGGCGGTCTGTTGCTGCCGCGATGGCGGTGATCGAGAGCGTGCTGGTGTTTGTCGCGAGCACCGACTCGTCGGCACCCATCCGGTCGAGGTCCTCGAACACCTCCCGTTTGACCGCGAGGTCCTCGACGACGGCCTCCACGACGAGGTCGGCCTCCGCGACCGTCTCGATGCTCGTCGTGCCCCGGACCCGGTCACGGACCGTCTCGACCTCGGCGGGGTCGAGGGTGTCGTCGCGCTCCAGCCCCGACTCGACGCTGTCCAGCCCCTGTCTGACGTACTTCGAGTTGACGTCCCGCACGACGACACTGTACCCCGCCGTGGCGGCGACCTGCGCGATGCCACTGCCCATCGTCCCGGCACCGACGACACCGACGGTCTCGATATCCGCGAGTTCCGGCATACCTACCCGCTCGGCGGCCGCGATAATATGACTGTCGACAGGACACTCTCTCAGCCCCGGGGCGTGTCTCGACCCGCGCGGACTGTCAACGGGACGCCAGGAGGCGGCGGTATCAGGCGGTTTCGAGCGCCGATTCGAGGTCCCTGAACGTCATATCGACGGTGGCCTCGACGGCGTGTCGACCGGAGGTATCGTCGATAAAGAACGCGACAAACTCGAGCACGCCGCCGTTCTGGAGCAGCGCGGGCACGTCTATCCGGTTGGCGAGTTCTGTCGGGCCGAACCCCAGTTCGTCGGGGTCGATCTCGAAGGTTTCGAACAGGGTCTCGAACAGACTCGGGAAGTCGAGTCCCTGTGCGAGTCCCGGCAGATCGAACTGCTGGAGGTCGAGTGTGAACTCGTTGTCGACGACGGTGGCGGTCGCACTGTCGTTCTCGGGGTCCAGCGAGACGTCACCCTCGAGATTGCCGCTCGTCGCGGTGGTGAGGTCGAGACCGAGGTCGAGGTCGATCTCGGGCGGGTCGTCGGTGCCGCCGATGCTCGGCACGAGCGTCGCCGACGTCAGCGGGACCGTCATGAGCAGTTCACTCCCCTCGACGCCGGGGTCGAACGTCCCCGAGATCGGCTCGGGCTGGACGCCGATACTGAACGCGCCGAGTACCCCGGACAGGTCGATTCCCTCGACTGCGCCGACGAGGAACTGTTTCAGCCCCTCGTAGTCACCCTCCTCGACCCCGTCGATGAACCCGATAACTGCGTTCAGGAGGCCCTCGGTTGTCTCCACCTCTAGGATACCAAAGACACTCTCGAGTTGCCCCTGTGGATCAAGAAACAGGCCCTCGACGATTCCGTCGAGCGGAATCGGCAGGCCGATATCGAGGTCGAGCGAACCGACGAGTTGGCCGATTGTCGTGGCCTGTTCCTCGCTGGCGTCGAGCGATTCGACGAGACTGACGACCGCCCCCTGGAGGTCCGCCAGCGGAAACTCGTCGATGATGTCCTCCTGGATATCGAGCCCTTCGAGAAAGTCACCGAGCACGGAGCCGAGTTCGATATCCGAGATGAGGTCGGTGAGGTCGGGCACGCTGGGGTCGTCACTCTGCCAGGTGCCGTCGTCGGAGATACTCCCGGGTGCCTCGACGATCGGTCCGCTGGGGTCGAGTGCCGTCAGGTCCCGCTCGGGGTACTCGTCGGGGTTGGCGTCGAGACCGACCGCCGCACGCTGGACAGTCGCGGTGATATCGGGGAGTTCACCGGTCGGGACCACCGTGACGCTCGCGTCGCTGTCGTCGCTGGCCACCGTGGCGGTGAGTTCGACTTCGGCCTGGTCCTCGCTGGTCGTGTACGTAAACTCGCCGGTGGTGGTCTCGCCGCCGCCGAGTGTCACCTCCTGACTGCCCTCCTCGGTGCCGTCGACGCTGAACACGAGCGTCTGTGTCTCCTCGAGATCACCCGTGTTCTGGACCTCCCACGGGACAGCAACCTCCGACCCGGCCTGAACCTGGACCGGACTGATCGCCGTGATGCTGACCGCGAACGTCGCGGGTTCCGGCACCGTCACCGTCGCCTCGGCGCTGTCGTCGTCGGTTGCAACCGTGACCGTGAGCTCGCCCGTGTCGCCCTCGGCGACAGTGTAACTGAACTCGCCGGTGGTGGTCTCGCCGCCGCCGAGGGTCACCTCCTGGCTGCCCTCCGGTGCGAGTGAGCCGACGCTGAACACGACCGTCTGGGTTCCCTCGAGGTCACCCGTGTTCTCGACCTCCCACTCGGCTGTCAGTGTCCCGCCGATCTCGACGCTGTCCGGTGTCGATGTCAAATCGATAGCAAGACTCGCCTCCGCCTCGGACCCGTCACCCCCGTTTGCGTCGTCACCCCCGTCGTCGTTGCTGCTGTTGTTGTTTCCGCCGTCACCGTCCCCGCCGAGACACCCGGCGACGGCGACTGACGCCGAACCACCCAGCAGTGCGAGCAACTTTCGCCGTTCCATGTCAGAGAGATTACGGCAGGGCCACATAAGACTTCCTTTGCGGACCCGGACACCGGCACGCGACGGGTCGGCGGCGAAACGGATCGGTTTGGGGGCGTCGACTGCCCGACTACTCGGTCGGTTCGATGTTCAGTGGGAGTTCGAACCAGTTGTCACCTCGGGTCGGGCCGGGCAGGTTGAGCGCCGAGTCGACGGCACTGGCAGCCCCGCCGAACGTGTCTGTGACGACCGACGCGTTGTCGACGATGGTGGTGACGATAACGTCATCCTGAATCTCGAACGACCCTTCGAGGTCCCCGCTCGTCTCGGTCGTCGCGTCCAGCGGGAAGGTGAGTGACCGCTCCTCGCCGTCGACAGAGACCGTCGCGGTCACCTCACCCTGGACTGTCAGGCGTTCGTCCTCCTCGCTGAACTCGCCGGAGAGTCCGCCCGGGACAGTAACAACCGGGTCGACGTTCTCGAGGCCGGCGAGCACGAGGTTCGGGAACTGAATCTCCGTCGACTGCCAGGTCCCGTCGTTGTTGAGTTCCGCGTCCACGACGACCGGGTTCTCGATGGTGTCCGAGGGCGGGAGCGACAACCCGTCGTCGCGGGCCTCCTCGGCGTCCCGTTCACCGAACCAGACGAACCCGCCAGACTCACTCGTGCCCCGGAACTCCTCGCGACCGGCGATGACGCTTCCGTTGTTGCCGTTGCCGCCGTCACCGCCGTTGCCGCCGTCACCGCCGAGACAACCCGCAACCGAGACTGTGAGCGACCCCCCGAGTAGACCGAGCAGCGTTCGCCGTTGCATATCTGACGACACGACGGTAGCCGGTTATAATCTTTCGTCTCGACAGCGACCCGCATCGACAGACCGAAACCGGGGACCACCGGACGAGGAGTATGACCGAGTACGCGACCGAGGTGGCGCTGTCGGTTCGGTATCGCGACCTGGACTCACTGGGTCACGTCAACAACGCTGTCTACGTCACGTATCTGGAACAGGCCCGCGTCGAGTACATCCGGGAGGTGTTTGCCTCGACACCGCTCTCGCCCGGGTTCGTCGTCGCACACGTCAGCGTCGACTACGAGCGCCCGGTCGAACTCGACGACGACATCGTGGTGGCGCTCGGTGTCACCGACATCGGCCGGACGAGCATCACGATGGGCTACGAGATACGCGCCGACGGGCAACTGGCGGCGACTGCCGAGACGGTCATCGTCGCCCTCGACGACGGGAGCCGCCGGCCCCGGCCGATTCCGGATGCCTGGCGCGAGCGCATCGCCACCCACGAGAACCGGGAGTTCTGATACTGTCGGCGCTCCGCCGTCTCGACGGTCGGTTGACCTGCCGGGGCCAGACCCGCCGCGGACCGGGGGCCGACCACCCGACAGCACCGCCCGGTGGTTCGGCGCTCGCGACCCGATAACCCCCACGGGGGAGCCCGGTCGTCCCACACGGGACCGGAACGCTCAACTTTGGAGCCACCCCGAGAAACGTGTATGGAGGTTCTGGAGCGGTACGGTGTGCGTCCCGAACTCGCCTGGGTGGGCGCGCTGGTCGCGGCAGTTGTCGCTATCGCCACTGCCGCTGTCGCGTTCACCGAGCGTGTCTACTGGGGTGTTCTCTGGCAGTACTTCTGGGGACCGGTCCACGCCGACGCCGACGGCGTGGACTGCTATGTCAGACTCACCGAACAGAGCCGGACTATCGAGGGCAGCGGTATCAACTGCCAGCCCGGCAGTTACGACACCACCGCCTTTGTTGCCGAACCCGGCTACACCGTCGTCTCGACGCTCGGGTACATCACCGTGCTCGTGTTCATGCTCGCCGGTGTCTACCTGTTGCTCCGTGACGTGGAGTTTGCCCCCTACAATCGGTTCTTCTACGCGCTGGTCCCGTTCATGCTGTTCGGTGGCGCGCTACGGACCGTCGAGGACGCGTTCGTCGCGGCGATTCGCGCCGACGCGACTCCCGCGCTGGAGTTTCCCACCAGTGCCGTGCTCATCAGCCCGTTTATCTACTTCACGGTGTTCGCAATCGCTCTCGCCTCGTTTTTCCTCAGCAAGTGGCTCCACAGCCGCGAGGTGACCGACAGCTACACCACGCCGCTCGGGGTCATCGGAGCCGGGTGGCTCGCCGCCGCGGTCGGGTACCTGCTGTATCTCTCCGCGACGACAGCGTACATCTCGTTCGAACCTGGGGTCGTCGTGGTTATCATCGGACTGGCGTCGCTGTCGGCGGTTGCCGTCTACAAGGGGGCCGAGCGGTTCTGGCCGGCCGCACACGCCGGCACCGGACTCGTCGGTCTCGTCGTCGTCTGGGGCCACGCGGTCGACGGGTTCGCGAACGTGCTCGCAAACGACTGGACCCAGGTCTGGAATCTCGGCATCGACTACAGCCCCAAGCACCCGTTCAACGAGTTCGTCATCGACACGACGGGCACGCTCCAGGGGGGCGACACGGTCGCCGGTATCTACGTCGGCGAGGCGTGGCCGTTCGCGCTCATCAAGATGCTGATTCCGCTCGCCATCGTCGCGCTGTTCAACGACGAGTTCATGGACGAGAGCCCGCGGTTCGGTATCGTGCTGCTCGGAGCGGTCATCGCCGTCGGACTCGGTCCCGGAACCCGCGACATGCTCAGGTTCGCGTTCGGTATCTGAGACGACCGGCTGTCTCTCTCGTCGGCCCCCGTTCTGTCCCCGGTACTCGCACCCGTTCGTACTGAGTACTCCGAGTCATTCCGGTATCGACCGGACGAGTGCGGTCCACCGGTACACTAACCCGTATCAGTCCCGTTCGAGAACGTGGTCGTAGCTGGCGGCGACGGGGTAGTTCCAGCCGCGACCGAGCGCCTTCTGCGTGATACGGAGCGGGGGTGGGGTCTGCCGGCGCTTGAACTCCGAGCGGGTGATACGCGCGAGTGCCTGGTCGACCACCTCGTCGGCGTACCGCTCGCGGAGCGCGGTCCCGCTCTCACCACCCTCGATGTACGCCCGGATAACGGGGTCGAGTTGCTCGTAGGGCGGCAGGTCGTCGGCGTCGGTCTGGTCCTCGGCCAGTTCCGCCGTCGGGGCCTTCTCGATGACCGACGGCGGGACGACGGTCGACGACGTGACACCGGTCGGCGGCGTGCGGTTGAACGCCGCGGCGAGGTCGTAGACCAGCCACTTCTGACAGTCCCCGAGCGGGGCGAGCGCGCCGACGGTGTCACCGTACAGCGTGCAGTAGCCCACCGCCGCCTCGCTTTTGTTGTCCGGGGTCAGGACGAGAGCGTCGCGCTGGTTCGCCAGCCCCATCAGCACGTCCCCCCGGACCCGGGCCTGGAGATTCTCGAACGCCACGCCGGTCAGCGAAACCGCGCTGTCGGCGACGGTCCGGTGTATCGCCTCGACAGCCTCCCTGACGGGGATGACGTCGAAGCTGATACCGAGGTTGCGGGCCACCGCCCGGGCGTCCGCGACGCTTTGCTCGCTGGTGACGGTGCTGGGCAGTGAGACGCCGTAGACGCTGTCGACACCGAGGGCGTCGACCGCGAGCGCGGCGGCCACCGAGGAGTCGATACCACCCGAGAGACCGATAACCGCCTCGTCGAACCCGGTCTTGTCGAAGTAGTCACGAACCCCGAGTCCGAGCGCCGCCCGGGCCTGTCCGGCCGCGTCGCGCTCGTAGCGCGCAACCGGGTCTGTGGTCTCCGCCAGCGGCACCTCGACGACGGTCGTCTCGGTATCGAACCCGGCGAGACGCGCCCGTATCTCGCCGTCGGCGGCGACAAACGAGTGACCGTCGAAGACGAGTTCGTCGTTCGCGCCGACCTGGTTCGCGAAGACGACCGGACAGTCGGTCCTCGCGGCGTGTGCGAGAAAGCGCTCCTCGCGGCGGGCCGGCTTGTCGATGCTGAACGGGCTGGCAGAGAGTGTCAGCACGATATCGGCACCGGCGGCCGCCGTCTCCGCGAGCGGGTCGGCAGCGTGCCGGCGCTGGCCGGTGACGACGGCGTCGTGCCAGGCGTCCTCGCAGACGGTGAGACCGACCGAGACACCGTCCACCTCCACCACCACCGGCTCGTCGCCGGGCGAAAAGTACCGGTGCTCGTCGAACACGTCGTAGGTCGGCAGGAGTCGCTTGTGGTAGGTGTCGGCCACCGCCCCGTCGCGGAGCAGGACCGCCGAGTTGTGGACCGGCGGCCCGGTCCCGTGGGCGGGGAGTGTCGCCCCGACGACCAGCGGCGGGCCGTCGACTGTCTGCTCGGCGAGCGCGTCGAGTGCCGCCCGCTGTGCGTCGATGATGCCGTCGCGGTGGAGCAGGTCCCGTGGCGGGTAGCCGACGAGCGCGAGTTCCGGCGCGACGACCAGCGACGGCTCCGGGTCGAGCGTGCTGTCGTACTCGCGGGCGATACGCTCTGCGTTACCGGTGATATCGCCGACGACCGGGTTGTGCTGGACGATGCCGACGCGGAGCCCTGAGTCCATCTGAACATCTGTCTTTGTGGATTCACGGTAATAAGGGCTCATATCACGTCACACAGACGGGACCGAAGGGAAGGCCCAAGTGGGGTGGGCCGGACACTCCAGGCATGAAGGCGACGGCGACGGCCCACCCGATACAGGGGCTGGTGAAGTACCACGGAA